>CAZVNF010000269.1:0-3999 GCA_964628215.1 uncultured Draconibacterium sp.
ATTGAGAAAATCAAAGAGTATTTGTTGAAACTACCCTTATTTAATGACTTTGAGAAATATTAAGTATACTATAATGCTGAAAAATAAATATGAATACTGCCGTACACAATAAAATTGTTTCGTTTATCTGGTCCATCGCCGACGATTGCCTGCGCGATGTATATGTCAGGGGAAAATACCGGGATGTCATTCTTCCGATGGTGGTGCTTCGCAGGTTGGATGCGCTGCTGGAACCCACCAAAGAAGCTGTAATGGAAGAATTGGCATTCCAGAAGGATGTGGCTAAATTTACTGAATGGGATGAAAATGGCCTAAGACAGGCATCAGGGTATGTTTTTTACAACATCAGTTCCTGGACCCTGCAACGGCTGCACGACACTGCCACCAACAACCAGCAGATTCTTCAGGCCAATGTTGAAGATTACCTGGATGGCTTCAGTAAAAACGTAAAGGAGATCATTGAAAAATTCAAACTCAAAAGCCAGGTCAGGCACATGGCATCGAAGGATGTTTTACTGAATGTATTGGAAAAGTTCACCTCCCCCTATATAAACCTGACTCCTTTTGAAAAAAATGACCCTGAAGGAAGAAAAATCCCGCCATTGTCAAATTTGGGAATGGGTTATGTATTTGAAGAGCTCATCCGGAAATTTAACGAAGAAAACAATGAAGAGGCCGGCGAACACTTTACTCCCCGTGAAGTGATCGACCTGATGACCCACATCATCTTTGAACCTGTTCAGGACAGACTGCCGCCGGTCATTACCATTTACGACCCTGCTTGCGGAAGCGGAGGGATGTTGACCGAATCCCAGAATTTCATCAAGGATGAAGAAGGCGAAATCCGTGCAACCGGTGATGTATACCTTTACGGCAAGGAGATCAACGATGAAACCTATGCCATCTGCAAATCAGATATGATGATCAAAGGGAACAACCCTGAGAACATCCGGGTGGGTTCTACATTGTCGACGGATGAATTTGCCGGCACCACCTTCGATTTCATGCTTTCAAACCCTCCCTATGGCAAATCCTGGGCAAGCGACCTGAAGTATATCAAGGAAGGCAAGGAGATCATCGATCCCCGTTTTCAGATCAGGCTTAAAGACTATTGGGGTATAGAAGAGAATGCTGATGCCACCCCACGTTCCTCCGACGGCCAGTTGCTTTTCCTGATGGAAATGGTGAGCAAGATGAAGCCATTGTCGCAAAGTGCCCTTGGCTCCCGGATTGCTTCGGTACATAACGGCAGCAGTCTGTTCACGGGCGATGCCGGTGGCGGAGAAAGCAACATCCGCAGGTATATTATTGAAAATGACTGGCTCGATGCCCTTGTGCAACTGCCCAACAACCTGTTTTACAACACAGGCATTACAACCTATATCTGGATTTTGAGCAAAAACAAAGCGGCAAATCGTAAAGGGAAGGTGCAATTGATCGATGCAGGATTGTTGTTCCGAAAGCTTCGTAAGAACCTGGGAAACAAAAACTGTGAATTTGCCCCGGAACATATCCGTGAAATTGTGTCGGTCTATACAGAAATGAAATTCGTGGAGCGCAGAATTAATCCAGATACCAAAGAAGAGGAGGGCATTGCATCCCGGATCTTCGACAACACCGATTTTGGATATTACAAAGTAACCATTGAACGCCCGAAAAGACTAAAAGCACAATTTACAGCCGATAGGATTAAGACTCTCCGGTTTGACAAAAACCTCAGGGAACCCATGACCTGGGCGTTTGAAACCTGGGGCGAAAAGATTTATACCGAGCTGGCAAAATATGAAAAGGAACTCCTGGAATGGTGTGATAAGCAGGAGCTGAACCTGAAAACTAATCAAAAGAAGACCCTGACCAGTTCAGAAACATGGAACAGGCAGATGGAACTGATGCATACCGCAACCGCATTGATGAAGGTGATTGGCAGCGAGGAGTTCAATGATTTCAATGTTTTCAGGGAAAGGGTGGATTCGGCCCTGAAAGCCAACAAATCAAAGCTCTCAGCTTCTGAACGAAACATCCTTTTAAATGCGGTAAGCTGGTACGATGCCGGCGCTGAAAAAGTGCTGAAAGGGACCGTGAAACTGGCAAGCGCCAAATTAGACCAATTGCTTGAACATCTCGATTGCGAAGAGAACCGGTTGTCCGATTACGGATATTATGCAACCGGGAAGAAAGGGGAATACCTTGAATACGAAACCGAAAGCGATCTGCGGGACACTGAAAATGTGCCATTACGAGAAAATATTTACGATTACTTTTTAAGGGAGGTTAAACCCCATGTCGTAGAAGCCTGGATCAATTTGGACGCGACCAAAATCGGTTATGAGATCAGCTTTAATAAATACTTCTACCGGCATAAACCATTACGATCCATTGAGGAAGTTAGTGAAGATATCCTGAAACTGGAAGAGGAGAGTGAGGGGTTGATACGGGAAATACTTAAACTATCATAAATCAAAAAGAGTTTCCGTCAATGGGTGGCTTTTCTGAAGGAAACCTCTGGTTGATGGTCCAATTTTATGTTGAATATCAATCAGATGAAAATCTCGTACCATTGGTACGAGAAATTAGCTGGAGTAAACATGTGATTATTTTAAAGCGATGTAAAAGCAGAAAAGAAATTCATTGATTCATTACATATTGAAATTAGAATCACCTATGAATGAAATTCAACAAAACCAGCAACAGCTTTTTGCCGATATTCAGCAATTGATTGACGATGCCCGGATCATGGTAAGTAAAGCTGTATCTTCGGGTGTAACCGCACTTTATTGGAATATTGGAGCAAGAATTAACATAGAAATACTGAATAATCAACGGGCTGAATATGGAAAACAAATTGTCGCTACCTTGTCGCGACAATTGATTCACGAATATGGCAATAATTTCGAAGAAAAGAACCTGCGACGAATCATTCAGTTTGCTCAGCTCTTTCCCGATGCTGAGAATGTCGCTACTCTGTGGCGACATTTAGGCTGGTCACACTTTAAATTATTGCTTCCCTTAAAAGACGAATTGCAACGTGATTTTTACGCACAAATGTGTAGTCTTGAGTGTTGGAATGTAGAAACCCTCAGACGCAAGATAAACTCGATGTTGTATGAACGCACGGCACTGTCGCAAAAGCCGCAGGAATTGATAAAGCAAGAGTTAGATCTGCTGAAAAATGAAAACAAGCTGAGTCCCGACCTCGTTTTCAGAGATCCTTACATTCTCGATTTCCTGGGATTGAAAGACACTTACAGTGAAAAAGACCTTGAAAAAGCAATTCTTTTTGAATTGGAAAAATTCATTCTGGAGCTTGGGGTGGGTTTTACTTTTGTCGCGCGTCAAAAACGAATGATCATTGATGGCGACGATTATCATTTGGATTTGTTATTTTACCATCGGAAACTAAAGCGTTTGGTGGCCATTGACCTCAAAATCGGAAAGTTTGAGGCTGGCTTTAAAGGACAGATGGAGGCTTATTTGCGTTGGCTCGAAAAACATGAAACCGAAGCAGGAGAAGAAAGTCCACTGGGACTTATTCTCTGTGCCGAAGGGAAAAATGAACTGGTAGAGTTGCTGCAGCTCGACAAAGCCAATATTAAAGTGGCTAAATATATTACAGAATGTATCCCAAACAACCTTCTGAAACAAAAACTGCATCAGTTTATACTTGCCTCAAAAAAACAAATTGGAAACCAAAACGACAATGAATAACAATTTTCCTAAATATTCGGCTTATAAACCATCAGGAGCGGAATGGCTGGGGGAGATTCCGGAGCATTGGGAAGTCACGCGTATAAAGCATCTTTTCATAGAAATTAATGAAAGGAGCAATAATGGGGATGAAGATCTTTTATCAGTTTCTCAATATACCGGTGTTACAAAGAAAAGTGATAAAGTTGAAGACGGTGATTTATTAACAACCGCTTCAACTTTAGAAGGCTATAAAAAAGTCATTGTTGTCCGGTAAAACCGGAGTTGGTTAATTTTTTTGTTTAAACTCTCTGA
>CAZVNF010000270.1:0-3988 GCA_964628215.1 uncultured Draconibacterium sp.
TCGATCACCATGTTGCCGATCGGTTCCAGCACATCGATCCCGATCCCGATGGCGGCAGCCATGGGTTCATGGATCAAACGTACCTCTTTGGCCCCGGCCTGCTCTGCAGAATCCTTTACAGCCCTCTCCTCCACTTCGGTTATACCTGAAGGGATGCAGATTACCATTTTAAGCGCCGGAGGGAACCAGGATTTTCTCAGGTCGATCATCTTGATCATGGCCCTGATCATGTGCTCGGCTGCCTGGAAATCGGCAATAACCCCACCCCTCAGCGGGCGGATGGTCTTTATATTCTCATGCGTTTTCCCATGCATCATCTGGGCCCTTTTTCCCACGGCAATGATTTTGCCGGAACTGCGCTCGATGGCCACGATGGAAGGCTCGTCAACAACTACTTTGTCATTGTATATGATGATGGTATTGGCAGTACCCAGGTCTATCGCGATTTCTTTTGTAAACAACCCCATGATATCAAAAATTTAATGTTTAAAATGTCTTATCCCGGTAAAAACCATGGACATGTCGTGCTCATTACAATAATCAACAGAGTCAACATCCCTGATGGAACCACCCGGTTGGATAACTGCTGTAATTCCAGCTTCATCGGCAATCTCCACACAATCGGCAAAAGGAAAAAATGCGTCCGATGCCATTACGGAACCCGCTGTATCAAAGCCGAAGGTAACCGCCTTCAGAATTGCCTGCCGCAGTGCATCCACACGCGAAGTCTGACCCATGCCACAGCCAATAAGCTGGTTGTTTTTAATCAGTACGATCGTGTTTGATTTCAGATGCTTAACCACTTTATTGGCAAATAACAACGCTTCAGTTTCCTGTGGCGAAGGCCTTTTATTGGTAACATATTGAAATTCTGATTCTTGCTCAGACGCTTTGTCTTTTTCCTGTTCAAGAACTCCATTCAGGACCGATTTAAACTGCCGGGATGAGAACTCAAACGAATTTTTTTGCAAAATTATTCTATTTTTCTTTGACTTTAAGAGATTAAGGGCATCATTTTCATATCCGTCGGCAATTAAAATCTCAAAAAACAATTTGTTCAGTTCCACAGCAAGGTCCTGTTCTATTAAACCATTGACAATAATGATGCCTCCAAAGGCAGAAACCGGATCACAGGCCAGCGCATCCAGGTAGGCCTCCCTGAGGGAGGACCGGCTTGCTATACCGCATGGATTGGTGTGCTTGATTAGGGCCACTGTAGGAACAGAAAATTCATTGATCAGGTTAACCGCGGCATCTGCATCTACAAGATTGTTATACGACAATTCCTTGCCATGCAGTTTGGAAAATACATCGTCAAGGTTTCCGTAAAAAGTACCTTTTTGATGCGGATTTTCGCCGTAACGCAAAGGATAGGAAGTTAAGATATTCTGTTTGAATGCCTGGATATTTTCCAGCCGGTTGAAATAATTGAATATTTCAGTATCGTATTTGGATGAAATATTAAATGCCAGGGCTGCAAAGTGCCTGCGGTCGCTGAGGTTTGTACAGCCATTGTTTCTCTTCAGGGTTTCCATCAGAACCGGGAATGAATCGGCCGAAGGAACAACCACAACATGTTCGAAATTTTTTGCTCCGGCCCGAATGAGAGAGATTCCTCCAATGTCTATTTTTTCTATTATTTCGCTTTCATTACCGGTGGTGGCCACTGTTTTCTCAAACGGGTAAAGATCAACAATCACCAGGTCAACGGAAGGAATGTCATATTTCTGCACCTCGTCCACATCGGCAAGATTGCTGCGTCGCCAGAGTATTCCTCCAAAAACTTTAGGATGCAGTGTTTTAACCCGGCCTCCGAGAATGGAGGGATAAGAGGTAATGGATTCTATAGAAATGGCGTTGATACCCCTGCTCATCAGAAAGTCATAGGTACCCCCGGTTGAAATGATCTGAATGCCGTAAGATTCAAGATTTCGCGCCAGATCCTCTATCCCATCCTTGGAATAAACAGAAATCAGAGCAGATTTAATTTTTATCTGATCGTTCATATGTTTTCGATTTGTAACAATAACAGAATGACAGCGTCTAACATCGGTTTTAGGGAACCTTTGCAATGTTACCAAAAAATACCGGACCAAGCAAATGATGAACAGAAAGTGATCCCTACTGAAAAATGACTACCTTTACTGTTTATAAAAAGAAACCTCAGCATCCATGATATTGATCCTACGACTGATACGGGAAAGTTATCTTTTTGCTTTTCAAGCAATTATAGTAAATAAAGTCCGAACGATCCTTTCCCTTCTCGGGATCACCATCGGGATTTTCTGTGTTATTTCGGTGTTTACCGTTTTTGACTCCATGGAAAATGCCATCAGAAAGAGCATCGCATCCCTGGGAAGCAATGTGCTTTATGTGCAGAAATGGCCCTGGGCCATGGGGGGCGATTATCCCTGGTGGAAATACTGGCAGCGTCCGGAAACATCGCTGGATGACATGCGTGAAATTGAAAAGCGCAGCAACCTTGCCGAGTCTGTTGCTTTTATGGTACAGGTGAACAAAACTGTGAAATATCAGAATAACTATATGGAGAATATAGGCGTGATGGGTGTTTCGCAGGACTTCGACAAAGTATGGAAATTTGAACTGGGCGACGGGCGGTATTTTTCCATGAATGAATCGGCCAGCGGTAAAAACATTGCCATCATCGGGGCTGAAATTGCCACTTCTCTATTTCCCGAGGGGGATCCGGTGGGCAAGAAAATAAAGATTTTCGGCCGGAATATCGAAGTGGTGGGGGTGATTACCAAAGAGGGGGAGGATTTCTTTGGAAATTCGAACGATAAGGTAGTTTACCTGCCGATTAACTTTTTCAAAACGCTGGTCGACCTCAAGGAGATGGACGCCACGATTGTGGTTAAAGCGAAACCCATGGTATCAAACGCTGAGTTGCGCGACGAACTTACCGGGCTCATGCGGTCGATCAGGAAACAGAAACCTTCGGCTGAAGATAATTTTTCCATCAACGAAACGGATATCATCTCGAAAGGCTTTGAGAGTTTGTTTACCGTTATCGCGATGGTTGGATGGATTATCGGCGGGTTTTCGCTGCTGGTGGGCGGGTTTGGAATAGCCAACATCATGTTCGTATCTGTAAAGGAGCGAACCAACATCATCGGAATTCAGAAAGCACTCGGGGCAAAAAACTACTTTATCCTGCTTCAGTTCCTGTTTGAAGCCATTTTTCTGTCCCTGATCGGAGGGATTTTCGGTTTGCTGATCATATTTCTGCTGACTCTCATCGTATCGTTAACAACAGATTTCAGCCTGATGCTCACACAGGGAAATATAATCCTGGGGATTGGAGTCTCCGCAATTATCGGGTTGATTTCGGGAATAATCCCGGCTTATTCTGCTTCGAAACTCGACCCGGTAGAGGCCATGCGGACCGGAATGTAGATCAGAAAGGCCAGAACTGGTTGTCGTTCCAGATCTTTTCCTTCAACTCATTGTCCATATCGCTGAGAATCTTCAGGTGACCTCCCTCCCACTCTGCAAGCCAGCGATACAAATCTCTCTCATTGGGATCGTTTGAGATATCAGCCTGTCTTGAATAGACTTCCACTGCCCTTTTTTCAAAGTCGATGGCGGCAGATATAGCCGCTGCTTCGAACCCTGCAGAAGAGATCTTTGACTTCATATCGTCAGTGAGGATCAACGTGGCAAAACCTTCATTGGCCAGATCGGGGAGATCAACTTTTGTAAACGTATGGTTTTTCTCATAACCGACATACTGCTCTGCAAGGAATTTTACATGTTTTGTCTCCTCATCTGCCATTGTCAGGAAAATGTGTTTTATCTCCGGATCAGGGGTTTGTTCAGCAACTTTGGCATAAAATGCATGGCCTCTTTTCTCCATGAGGATGGCCATTTTAAGAATTTCGAGGGCTTTGGGTGTTTCCATGTTGATTGATATTTGAGTTTTCAAACTTACGAAAAATTACCACATTAGACACAATAGAAAACAATA
>CAZVNF010000271.1:0-3988 GCA_964628215.1 uncultured Draconibacterium sp.
TAATTTCAATATTTCGCTATTTTCGCTATTTCGCTATTTCGCTATTTCGCTATTTATAAATGCACACACTCCCCGTACGCCACAGCCACCGCTTCCATAATTGCTTCACTCATAGTCGGGTGCGGGTGAACGGCTTCAATAATCTCCTTGCCGGTGGTCTCCAGTTTTCTTGCAACCACAACTTCTGCGATCATTTCAGTTACATTATCTCCTATCATATGAGCGCCAAGCCATTCGCCATATTTTGCATCAAAAATCACCTTGATAAACCCATCACGCGAACCTGCTGCTGTAGCCTTTCCTGAAGCAGTAAACGGGAATTTGCCCACCAGGATTTCGTACCCGGCATCCCGGGCTGCTTTTTCTGTCATGCCAACAGAAGCAATTTCAGGATGGGTATAGGTACAACCCGGGATGTTGCCATAATCGAGGGGCTCAACATGTTTTCCGGCGATTTTCTCTACACAGATGATTCCTTCATGAGAGGCAACATGAGCGAGAGCCGGGCCTTTCACAATATCGCCAATGGCATAATACCCGTCGATATTGGTTTTGTAGAATGTATCTACCAGAACTTTTCCCCGTTCAGTAGCAATACCGGTCTCTTCCAGCCCGATTCCTTCAATATTCGTAGCTACCCCAACTGCAGACAACACGACATCGCATGTGATGACTTCTTCGCCTTTTTTTGTGGTGATTGTTACTTTACAGCCATCGCCGGAGGTGTCGACAGATTCGACCGAAACTCCCGACAGCACTTTCATTCCCGATTTTTTGAAGGAACGTTCAAGTGCTTTTGACACTTCTTCATCTTCAACGGGAACGATATTGGGAAGTACTTCAATCAATGTGACATTCGTGCCGATTGACTGGTAAAACCATGCGAATTCAGAGCCTATGGCGCCGGAACCGACAACTACCAATGATTTGGGTTGAACCGGCAGTGTCATCGCTTCGCGGTAGCCAATAATTTTTTTACCATCCTGTTTGAGATTGGGTAATTCACGGGAGCGGGTTCCGGTGGCAAGGATGATATGATTAGCAGAGTAGTCGGTTTTTGCCCCTGTTTCATCCGTAACCTCCACAATTTTCCCCGGCTTAACTTTGCCAAAGCCTGAAAGATGTTCAACCTTGTTTTTCTTCAGCAGGAACTGGATTCCTTTGCTCATCTGTTCAGCCACATCCCGGCTTCGCTTGATGATGGCCGGAAAATCGGCGGAGGCTTCCCCGGCAACTATACCGTAATCGGATGCATGTTTCAGATACTGGAAAACGCTGGCACTCTTCAACAGTGCTTTGGTTGGGATGCACCCCCAGTTGAGGCAGATCCCTCCCAGTTCAGCCCGTTCAACAACGGCTACCCTGAAACCCAGTTGGGCAGCACGGATGGCAGCAACATATCCCCCGGGACCGCTGCCAATGACAATGATATCGTAGTTCATTATTTTCGTTTTTTGGAATCGGCAAAGATAGTAAAATCCGGGGTGATGGCAAAGGCAGATTTGCTCACAATCTCATGAAAAAGTAATTTAGGATATATGAATGCCAACACTTAATTTTGCATGAAATGCGGCATCAAATCATATTTTAAATTCTTTTCCCATGAAACCAGTAATCGTTGCAATAACTTCGTTGCTGCTCCTTTATTCAACCATTATTTCGGCGCAGACCAACAGTATTTCATTTACATTCAGCGGGACAATTGACGGGAATTACGCCCAACTGGACAGCATTGAAATTCAAAACCCTGACCGAAACTGCGATACAACCCTTTATTGGCCTGATACCGTTTTTTTTAAAGGCAATGTAGGGATAGATGATCTGAAACACTTTTCCGGGGGACTCCGGGTTTTTCAGAATTCGCCCAATCCTGTGGATTATCAAACTTTGGTAAGAGTATTTGTACCGGGAACAGGGCCTGTGATGGTGCTGGTATCTGATATTGAAGGCAGAGTGATCAATTCGTTGGAGCAGGTCCTTGAGAAAGGGTTCCATGAATTTTCGTTCATTCCCGGGAGCGCGGGAATTTGTGTCTTTGCCTGTAGATTTCAGTCTGAAACAAAATCGATAAAAATAGTTTCGACCGCAAAACCATCCTCCACACAGTCATCCTTAACCTACCGCGGCTCCGGTGAGGATTTTGGAAACTATAAATCTTCCGGTTCTTCCGGTCCTTTTCAGTTTGCTTTAAACGATAACCTTGTTTTAACAGGTTATCAGGGCAATCATTCAAACTGCTATACTGATACCCCGGATACCAGCAAAACATATATTTTCAGGTACACCTCTTTTACATGTGGTTTCCCGGTGCTTGTAAATCATATTGCCGGTGCCGTGGCACCCGTTACCAAAACCGTGACCTATAATACGGTAAGCAATATTCCCGGTGAACCAGCGAAATGCTGGATTACCAGCAACCTTGGTGCTGACAGACAGGCAACAGCGGTGGATGATGTTTCAGAGTTATCTGCCGGTTGGTACTGGCAATTTAACCGCAAACAGGGATTTAAGCATAATGGTTCCTTCCGGACTCCTGATTCTGAATGGATTACTTCGATTGTTGAAAATATTTACTGGCAAACAGAAAATGATCCATGCTCCCTTGAACTTGGAAGCGGGTGGAGAATTCCCACCAAAACCGAATGGTTAAATGCAGATGCCGCTGGCGACTGGACCGACTGGAACGGCCCCTGGAATTCGTTACTGAAGATTCATGCGGCAGGCACTCTCAGCAGCAATAACGGGGCTTTGCTCAGCAGAGGTGCTTATGGTTTTTACTGGTGCGGAACTCCATCCATGGAAGATTATGGCTGGTACCTGTTCTTATACAGCGGCCGCTCTTATGTTGATATTAATTTCAAAGCGTTTGGCTTTCCTTTGCGCTGCCTGAGAAATTAATGTGTAACGGGATCACCCGAGAATGCCTCTTATCTCCGCTATTTTTTTTTCTAATGGCATTTTGCCATCGATCCAGTGGATTTTTATGCCATTTCGCTCCATTCTGCGAAACCAGGTCATCTGGCGTTTTGCAAATTGCCGGATGGCAATGTTTAGCTGTGTATAAAGGTCGGAACGACTAATTTTCCCGTTGAGAAAAAGTGTTACAAATTTATATTCGAGGCCATATTTCATCAGACGTTCCGGGGTAATTCCACTTGCGAGCAACTGCTCTATCTCCCCGATCATCCCGTGTTCCAACCTGTATTCCAGTCGTTTGCTGATGCGGGCTTTAACCAGCCCCCGCGGGTAGTTGATGCCAAAAACGATTGATTCGAATTTTGGGAAGACAAAGGTTTCCGTGGCAGAACTGGCCATGTTAATGGCTTTTATCAGCCGTTCCCGGTCTTCAAGGTCGGTGATGTTGTGGGGAGTTTTGTACGATTCGAAAATTTCAACCAGCTCGGCGTGTGTTTTGTCTTTCAGTGTCGTGAGAAATGCCTCATCATTGCTTGCTTTTGCCAGCTGGTACCCTTTCAGTACCGCCTCAAGGTACATCCCGGAACCACCGCAGAGCACCGGCACTTTGTTTCTGCCGATGATGTCATTGTAGGTTTTAAGAAAGTCTTTCTGGAATTCGAAAATGTTGTATTCATATCCCGGGTCAACAATATCGATCAGGTGAAACGGAACCTGGGCGCCGTTTACGATATAATCATCATAATCCTTGCCAGTACCGATGTTCATACCCCGGTAAACCTGCCGGGAATCGGCACTGATCACCTCACCGCTGATTTCATTGGCCAGCCTTGCTGCGAGTTCGGTTTTACCAGTTGCTGTGGGACCCAGAATGGTTATCAAAGTCGAAAAATTTCTCGCAGATTTCCGCAGATTTTCTCGCAGATTTCCGCAAATTATGTATTAAAAATATAACACCCGATAGTTCCTTTACAATCTTTAACTCATTCCCTTCAATAAGTAAATTGTTTACATTGCTTACATTGTTTACATTGTTTACATTGTTTACATTGTTTACATTGCTTACATTGCT
>CAZVNF010000272.1:0-3973 GCA_964628215.1 uncultured Draconibacterium sp.
CGTTTTTCTTGCCCTCAATTACCCGGTTTGCCCTTGCAATGGCTTGCATGAGGGAATGATTCTGCAAGGGCTTGTCAAGGTACAATGTTGATACAGACGGTGCGTCAAACCCGGTCATCCACATCGCTGTGACAAAAACAATCCGGTAGGTGTTGTTCGGATCTTTGAAATAATCTTCGATATTGCGTCCGTCATCATCAGGATGATCAATCAATTCCCTGTGCGGTCTGATATCAAGACCGGCTTCCCTGAATACTTTTTCTTCTTCCTTATCGCTGCCTTCCTGGCTGATCACAACAGCCATCCTGGTCACACCTTCCGACATAAAGATAAGCGCCCGTTCGTACCTTGCTTTTAACTCCGGATCTTTTTCAACGATTATCTTTTTCCGGAGATCCTTGATTTCTTCTTTCAGGTGGTACTGCACCTTATCGAACATCCTGACAGTGGTGAATTTGTCGATACTGATCACCATTGCTTTCATGGGTCTCTTGAATCCATCATCGTCTGTAACATCCAACCGGTAGGGAAAATGTTTTACAATATGTCTGGCGATTTCTTCAAGACGGTCGTCACGCCTCACAACCTGGAGAAGTGTGGAATATTCTTTTTCAAGTTTCAGCTTCTGCTCTTCCGACAGGTTTTCGTTTTCGAGGATTGCTGCGGCATCTCTGACCAGGTCGGGATTTACCTGTTCAACCCTGGGAACGCTTTTTTTATAATAGAGCGGAACGGTTGCTCCATCTTCCACACTCTGGGCAAAATTATATTCTGAAACATAAGGCCCAAACCAATCTTTCGTAAGTTCGCTTCTGAGCAACGGTGTCCCGGTGAATGCAATGTATTGCGCATTCGGCAGGCCGATCCTCATATTTTCAGCCAGCGTTTTATATTGTGTCCTGTGGGCTTCGTCAACGATGACGATCCAGTCATTTCTGTCGGTAAGCTGAGGGAATGTCCTGCCGCTTTCAATTCCGAATTTAAAAATGAGGGTGAATACGAAAGCCCTGTTTGATTGCAGGTAATCTTTCAGGGTTTCCTTATCGGCCGGCCTGAAAAAGTTCTCTTTCTGATCTTTTGTTTCAACGATCGTTTCGGTTTCCAGGAAATTCCTGTAAATCTGGCCGTCCAGATCCTTTCGGTCGGTAATGATTAAAAAAGACCAGTTTCCTATAACTTTCCGATGAATTTTCCTGGAAAAGAAAATCATGGAATAGGATTTCCCCGAACCCTGCGTATGCCAGAACACACCAAGTTTCCCTTTGTTATGATCTTTGTTCTGTAGGGCAACCAGTGCATTGTTTACACCTAAAAACTGGTGGTTCTTGGCAATGATCTTTACTTTGTTCTTATGATACAAAACGAAATTTTCAAAGTAATCAATCAGCGTTTCTTTTTTACAAAGGCCCTTTCCGAAAATTTTAAGACTCAGATGCTCACCTGTTCTGGCGCTCTCTTTTTCTATCTCATCCCTTGTCGGCTGGTCATGCGTAATGGAGGTATCCGTCAGTTTCAACCACGAGAAAAAATGGTCCCAGGGTGCGGTAAAGCTTCCCACCCGGGTTTGAATTCCATTCGAAATGCACACAAATAAATTATACCAGAACAACTGGGGAATATCCCGCCGGTAATCCTGCAGATTTTTATCGTACCCTGATTTTACTTTTTCAGTGGCATTCTTGAGTTCAATCATCACGAGGGGCAACCCGTTTACATAGATCAGGAGGTCGGGACGGCGTGTAATGTTCTGCGTGAGCTGATATTCAATGCTTAGTTGTGTTACCAGCAGGAAATCATTTGCATTGACCGGGCTGAAATCAAGAATCCTCACATAATCATCTTCTTCATGCCCCTGTTTGTTTCTGTAAGTTACCTGAACGCCGTTCTTAATAAGTTCATAAACCTCTTTATTGGCCAGGACCGGAGTCAGGGTAGCACGGCTTTTGGTAATTTCACTTATTGCAAAATCAATGCATGCTGGCGGAATATGTTCGTTTAACTTTAACAGGCTTGTTTTCAGCCGGTCTTTCAAAACCACCTCTTTAAGATTTTCTCTGCCTAGAAGCTTTTTCTCCCATGCGTTAATGTGGGTATAGCCCAATTTATCTGTAAAGAAACTGATATCGGCAACCTCAATGTGTGATTCGTTCAAATAGGCCATACCGGGTTAAATTAAATTATCGGATATCTTCTTTACCTCTTTATCAAAATCGCTCTCAAACGATTTGTCCTGAATCACACGGTATTGTTCGAATTCACTTTCGGCAAATGCCCGGGCAATTTCGGCGGTGACTTTCCCTGAATTGGTCAGTATTTCCTTTTCATTGAATTGTAAAAATGCGTCAAGCCGGGTAATCCAGTCATGCATATTCATCAACGTGTGATTGTTTGCCTGCAGTTCGGCATAATCGAGATACATGGAAACGATGCGGTTAAGGTTGTTCAGCTCATCTTCATTCAGATAGTTTTTGGCAATGGCAACATCCGTTTTTCTAAGTTTTCCGCCTGGCGCATTTTTCCAGGTGGTTAACCCCATGTGTTCTTTTTTACTATCAGCGCGAGACAGGATGATCTCTGCCGCTGTCTGGCGGCTGATTGCCCAATGAAGCTTGTTTTGCACCGTGGCAAAGAATTTTTGAGTGGTTTCACTGGTTGCATCATAATCTGCACTGCACTGCGAATAGATATCGGTGATTTTCTGGTAAAACCTGCGTTCGCTTGACCGGATATCCCGGATCCGGGCCAACTGCTCTTCAAAATAGTCGTGACCGAAAATATTGTCCGGGTTTTTCAGCCGTTCATCATCCATGGTGAACCCTTTGATGATGTATTCTTTCAGCCGTTCGGTCGCCCAGATACGAAAGTGAGTTGCCTGTGCGGAGTTGACTCGGTAGCCCACCGAGATGATGGCATCCAGATTGTAAAACTTTGTATTATAGGTTTTACCATCTTCTGCAGTATGTTCCAAAATGGAACTAACTGCCTGTTCGGCTAACTCGCCGCTTTCAAAAATGTTTTTCAGGTGTTTGGTAATGGCCGGACGCTGAACGCCAAACAGCAGGGCGATTTTATCCTGGGTAAGCCATATGTTCTCATTGCGCAAAAATATTTCAACCTTTACCTTTCCGTTCGGCGTTGTATATAGCAGAAATTCGGTGAAGCTATTGTTGGGCGTGATCTTTTTAATGTTCTTTTTCATGGTATAATCAAATCACCCCTCCGGGGGTTGGTAGTTCATCATTTAATATGTTACTAAAATCCTTTCACCCCTTCAGGGTTTTGTTCCACCAAATGCTCCACGCTTAACTTCCCGCTGATCAAACGGGGGAGGAGCAGGTCGCGGGTTTGTTGAAGAAGTGTGTTTTTCTGTGATAGATTTTTTATCTCTTCAAAGAATGGTTTAACAATCGAATCAAATTGTTTGATTATGTCGTTCGATGGGTTAATATATATGGAATTCAATATTATATCCTGACTTATATTCTGCTGAGCTGCCCCCATGCTCATATTCAAATAATCAAGTCTTTTTGTTTTAAGAAATAGAAATAAGTATGGATACGAATAAAAATGCTCATTTTTTGGGATAAATGCACAACACGCTTGATTTGTTGATGATGGTTCAGCTAATATCCCAAGTTGACCGAGTGTTGATTTTCGCCCTTCTCCGTGCACTCCTCCGTACATTCCAATCAATACTGTATCCTTTGGAAATATTTTTGCTGAAGAATTTTTTAACCCAAATTCAGAAATTTTCTCTTCTGATTCGAAAATAAATGAATCGAGGAGTTCTTTTGTTTTTATCCAATTAATATTTCCATTAACGTAGTATTCATCTTTTGCTCTAAATGGTGTGCCCCCAGACGATGTCACAAATATGTCAGCTATTTTATTTTTTTTCCACCCCACTGGCAAAGCGTCGGCTGTACCTGCTTGTACTTCGATTCCATCCACTCCCAAAAATCTGGCTAATTCA
>CAZVNF010000273.1:0-3968 GCA_964628215.1 uncultured Draconibacterium sp.
TTACATTGACCTTTACTGAATCACTGTCCATACACCATGTTCCGTTGGTGACGGTAACATAATAAACCGTGGTTGCTGCCGGGGAAACGGTTATGGAGGCAGTGGTCATTCCGTTGCTCCATATATAGCCGGTACCGCCGGATGCGGAAATGGTGGTATTTGTACCGCTGCAAATCGTAGAAGCCGGAGAAACAACCGCATTCAGATTACTCACATTTACCGTAAATGTGGAATCGAGCATGGTAAAACAACCGGTGGTTGTATTGGTTGCCAGAATGGTAAATGCGGTGGTTTGCATCAAACCATTGATGGGGAATACTATTGTATTTCCGTTTCCGGTGAGGTAATTTCCATAATTAGCACCATTGAGCAGCATTTGATATTTAATGCCGGCCTGAGAATTCAGGATGTTCAATGCAGTATTGTTGCCAACGCAGATGGAATCGCTGGAAAGGCTGGCTGCCAGGTCAGGGTAATTGCCGGTATACAGGCTTCCGATCTCTTCGGATGAAAGAGCGCGATTATAAACAGACAGGTCATCTGCGGTTCCATTGAAAAAAGTCCCACTCCAGTATCCGCAGCAGGGAGAATTTGACCTGCCAATATCAAGGTAATCAAAGTTCTTTATCTGCCCGTCTTTTATCGAATCCAGAAATTGAACATTGTCAATATAAAAACGTACATGATTGGTAATACTGTCATAAGAAATTACCGCATGATGCCAGTTATTATCTAAAACATTAACAGAGGAAAGTTTTGACAATCCGGTGTTGTCGGCAAAGGAAATGGATGAATACAACTTGCCGGAACCATACCATACATCACCTTGCGAATAGGCAATCTCTTGTCCCAATGCAAAGAAAGTCGGGTATGTATTGCTTAGAACAGAATGGTATTTAAACCAAACAGAGGTGGTAAATGATGGCGAATAACTTATAGGTGCATGTATGCTTGCATTGTTAAAATAATAGGCACTGTTGTCATTACCGAAACGGTCCGCGGCGAGAGTGGCCCCGTAAACAATCCCGTTATTCCCATTTCCACTTACATCGTTTGCATTTCCGTTAAAAGGATACGAGGCTATCAAACCCTGGCTCAGGCTCGAGGTTGCCTGTCCCAGGTTGGCGGGTAAAGGATGTACGATCATGGTGATGGCATTTGAGGTATCCGGGTTATTCGACAAACAATTTCCGGTGGCTGTTACAATACATGTCACGATATCTCCATTCTGCGGAACATAAGAAAAGGTGGAATCAAATCCCTGGTATAACTGCCATACTTCAGCAGCAGTGAGTGAACGGTTGTATATACGAATATCGTCAACTTTTCCCTTATAGGGGTAGGAATAGTACCACGGATCAGGATTGTAACAACAGGCTGTAAAATGCCTGCCGATTGCCAGTGGGTAATTTGAACTGGTGGATACATAGCTGCTGCTCGGCATGTGTTGTTTATCTGCCAGCAGCCCATCCACATAAAAGCTTGCAGAATCGCTCAAAAAAACGCATGTATACAGATGCCACTGGTTCAGTGAAACAGTTGTATTCAGGATACCTGCCCCGTTATTTTGACCGTATACGACAAAAGCATTGCATGATGCATCAGCTATGCCATAGCCATTCACAACATCCCTCCCCTTGTTTACGATCCACCCGCCATGAGCCTCTTTGTTCACCCACACCGAAACGCTGAAAGGGTTTTGAATCGCCAGCGCACTGCTGTTGGCGACCGTGAGATAATCCATGCCGCTTGAGTTGCCTCCGATATAATACGCACTGTTGGAATTCCCGAAACGATCTGTCGTCCATGAAACATTGCCATTGGGTACGGCATTCTGGCTGTTTCCTGTTGCATCAGCCAGGGTGCCGTTGAACGGGTAATGGGCAACAAGGCCATTGATAATGCTGCTTCCATATACCGGCAGTCCGTTTACATACCATTGCAACGCCGCATTGGATCCTGCATTGGTGATATGCGCTGTATAGTGAACCGTATCGCCCTGGCAAACAGGGTTTGCTGATGCGGTGAGGGTTACAGAAACTGGTACTGATGGTATAAAAGTCACCATTACCGTATCCCTGGCACTGCATCCTGCCGTATCGGTCACTTTCAGCCATACCAATCCGGAGGTGTTTACTACGTTTACATTGGTACCCGGCAGATTATTCCAGAGATAAGAGGTAAATCCGGGTTGAACAGTCAATGTATAACCAGTCCCCCCGCACAGGGTCGTATCATTACCCAGACTCACCGAAGGATTTGATCGTAAACTGATGAGAATCGTATCACTCATCACGCAAAATCCGGTTCCGGCCTGCACCCAGTATTGTCCGGCTGCGGCTACTTTGATCGTCCGGGTAGTATCGCCGGTGCTCCACAAATAGCTGCCCTTGCCGGAGCCGGCATCAAGGGTTGTTGTATCCCCCGAACAAAGCAATCTGTCTGCTCCAAGGTATAAACTGCTGAAATCGGAAAAATAGCCATAACGACAGCCACTGACGGAACCACCGTTGATCAGGCCCAAATGGAATACATCGCCGGAATTGGATATGATCTGCCCCTGGTCCACTGGTATCTGACTGGTGTTAAAGGAGATTTGTGCGCACACCCATTGATTCGAGGTTCCGGGCAAGACTTGAAATTGTCCCGGTGTGATAACATTCGGATTGCCATTCAGTTTGAATTTATCCTGACTGCCATTCCTGATGATGAGATAAACGGAAAACAACTCATTGGTCGACCTCACAAACCCAATTTGGGAAGAACCGGTACATTCGATAGAAGGCAGCAGCGCCGACCCCAGCTCACAGCCATAACCCGAAATATGGTAAACATACATTGGCTTGTTGCTTTCAACAAAGGTATTCCCGCTCAGCAAATAGGAGTATGACTGACCGGTATTTAATGTTGTAACAGGAGTAGTGCTTCCATTTACATACACCGCAGTGTTATTTTCGGTTGCCAGAAAATACACAGCTTCTCCATAGTTCAAAAATCCCTTGATCACAATATATTTCTTCCCAACCAGATTTTCAGGTACGATCTGATCTCCCAGTATATCACCACATCCGCCAGGTCCGCCAACAGAATCCTCCTTGACCGTTACAGCTATAGGTTTTGAGGAGACTATTTTTGAACCGGCAAGATTATCAGTACCCAAAAAACCGGAGGCCCTTAAGGAATAGGTCTGCCCCTTATTCAGCATGATGGTAAAAGGCACATTTGCCGGCCGGCCGGTAGCATCTTTTGTTGGCGTGATAGTTACAAGGGTATTGTTCTCTGTTGCAACGATGTCCACTGCAGAATAATACCCGGGACTTCTGTTAAATGCTGTTTGAAAGGGAGTATAGAAAACATACCCCAATGCATTTTTGCCTTTCAGCGTGAAAATTTCAGGGTTGCAGTTGCAACCGGTCGCAATTTCATAATACGCTGTTATCTCAGTGGTTGATTGAATAAAAAGTCCGTGATTCAACACTGAATCTGCAGGGATATTTTCGAGCAGATCAATCCAGGGGGTCAAATCAACACTTTGGCTGCTGTTTGGCAGAATAGTTACTACGATCGGGGTTACCGTAGGATTTGCCGGCAGGGAAACCGTTACTGTAGCCGGTTGCTGCAGGGTTGACAATCTTAAAAATATGGGTCTGTCACCATGCGCTTGCATTGCTTCAGGAACTACAAACCAGAATTCTGTATCTATCTGAGCGAATCCTGGTAAGGTAATCAAGATCCACAAACAGGCTAAGGTGATCATTTTCATAGTTTTCATAGGTGATAATTTTAGATACTGTAAGTGTTTACTACCTCATCCCCCAACCCCTTCTTTAAAAATACCTCATCCCCCAACCCCTTCTCCGCCCGGAGAAGGGGAGGATAGAAATCAAAAGGGTATTTAAAAATTTAAGCCGCCCATCTCCCCCCTTCTCCCCGGGGAGAAGGGGCCGGGGGATGAGGCATATTCAACC
>CAZVNF010000274.1:0-3933 GCA_964628215.1 uncultured Draconibacterium sp.
GTTACCGGCAAAGAGTTAAGCAACCCGGTCATCAGGTCTTTCTTTATCCGTACTTCTTTCAAACAGTTGCCTCTTTCCCTTGAAGTTGCATTCAGTACACTTCCCTTTATCATCAGCAATTTGCCTTCATTACGCGATATTTTTAAAAAGCCGGTTCCCATTTTAAGACAACTCACCGCACAGGCCGAATTCTGGCTTGGGAAAGTTGAACTCAGCCTGAAGAAAAAAAGCAATGTCATCCTTGTCACAGGCGACACCGGAGATGGAAAATCAACGTTGTTGGTTGAATTAGCTATACTCTTTAAAAGCCGGGATATACTTACCGGGGGCATTATCTCTCCGGCAGTCTTTGTGCATGGAATTAAATCAGGGTATGAACTAATCAATGTTGCAACATCTCAAAAAACAAGGCTCTCACAAACCCAAAAGGGTAATGGTTTAGTGAATGTAGGCAGGTTCTATTTTTTCGATGATGGAATCCGGTTTGGCAAAGCTGCACTTGCGGTCACAAACAACCAGAATTCACAAATCGTGTTTATTGATGAAATCGGCGCCTGGGAATTGCAGGGACAAGGATGGGCAGAAAGTTTAAATGAACTGATCCTGCGCTGCGATATGCCTGTCATATTGGCTGTAAACACAAAATTGGTCGATCAGGTTATCGAAAGCTGGCAACTGCACGAGCCATTGATTATAGAAGCAAAAAATACCTCGTCCGCAGAAGCATTTCAAGAATTCATGCAATTCACCAAATTAATGTAAATTTTACATGCCGCAAATTAAATTTCATCCAATCGGCATCATCCATACCCCTTTCATTAGTGCGGATAAGTGGAAAATTTCACAAGATATTTTTCAAATTCAATACTATATGAACATATGTTCACTATATTTGCATTTGTAAAATCAGCAATATGCCACACATGAATGGTAACGGTCCTGAAGGCAAAGGAAGTGCAACAGGACGTGGAATGGGAAAATGCAAAAAAAGCACCGATGAAGAAGCATTGCAAAAGCTGGGAAAAGGATTAGGCCAACGCCGTAAGACAGGAGGTGGGACCGGAAAAGGTAAACGCCTGAAAAATGATCAGAAATAAACGGACTTAAAAAAGCTATAAATGACTCAATTACTTGATAAAATCCCCATGGAAGGGGTTAAGAACATTATTGTCATCGCCTCAGGGAAAGGTGGTGTTGGGAAATCAACAGTGGCAGCCAACCTGGCTATCGCACTGGCAAGAAACGGACTAAAAATAGCCCTGGTAGATGCTGATATTTACGGACCTTCAATCCCAAAAATGTTTGGGATTGAAGATATCAGGCCGGAAGTATCTGCCCTGGGTGACAAAGAGATGATCTTCCCGGTGGAAAAGTTTGGCGTTAAAATAATGTCGATCGGTTTCTTTGTAGCACCAAACCAATCGCTGATCTGGCGTGGCCCAATGGCGGCAAATGCCCTCACCCAGCTTTTTGAAAATACCCAGTGGGGCGAGATTGATTACATGATAATCGATTTCCCTCCCGGTACCGGAGATATTCAACTTACAACTGTTCAAAAACTCAACCTTGCCGGAGCTATTATTGTAACCACCCCTCAGGAAATTGCTTTGAACGATGTGCGCAAGGCTGCATCCATGTTTGTGAACAAGGATATCAATGTCCCGATTCTGGGGATTGTTGAAAACATGTCCTGGTTCACGCCTTCAAAACATCCTGACGAAAAGTATTTCATTTTTGGGCAAGGGGGTGGAGAAAAAATAGCCACAGAATATAATTCACAGTTGATCGGGCAGATTCCACTTGTCATGGAGGTGGGCGAAGCCGCGGAACGTGGAAAAAGTATCTTCAGCCAGGGGAATAAGGTGGTGATAGAAACCTTTGAAAAAATTGCGGTCAGGCTGATTTCAGCGACAATATTCTGATGCGGCAGGTAAACTATTGCTCGATTATTATTTTTTGAGTCGCTTTTTCGCTGGAGGTTTCAACGGAGATAAAGAAAACACGGCCATCAGAGAAGTTTTTCAGATTTCGGATGACGGAATTCCTGCCAGGATTCAAACCAGGCAAAACGGAATTTTCAAATATTTTTCCGTTCCCGTCAGAGATGGTAAGCCTTGTTTCTGCCGGGGCCTCAAGGTTGAACCAGAGCGTAACGTTTCCATCATTGGGATTGGGATACACCTGCATATGCAGCGAACCGGTACTTTGCACATTCAGCGCATCGATGCTGGTTTGCGGGTTATTCAGGAGATAAACTTTAAACACCGTACTGCTTGCACTGCTTTGTGTGCCGTTATTGATCCAGAAGATGTTGGAGGCTGAACTGTTTATGCCTCCGAATATATAGCCGATCAGGGTTGAATCGGCAGTCAGATCATCCAATTTCAGCACCTCATTGTTGTATTCCGGCAGATTTTCGGCACGGATAAATTCCGACCCAGCACCCAGCAACCCGGGCATTTCAACGGGTAATTTATATTCAGCCATGATTCCGTTCCAGTTTCTGGTTACCCTGGCAATGGTTTTAACAAATGGCACATTGGTATCCTGAACCAGGATGCCGGTACTGTCGTAATATTGCGCAATCCCGCCAAAAAACACATTGTGCATTTCATTCGCCGAGGCGCTGTATAACGGGATATTTGCACAATGGTAATGGTTGTAGTATTGCGAAAACGCATTGTTCACGACATGTCCTGTACTGTCGATATTCACACAATTCAGAAACGGTAAATCGGCATCAACCCTAAATACCCCTGAAAATGCGGTAAGCCCCTCCTGACCGTCGGGCATAATCTGCGGAGCCACATTGTAATCACGACGATGCAGGTTGAGCGTATCCGTGATGGTGGCCAGATGAGTTATCGTTAAGTTGGTCCCGTCGTCTGCAATTTGAAATTTCCGGATTGAATTGGTGTATTCCTGGGTAAAGGTGGGGTTGTTCATGGGGTTATACCTGCCGATGAAACGCTGACCGCCGGTGAGGTAATACGTATTGTAAATTTTATTCAGGTAGCCACCGGTTACTGCGAACTGTTCATCGGCTATAAGCCTGAAATATGCAGTAAATGGTGTTCCGCTGATAATGGCATTGATCACATCGGGTATTTTTACCGCGATCATTGCGGGATAGGTAATATGGTCGTCGGAGGTGATGCTGTAACCATAGCCGCCGACAATATACAGGTATTCCCCGTCCTGATGAAATTCCATGTTGGTTGAGCTTAGCTGCTCCTGCATATTTACAGGTAGCGATGACAGCGGGGCAGACCAGTATTGTTGTGTAACCGGATCAACCACGGTCAGATGATCATTTTGTCCGGCTGAATCAAAGGTGGCCCAGGGTTGCCGGCGGTGCAATCCGTCTAAACGGCCGCCCATGAGAAGCCATTTCCCGTTATGCCGGCCATACGCATATGCCTGGAGGCCTTCCAGTCCACTTATGTTAACAGGTTCGATGGCGACCTGAAAGGGAGCCGTTTGGGCATGGGTCTGGATGGTAAAGGCCAGTGCAATCAGAAAAATGATGAGGTTTTTCATTTGTTATATTAATCAGGAGATAAAGTTAGTATTTAATTGGTTTTTTCAGCGGAACCGGGGATAAATCATTATTGCATGAAGCAAACACAAAATCGGCCTCCATGGCTTTTTCGCGGTGTTGTGAATACATGTCCTCGGAGTACACCTCAATTTTAATATACAATTTTACATTTCCTGCCTTGACAATTTCCCCGGTAATTTCAACAATGGTATCGGGCAGGATTGGTTTAATGAATCGAATGTTCTCAATTTTGACGGTTATCATCCGCTGGCGTGAATACCGTGTTGCTGTGATAAAAGCCACTTCGTCGAGCCATTGCATGGCCTCGCCGCCAAAAAATGTCCCGTTCGAGTTCAGGTGTTTTGGGAAAACCACCCGGTATTGCTGTGTTG
>CAZVNF010000275.1:0-3927 GCA_964628215.1 uncultured Draconibacterium sp.
ACAAAATCAGGGTACAGGTACTTTGGTTCCCTCAGAAAATCGGAAAAACCCGGATCGGTACTGGTTGTAACAGCTACCGATACTGTTCCAAAGCCGCTGTGGGACATTGTCCAGGTAACCACGATTAAAAGTAAGTTTTTCCAGCGGATCGACGGATCGGTCAGCCTGGGACTGAGTTACACCAAGGCCAGCGATGTTTTTCAATACAACCTGGATGCCGAGGTGGTACACCGTACCAAACATTATTCAACAAGTTTTGACGTCAGTTCCATTTTGACCGATCAAAAAGACGAGGCAATGTCGAATAATACCAATATCGGGCTGAATGTTACACGTTATTTGCCTAATAAATGGTTTGTCAGGGCCCAGGCCATCGGCCAGCAGAACACCGAGCTTGACCTTAAATTGAGATTGCAGTGCGGCATGGGCGGCGGGTATGACATTGTGAGATCGAACGCCGTCAGACTTTACGGGTTCTTAGGACTGATATACAATAATGAGCAAACCATCGATTCTTCGATCATGTCAAACAACATGGAGATTCTCGTATCAACACAATTCAAATGGTTTCAATTTAAAACGCCCAAAATTGATTTCACCACAGGATTTGGTTTTTATTACAACCTTACCATCCGGAACCGTATCAGGCTCGAATATGACCTGAATGCCAAATTTGAAATAATCAAGGATCTGTTTTTCAACATTACATTATATGATAGTTATGACAGCCAGCCGTTTAGCGGTGCATCCGCCAAAAATGACTGGGGTATCATTACCTCGATCGGATATACATTCTGATAAGTTCATTATTAAAATATAGCGGTATGTTAAAACAAACCCTGGGTTTAATTTGTGTTTTCTCTGTTTTTTCACTGATGATTTTTGCTGCAAAAACAGATTCAGTAACACCCGGCCTTCAGCCAATGCATAAAAATGTAATAAAATTCAACCCCACGCCGATGATCCTGTGGAGCTGGAAAAATGTAACCTTCAGTTATGAGCGGATCCTCAATTCGCATCAATCGGTTTCCATCGAATTAGGTTACCTGGTATTTCCAAAGGTGATTCCTGATACAGTCATTGACCTGGTAAGCGTAACCAGTAGCCAGAAGTGGGGAATAAATGCAACCGCAGAATACCGGTTTTACCTGACGAGGCTAAATTCGCGACCTGTTCCGGCCGGGCTGTATATAGGACCTTACCTGACCTATTACCAGTATCAGTTCAAAAACGGACTGGATATTTTCCCGGCAACTGTTGATACAACAGGCATGATCAAAGGCAATTTCTGGGCATTCAACCTGGGTGTTGAACTGGGTTATCAGTTTGTGTTCTGGAAAAAATGGACCCTTGACCTGGTGCTTGTTGGCCCGTCGATAAGCTATTACGGCGGCAAGAGCGAAATTACGGGAAACCTGGATGGGAGCCAGGTCCAGCAGGTAAATGAAGCTTTATATGACAAATTACTTGAGCGATTTCCGGGAATAACAGCCTTTTCGACCACCGGCAAGACCTTCCAGCAAACCGGGAAACTGGATGTTTTGAGGATGGGTTTTCGATACCTTGTCCAGATCGGGTTTCATTTCTGAACATTTTTACTTCCCACCCCCTGGAAGTCGCTGACATCTGCCATGGCTAAATCTTCCGCATCCGGGAAAAAGCGCCTGGCTGACCTTTCCAGAAGATCCAGTTCCATTCTGAGCACAGAAGTCCGCTCTTCAGGCAGGGTTTGAATAAGGTTTTCAAGCAGTGCCCGCAGCCGCCGGGCGACCTGAATGCTCGATCCGCCAAAATGACGTACTTCGGTAACTGCCAGCCCCACAAAATCTTCCCAGTCGGGCGTCCTGTAAATCAGCCGCAGTGTGCCTTGCGAATCCAGTCTTTGCCCTTCGTCCAGTCTGCGGCTTCCCAAATGGCGAAGCAGGTATTGAATCTGATCGATAGACTGAACCGCCGTGGTCGGGTCGTTAATGGCTGGCGAAAGCCCCTTTGAGGCAATGTCGACCAGAATCCGGAATGCAAAGCCAGGGTCTTGCCGTAGGGTACGCTCGGGCCCTACGGCTACCGATTGATATAAAGATGCCTCCAGGGGCATCTCCCCATTTCCGAAAATTTTAAACAAGGGTTGATTAGCTGCAACGAAATCGCCCACCTGGGGCAACATTTCAATCACGCAATCGGTTCGCTGTGCCAGGTTTACCAGCCCTTTTATATCAAATGCAAGAACTACACCCTCCCTTTGATTCAATACCGTGACCTTTGCTACCTTGTCAGTGAGAACAGGATACTCTCCTACCCCGACCGGACCCCCTGAGAGGAGCCTTGGGTAGACGTTTTTGATAACATCGCGCCCCAGCCTGGCTACAAGTTTTACAGCACCGCTGGGTCGCAATGACCTGCCTACTTCATCAACCAGGTATATAAAAAGCACCAGGCTGAGAATACAACTATATACGGCTGTATAGGCTGTAAGACTTGGCACAGCCCCTTTAATGCGGAGCAGGGCACCAAGTGTGAGCACAAAGGTGAAGACAAACAAGGTCAATGAAAATTTTACAACCGGATTCTTGAATACCAGCCCGATGAGCCGGGGTGTTAGTGAAGCACTGGCAAGTTGCACTGAAATGAGCAATGCAGAACAAACAAATACGATCAGGGTGAACATTGAGGCAGCCAGAGTGCCCATCACCGTCATCATGGTTGATGGGTCGAACTCCTCTTTCCATCCCATTTCGATTTCAATCCCGTGAAGGGTCCTCACAGTCGCCATGGCAATAAAAATTCCAATTGAAGGCATGATCCAGATAGAGGTCCTGAAGTAATCCATTATACGATATCGCCGGAGCCAGGTCATAGTTTTAATTATTACTTAAACGAATGTAACCCATCAATGTCCGAAGATACAACAGAATTCGTAATATCTGACATAAAGTACTAAAAAATACCCAGTTATCGGTATTTGACTGACCAGAAATACCCAAATATAGGTATTGTATTGAGCTGCTTATGTCTGTAATTTTGATTTATGTAAGTTAGCGAAATTTACAACCTTTTTAATCACTATCAGATGAGTAAAAAAAACAAAATCAGAAACATGATGCCGTTACTTTCAAGCAGCAGAAGCAGGGCCCTTGTCCTGGCATTTGTTCTTATTCTTTGTTCTCTTATTGCCAGTTCGCAAACGGATTCTCTTAAGATGAACCAGCCTGATACAACTCTGAAACCGGTTGATACGACCCTGAATAAACAGGCAGATGAAAGTAACATGACAAAAGGAAAGGGATGGAACGACGAGTTCATCGTCTATGTGGGAGGCAGTTTGAACATGCTGAGTGTTTCAAATACAAAGTACGAAAATCACACGGCCCCCGGGTATATGCTTGGTGCTGCTTATAAACGGGGCAAGTTTTTTTACTGGCAGGTCGGTTTGCGATATAACAATGCGGTTTACAGTCTTACTGACTTATCGAAGCCTGCAGACACAACTGTTCATGACAGTATTTTCAGTGTACGCGAAATCGGTATTCCCATCACCGGTGGAATCAATTTTCTGTCGGCCACCAACAGGATATTCGCACTTCGGCTATTCATCAGTGCGATCCCTTCTTTTGCATTGGGTGTGGGGGGAAATGATCTTGGGATCAGCAAGGATCAAATACAATCCTTTAATCTTTATGGTCAGGCCGGAATCGGCGTAAATGTTTTTTTCCTGGTTCTTGAAACGGGGATAAATTATGGATTTATGGATGTTTTCAAGAATGACCAGTCAAAGCCCGCGCAAATTTTTGTTCATCTCGGGTTTCGTTTTTAACGTATGAATCTTTTTTAATAAGTACTTTTACAACTTGTTTAGCTGCTTAAACTATTTATAAAATTAATTCTTAATCCAAAATATGAAAAGCGCATTTTTATTTTTGGCATTGCTGG
>CAZVNF010000276.1:0-3917 GCA_964628215.1 uncultured Draconibacterium sp.
TGCCGGCAAAAATTTCAACAGGTTCAATTTGATCGTTTGTTTTCATGGTTAAGGGAATAATTTGAGGGTGAGGGTTCTGCTTGTTGCAAAGTCAAAGATAGAAAAACAAGAGGGGAAAAAAACAATATTTCCTTGACTTTCCCCGGTTTTTATTATTTTTATTGTGTCGAATCGTTCTACGATTATACTTGTTCCCCAATGAGAACTATCTTGATTTGCATATTGCTGACTGCCGGGATGGCGTACAGCCAAAAACAACACAAAACCGACAGTCTCGAAACACTATTGAAAAGCAGGATTCCCGACACGGCAAGGTGCCGGATCATGCTTAATCTTTGTGAAGAATACATGAGGATTGATAAAAAAAAGGCGCGTTATTTCAACAACCGGGCAATGGAACTTTCCAGGAGTTGCGGGTATCAGAAGGGGGTAGCTGCTGGATTTTACAACAATGCCATTCTCATGAAGCATTCAGGCAACAACGACAGTGCCATCGCTTTGTTGAAAATTTCGTGCGGTTTATTTCTGCAGGTTCATGATACGTTACGTTATCTGAATTCCCTCCTGGAAACCGGTGCCACGTACCTGGCTGATCAGGATTACCAGCTGGCGATGGAAATTTTTCTGGAGGCTGAAAAGGGCTATATTAAATTAAAGGCCCGCCAAAACCTGGCGAGAATTTATAGCCAGATGGGAAGTTTGTACAAAGCACAAAAGCAAACCGGTGAAGCATTGAAATATCATCTAAAATCGCTGCAAATCAATGAGGAAAGCAATTTCAAACTGGGCATGTCGGTAAACCTGAACAATATCGGAAATATCTTCGAGGAGAAGGGGAACTATGACAGTGCCCTCCTGGTTTATCATAAAGCACTGAAAATAAAGGAAATGCTTGGGGATAAACTCGGAATTGCCAGGATTATGAACAACCTCGGGCTGGTTTATCAGAAAAAAGGAGAGGTGAATATCGCGATCCGGTATCACCTGAAAGCTATGGAAATCAACCTGAAAGCCAATAACAAGAAGGATTTGACGATAAACTATGTCAACCTGGGTTCCGATTACCTGAAATCACTTGATTTCAACAGGGCCGCTTACTATGCAGGACAAAGCCTGAAAATGAGCCTGGCAATTCATGACCTCGGCCTGGTTAGCGAATCGTACAATATCCTGAACGAAGCTGCTGCCGGCAGCGGAGATTACAAAAAGGCACTCAATTATTTTCGTTTGTACAAGCAATATTTCGACAGTGTGATCAACGAGAAAAATCAAACAGCCATTGCCGAAATCAGAACACGTTACGACGTTGTTAAAAATGAAAAGGAGATTGCTGAACTCAGCGCCATAAAAAATGAACAGGCTCTCGGACTGGAAACCATGAAAGCCAACCGGAATTTATACCTGAGCCTTTTTATAGCTGTCGTGTTTGTTGCGGTGGCTTTATATTTAAGGATACGCAACCGGAAAAAATTTGAACAACATCTGCAGGAATTAAACATGATAAAGTCAAGGTTTTTTGCAAATCTTTCGCATGAATTCCGCACACCATTAACTTTAATGCTTGGGCCTGTGGAGCAAATGCTTACCAGAGCAACTCCCGATGACAGGGTGCTGCTAGAAATGATTAAAAGAAATGCAAATCGGGTGCTTACCCTCGATGAACAATTGCTTGAACTAACCCGTATTGAAACAGGAAATTACAACCTAAAACTCATGCAGGGAGATCTTTCCATACTCCTGAAAGGTATTGCTGCTTCCTTCCAGTCCCTTGCTGAAAGAAAAAGCATTCAATATACCTATGAGGTGCTTTCGGATGAAACTGTGGCGTTTTTTGATCCTGATATTCTTGAAAAAGTTATCAATAATTTGCTTACCAATGCTTTTAAATTTACACCAGAGAATGGTTGTGTTTCTCTGCGAGCATATCTGGTTTATACGAGAGAGCTTCCTGAAAAGAATCTCTTCAGGCAAAAAACGAACCTCCGCTGTATTCAAATCGATGTAAAGGATAATGGCACAGGAATCCCGGAAAAGTATCACAGGAAAATATTTGACCGGTTCTTCCAGGTTTCGGATGGTACAGGTCATACCCGTGAGGGAACAGGTATCGGACTTGCGCTCACAAAAGAACTGGTCGTATTGCATCATGGTTTAATTAAGGTATCCAGTCATGAGCATGAGGGAAGCCTGTTTTCAGTAATTCTCCCGGTGGAAAAAGAGGGATTTGCGCCGAAGGAACTGGCAGGATTGGCTGCATACCAGGAAAGGGAACTGGCGGCTGTCCATCCCCGGGTGACTGAAGCTGATACGCTGGCCGCCGGTGATCACAGCGGTGCATTTAATGAAAAAGAGAGGGAGCACAGGTTGAACAGGATCCTGATCGTTGAGGACAACCCCGATATGAGAAGGTACCTGCACAGAATCCTGTCTGAATTTTACACTGTAACCGAAGCTGCCGAAGGAGCAGAGGGATACCGGGTGGCCTGTGAAAGCCATCCTGACCTGATTATTACCGACCTGATGATGCCGGGAACAGACGGCAAGGCGTTTTGCAAAAAAATCAAAGAGGAGGAATGTACAAGCCATATCCCGGTGATCATGCTCACCGCTCTGGCATCGACCGAGGATAAAATTGCCGGACTTGAAACAGGTGCGGATGATTACATCGGCAAGCCATTCAGCAATTCTGAGTTGCTGGTCAGGATTAAGAATTTAATCTTTCAGCGTGAAAAGCTCCGCCATTTATTCAGTTCAGGCATGAAACTTCAGCCCGGAGATATCACGGTGACCCCGGTTGATGAAAGATTTTTGCAAAGACTTATCAAAGCAATTGAAGACCAGATCGATAATCCGGAAATTGACATCGATTATCTGACCAGGAGCGCCAACATGAGCCGGTCGCAACTTCATATGAAACTGAAGGCTCTCACCGGCATGCCTGCTACCGGATTTGTTAAGATCATCCGGCTGAAACGCGCTGTAAGCCTGATGGATCAGCATTTTGGCAATGTGTCGGACATTGCCTATGCTGTAGGGTTTACGAACCTCTCCTATTTTTCAAAATGTTTCCGTGAGGTGTATAATGAGTCTCCTTCAGATTACCTGAATAAAATAAGCCCCTGAATCTTCAGCAATTTTCTATTTCACCTTTCTCCGGTCAACCTTCCCTGTTGAATTAAAATGAGGGACAGATCCTGTTGAAGTGGCGCGGAGTATCGGGAATTGACCATAATAAAACATTTGTGTTAAAGGTTTGCACATGGTTGTTAACCAGCCTCGCTGTGATTGATCTACTTTTGACACATTGTTTATGTATGGTACTCCATAGTGCATTCTCTCTTTATCATACCATTACAAATATAAATCAATCACATTAAATTGAAAACCATGAAAACAATGAAAAAGGTTTACATCATCATTGCTGTTCTTACAGCTTTGATATCTCCGGCAACTGCCCAGGTGGCAGTCAACGCCGATGGTTCACAACCTGCTGCCAGTGCCATGCTGGATGTAACAAGCACTTCGAAAGGGTTTTTGGCGCCCCGGATGACCGAAGTTGAACGCAACAACATCCTTGCACCTGCAACGGCGTTGTTGGTTTACCAAACCGATGGTTTCCAACCGGGATACTACTACTTCAACGGCACTGCGTGGCTTTTTCTGAATCCGAATGCAATACCGGGCGGAATCTCAGGGCAAACCCTGCGGCATGATGGCAGCAATTGGGTTGCCAACAGTCTTCTTTTTAACGATGGCACCAATGTCGGGATCGGAACGACTGCTCCGGTTTTCAAACTCGAGTTAGCTGGTGCCGATGCAAGTTTCAATGGAATCAGGGTTGGACGCGGAGGCGGTAATGAGAGTTCAAATACTGCAATTGGCTTTGAAGCCATGAATGTAAGCACAAGCACAGGCGA
>CAZVNF010000277.1:0-3913 GCA_964628215.1 uncultured Draconibacterium sp.
GAGTATGAAAGCGCTTATGATGATTTTTTTTTTCAAGGGTTAGAATGATCTCGACGATCATCCTGATCCGCAATTATTCGGATGAATACTCAGATGCTTACAGTTAATGCCGTTTCTCAATGATAACGTACTACCAGGTTCTTGATAAGATCGTATCTGCGCTTACCGGAAGGCCATCGGGGACAAGGGTGGAACCTGCCGATCATGAAAATGCTGAGATCATGATCCTTGATTATATCGAACAGTTAAAAAATCAATCGACAGGATCCACGCTAAGGGAAGCTCATGCTTCGGCCATTGCAGGAGTAAATTGCAACCTTACATGGAATCTCGCCTTCCCGGATTCATTTTATTCCCCGGTCATAAACGGTTTTGACAGTCTGGGGAATCCGGTCGAAATTTACTTCATCAGTAAGTCAACAACAAAACTGGTTGTTAAAACCCTTGTCAATGCAACACTTACAGCCATCGCATTTCCTTATCCCAATCCAAATCAATTATGATGAAAAAACTGATTTTCTTTGCCCTCCTTTTTTGTGCGGCACAATCCATGGCACAGAACCGTGTTTTCGATACGATTACTTTCCTTCGCGGCGGCAAGCTGTACAAGATTACCCTGTGGACGGACAGCTTGCAATTGAACGATAAAAAGTACCTTTCAATACCCCGCACCGGGGCCATCAATGGTTATTCCTTGCGGTACATCTCAAACAAATGGAGGGCATGGCCTGACAGCGTTGGTTCCGGAGGCGGTACAATGGTCTATCCTGGCGCCGGGATCCCGATCAGCAGCGGAACCGGCTGGAGTTCTTCCATCACCAACAATTCTGCCCAATGGAATCTTGCCTATTTGTGGGGCGATCATTCCCTGATGGGTTATGTCACCGGCACTCCATGGCTGAATTGCGGTTTTGTCACAGGTACTCCCTGGGCTGGGATGGGTTACCTCACAAGCGAAACCTCACATGCGGATGTCCTGCAGGATGGTGACTTCACATCTGAGGGATTAATGAAGCGGGGAGCAGCAAGCGGGACCTATTCAATCGCGGTTGATATTGATATTACCGGGAACATCTATGCCGACAGCGCAATCGTCGGAGGATACAAAGATGCCGGTAACAGTTCAACGGCGGTCAATCTGTATCTTACCCAGGGCAATACCATCAAAGTGACCAGGACAGGTAATGCAATTTATAGCCTGGTTGGTGCAGTTGAAGGCGGAAACTATGCAATAAAGTTTGTGCATGAGGTTTCAGCAACAGCTTACTCCGTAATTTTTAATCCTGTTCCAAAATGGTCTGGAGGCACTGCCCCCACATTTACAAATACTTCGGGAGCCGTTGACTGGGTTAGCTTGAAATTTCTCGATGGAACGTTTTATGCAATGCAAATGCCTGACTTCAAATAATATGAAACGATTTACTATTTTCATCCTGATCCTGGCATGCCTGCCAGCCTTTGCAACAGATAAGTGGTACAAAGCCGGTGCCAACACCAATGTAAATACATTGGGAAACTGGTGGCTTAATTCATCCTGGACGATTCCTGCCGTTGAACTTCCGCGAACATCTGATTCGGTATTTTTTATTAGTGGTGCTGGAAACTGTGTTATCAATGCAGCGTTCTCCTGTTATTCGGCAAATTTTACAGGCTGGAATGGGACCTTGACAGGAGCAAGTGCATGGACCTGTTCGGGTCAATTGACCCTTGGATCAGCAGGAACCTATACCGGCTGCACATCTCCATTAACTTTTAATTCAACGACAACCGGGTGGAAAATCTATCATGCCGGTAGAAATCTTGGCATGCCCTATTATTTTAATGGCGCTGGTGGTGGATGGAAGTTAATGGACAGTTATTATAACCCCCAGAACTACAATTTTTGGGTCCTTCAGGGAACGTTTGACATGAACGGATTTGATGTATACACCTCGTATTTCTATTCAACGGGAACCCTCACCAGAACTTTAATGATTGGAACAGGAACGATCACCGTATATTCAAATAATGCAGGAACGGAAAATTTTGATTGTGCCGAAGGAACAGGACTGACAGTAGCGGCACATACAGGAAAAATAAAATTGACCGGATCGCAGGGCTTTGGTGGTGGCGGAAAAACGTGGAACAGACTTGAAATATCCAATCCAACCCGCATCCAAACCCATGTTGGTATATCAGGTGCAAATACATTTGGAGATTTGATAATCACCACCAATGCGACCAACATGATGGAATTTGGGGATAACCAAACTGTTATTGATACCTTAAAGATACAAGGGTATTCAAGAGGGGCGAGATGCCTCATAATGGGATATAAATCAACAGGCCGGATTCTCTTAACAGCCGGAACACATGTTTATAATTATGTCGATTTTTTTAACATAGAGACTGATCACGCAGTGGATTTAAGCATGAAAGATGCAGGGAACATGGGAGATAATGCAAATATAACCTTTCCAACTCCCATAAAGCGATTTGCTAAAATTGGTGCTTCAGCTTCATATTCATGGAGCAGCACAACAATGTGGTGCACTGCTTCAGGGGGAACCACCGGCGCATCAGTCCCTATCCCGGGGGATACAGCTGTCTTTGATGCAGCCACTCTATCCGCAGATGCTAAGACAATTTCTGTTGACCAGCTTGGATTGGTTAAAAACATTGATTTTACAAATATTGACCAGACCGTAACCATTACCTTCAGTGGTTATCCTGTTTTGAATGAAAAATTGATTCTTGGCACCAGGGCAATCATGGGAACAGGATATTATATATTTCAACTATACGGGAATACTTCCAGGAATTATACGCTGGAATGCAACGGCACAAGGTCATTATTCCAAAGTTTCAGCTACAACGGGTTGGCTACATTAAGTAAATTTAATTCAACAGGGGGGCAGTGCACGATTTATAACAGCGGGAATTACCAGTTTGTCGGAGATAATAGCATATCTAGTTTATCGATAAGTGGCATAAATGCTTCCAACGGGCCGTATGTTAACCTGGGATCAGGAACAATGACCATAACAAACCCGAGTGCTCAAAATTTCAGAGCCGATAGTTATTCTTTTATAGACGGAAGTTCTGCTCATCTGTTGTTCAATATTGCGGCAACCGGATCAATGTCCACAAGTCTTGGAAAATCAGGTTCAACGTATAATAAAATATCACTCACACCACCAACTGTTCCGGTTGGAACAACTCAAATTGGGGTCTCAGGCGGGAGTAATGCTAACTTGTACGTTGACAGTCTGATAATTACCAATGGGAATAAAATTACTTTCGGCTCTGGAAATTTCTACATCAACTATTTGGTTTCTGGCGGAAATCCAATTGATAAAATTACCCTGAAAGGTTCAACAAGCTTCTACCATTCCAATATTATTTTAACGAACAGAGCCTGTCTTGATTATATGAATATTGATTACCTCTATGCCTCAGGACCAGGATTTTTTGCAGGATACAATTCTGTTAATGGCGGACATAATTCAGGAGTATCTTTTACTCCCTGCATATCCGGTGATGTACTGTGGTATGGAACCGGGTTTTAAATTGACGATATCTTCATTCAAACCTTCAAAAACAACCATTATGTTTAAATCATTTTTCACCTGGGCAGCCGGAATCCTTGAAGATCAGTCTGGCACCGCAAGTTCCAAACGAGTAGGCTTTTACTGGGCCTTTTCATTGCTGTCTTATATGATCTATAAGGACATCAATGGGGCCAAGGTTAGTTCTGAAATGTTTTATGCAGTTTTTACGATCATCCTGGTCGGCTATGGCCTGATCACCTCTGAATTCTTCAAAGGCAAACAGTTCCCGACAGGAAAACCTAATTGACCAGTTCATAAATAAATCCGCACAATGCTATCCTTGAACATTGATGACCGGCCGGTCGATCTGCCAAACGACTTCT
>CAZVNF010000278.1:0-3899 GCA_964628215.1 uncultured Draconibacterium sp.
TCGGACCGGTTTCGAGCATGATGTCGATCTTGTAATCTTCCATGGCCGAATAGAGATACTCTTCAACTATCGGCGATAGCCGGTGGATTTCGTCAATAAACAGCACATCATTGGGTTCAAGGCCGGTGAGCAATCCGGCAAGGTCTCCCGGCTTGTCGAGCACCGGGCCAGAGGTAACCCGCATATTTACATTCAATTCATTCGCGATGATATGGGCCAGGGTAGTTTTACCCAATCCCGGGGGGCCGTGAAGCAGCACATGGTCGAGGGCTTCGCCACGTTGTTTTGCCGCCTGCACAAAAATTTTCAGGTTTTCCACAATGGCTTCCTGCCCCGAAAATTCAATGAATCCTCCGGGGCGCAGGGTTCTTTCAAGCTCTTTTTCTGCGGGGTTCAGCAATTTTCCGGTAGGATCGAGGTTTTCGTTCATCTTCACAAAAGTAAATTATTTTTGTAAATTCCAGTTGTAAATAAATTTACCTATTTTTACGCTATTAATTTAACCTGTTGAATATGCAGCCCATTATTGTAGCCGTAGACTTTTCCAATACCTCCATTCATGCCGTGGAGTATGCCATCTCCATGGCCAACAAAATGAAATCGGATATTCACCTGGTTTGGGTTGATAAAGTAGTTACCCAGGAATCTGTTTACCCCGATACTTCCAATGAGATCAGGAATGAGGCAAAAAAACGTTTTGAGGAACTTCTGGCGCTCTATCGCCCCAAACTGGCTCCGGGGGTTTGCATGGATTATAAATTAAAAAAGGGGCGGATTTACCGGGAGGTTGATAACATGGCCCGGCTCGTTGACGCGGAACTCATCGTAACGGGTGCTCATGGCATATCGGGATATGAGGAATTCTGGATTGGCAGCAATGCTTACAAAATAGTTACTTACACTGTTAACCCGGTGATCACCGTGAGGCACGATTTCCCCTTCAGGGATAACATTGAACGCATCCTTGTTCCAATGGACGGATCTGTTGAAACCCTTCAGAAGATTCCCTTCGTTGTGAAACTTGCTACCCTGTTCAAGTCGGAAGTGCACCTGGTCACTACCCACAACAGCCATCTGAAATCCATCCAGCGGATTACGGATAAAATCGCCAAGACTGCACAGGCCTACCTTCAAAAACACGAGGTCACCGTGATTGAAGACAGTATTGTGGCGAATGATCTTACAAAAGCCGTGGTTGCCTATGCTCAAAAGGTGGACGCCGACCTCATCGCCATCATGACGGAACAGGAAACGCCGGTAAATATTCTGCTGGGAGCCCAGGCACAGCAACTTATAAATCAATCGCCTATTCCGGTTTTAAGTATTCATCCACAGGAAAAATTCAGTCTGGTATAATGAAAAATGCTTTCTGGTCATATGGTTTCTTGTTTTTTCTTCTGCTTACCGGCTTGAATAAAGCCTCAGCCCAAAATCAGACCGTGACCGGCAGCAATTCCGAAATTATCCAGGATTCCAGGATTGATGAGCTTGTGATGAAACATATTCAGATCAACCAGAAGTTGAATACCATGGATGGTTTCAGGATACAGGTTTTTTCCGACTCGGGAAACAACTCTAAAAACAAAGCTCAATCAGTTCAGGAAGAGATCCAGATGCGTTTCCAGGGAATAGGGGTTTACCTTACCTTTAAATCACCCAATTATAAAGTCAGGGTGGGAGATTTCAGAACCAAGCTCGACGCACAACGTTTTCTGATTGAATTAACTGCAGATTATCCCAATGCTTTTATTGTCGCAGACCAGATTAATTTACCCAAAACAGATTAACTAAAACCTGCCGGTATGAATAAAATAGTCGTTGCCATTGATTTTTCCGAATGTTCGATCAATGCATTCCTTCATGCAATTTCCATTGCAGAACATTGCAACAGCGAGTTAATTTTGCTGTGGGTACAAAAAACTGTTGGTGAGAAGGAGAAATACCAGAACAAACCTGTCATTCCAACGCAGGATGTTCAAAAGGCGTTTGAAGAGCTCATCGCAAAATATCAACCCGATTTTCCGGGCATTAAAATAACCTGGAAAATCAGGGAAGGGAAAATTTACAAAGAAGTAACCGAAGAGGCCAAAGCCGTAAAGGCGATGCTGATTGTAACCGGAACACACGGGGCAGCCGGTTTTGAAGAGTTCTGGATCGGGAGCAATGCAAACAAAATTGTCTCCTCCAGTTACTGCCCGGTAATTACGATCAGGGGAGGCATCAATATTCAGCGTCCGCTGATGAAGATTGTGTTGCCCATCGACAGTGCCGAAGAGACCAGGCAGAAGTCCTCTTTTGCAGGTTACATTGCAAAAAAGCATGATGCTGAAATCTATATTCTGAAACTTTACACCTCAAAACTCAAAGCGATGAGGCAGAAGGTGGATATTTACACTGCACAGGTAAAGGAGTACTTTGATGGTGAAAAAATAAAATACCATGTGGATCATATGGTATGTGAAAACATTTCGGATGCCACGATAGAATACGCTGCAAAGATCGATGCCAACCTGATTGTGATCATGACCGAACAGGAGACCAAAACTTCAAATATTTTCCTCGGTCCTTACGCTCACCAGATGGTGAACCACTCGCCATTTCCGGTTCTGAGCATTCATGCAAAAGACACCCTCGCCACCGGAACAGGATTCTAAAAAAAAGCGGGATGGTAAGTCCCGCTTTCATTTTTTTAGTACCTGTCGAGGCAGTTCAGATCGGTAAAAGCCACTTTCAGTCTTTCCACCATCGATTTTTCCGCTTCTCTTAACCACACACGCGGATCATAGAATTTTTTATTGGGCTTGTCTTCCCCGTCGGGGTTGCCGATCTGGCCCTGAAGATAGCCTTCATTCTTTTTATAGAAATTGAGTATCCCTTCCCAGAAAGCCCATTGGGTATCGGTATCGATATTCATCTTAACCACGCCATACCCCAGTGCTTCGGAGATCTTTTCGGGTTCGGAACCCGATCCGCCGTGGAATACAAAGTTGACAGGATTAGGACCTGTATTGAATTTCTGCTGTATGTAAACCTGTGAATTATGCAGGATTTTAGGTTCAAGTTTCACATTCCCCGGTTTATAAACACCATGAACATTGCCAAATGAGGCGGCAATGGTGAAATTAGGACTCACACTCAGCAGGGTTTCGTAGGCATGAGCTACATGTTCAGGCTGGGTGTACAGGCGTGAGCTGTCGATGCCGGTATTGTCAACACCGTCTTCTTCACCCCCGGTCACGCCGAGTTCAATTTCGAGGGTCATCCCGATTTTACTCATGCGTTCAAGATAACGCTTGCAGATTTCAATATTTTCCTCCAGCGACTCTTCCGAAAGGTCGAGCATGTGGGAACTGAACAAAGGTTTGCCAAATGTTGCGAAATGCTTTTCCCCGGCATCCAGGAGTCCGTCGATCCAGGGTAACAATTTTTTTGCGGCATGGTCGGTATGGAGGATCACCGGGATGCCATATAATTCTGCGATCTCATGAACATGCTGTGCCCCGGCAATACTGCCTTTGATGGCGATGCGTTCATTCTCATTTTTCAGGGATTTCCCTGCATAGAAAATTCCGCCGCCATTGGAAAACTGGATAATTACCGGAGAGTTCACGGTTTTAGCGGCCTCCATAACGGCATTCACGGTATCAGTACCGGTCACGTTTACAGCCGGCAAAGCAAATTTATTGGCCTTGGCGATACGGAATATCTCCTGAACGGCCTGTCCTGTTGCTACACCCGGAGCAACTTTATCTTTGATTTTTTCTGACATGGTAAAAGGTTTTTACATTTAAGATAGCAAAGATACAAATAATCCTTCTGAATTTTTTGTATCTTTGCCCCCCTGATTGGCTCCGTAGTTCAATTGGATAGAATGGCAGATTCCGGTTCTGTTGGTTGGG
>CAZVNF010000279.1:0-3896 GCA_964628215.1 uncultured Draconibacterium sp.
CAACCGTTCAGCGATCCGTTCCTGGGATGGACCAAAGGGAAACTTGGACGGCATTATTTCTTCCGTCAGCTGCGGGACATTAAAATTTCGATGAAGGTTGAAACATTCGGAAAAACGGAAATGACCGCCTATGCAGACTGGTGCGGGCAGGCGATGGCGCTTTCCCATGCGCGTTCAGGAGACGCAGCGATGCTTAGCGGATATATGGGAACAAGTGACTCATTTGATACAGCCATTGCCAGTTTCTCTGTTGCCTATGCTGACCAAAATGAAAAAGATTACGCTTCCCTCCGGCGGGCAATCAAGAATGGTAAAATAGAAGCCCGGTTTGAGGAATAGGAACAATTAGGAGTAATGTTAAATGAGGCTGCTCCCTTCGTTGCTTTGCCCGCAATGAACTCAATTGTTCCGGATACAACGGGCAGAGAAGCCGTAAGACTTGTTGTCGTGACTCATGTTGCAGGGCACGCTGAGGTACAAGTGCCAGCCGGTGGTGGCATTGTTTTGCGTAATACTCCAGTAGTAGCCTATTGTACCGCGACTGAAAAGGTCACCATCAAAATAGTAAAGTTGCCCGGCAGGATGCATTTTTAATCCGGAGTTCCACGGACCATTCGGGTTAGTCCAGCCACCGGTATTATCAACATTATACCACTCTGTATAAGTTGGGATTCGCCAGGGGGTGCCTAACTCAATGTTGCATGGGTCGTTAACTAAGAGCCAGTCAGAAGCTTGATTAATGTAGGATAACCAGGGGGAATTGGGTGTTCGGGTGTTCCCGTCATGCTTAAAACCCTGTTTACGGTTAAACTGCCAGTACCAGCCGCCAGAAGCCTCTGAATCATCCGTCGAGGCTGTGGCCTGGCGATCAGAGCCAAGATTACTTGTAATCCAGCATTTGGTAAGTTCACCGGGTATACCGGTCACCGTGCCGTAGGCAACTGTTTTGTTGACCGGTGCAACACCGCCGGAAACCGCATGGTTGATGCTGATGGTAAAACCGCACGCAAAAGCAGTGACGGGTGTCATTGATTTCCAGAACATTCCGTTGTAGACATTTAATGCTTTTTCATCGGTATTGAAAATAACCAATCCTTCGGCAGGAGATGCAATTGAGTTTCGTTGGGATGTAGTCATCCGTGGTGGCAGGAATCCTTTGTTGTTGAAATTCACATCCAATCCGGCCGAAGCATCCGGGGTGCTGTTGTCGGTATTAATCCCAACCTGGGCGAATAGTGTGCTGCTAAAAAGCAGAATCATAGCTATAAAAGAAGTTGAAATTTTCATGATAGTCAGATTTTAAGTTCTAAAATCATGTTCCGACTCATCCATTAACATTATTTACCGGGGAATGGGAAGATGATTCGTGGCAAATCTACAAATGTTTTATTATTTAGAACAAATATAAATTAGAACATGGAGAAATAAATTGCAGAAGAAGTGTTGTACGTGGACAAAACTGATCATTTGACCACCTGTCGCCGGTTTTGGTTGACCATCCTAATCGCTTCAATATCAATGGTGTGAGATGGTCAGGTTGCACCGGCGAAGACAGATCAAGTCAAGCGTTTTTTCCATTCATGAAAGTGCGTTCAGGATTGTTCGTCAAAAGTATATGCCAGGGGTACCCGTATGCAAATTTTCATCCTCACAAAATCTATAATCCGGAAAATTTCAGTCCCTACAAAATCTTTACATGGTCGTTTAACTATTGACATACAATTACTTATATATTATTCATTTAAAGTATTCCTCATGGTCGGCGAAAACGAACCCTGTATGAATAAGAAATTCTTCACTTCACCATAAAATATAGCCTGAATATTTATGGTCAACCATATATTTTAATATATTTGCATTTATTATTCCTTCCGCATGGACATCGAACGATTAATTAAAAAACAGATCATCACTGATCTGAAACAACAGAAAAAGGTCGTTTTGATCTATGGCCCCCGACAGGCTGGGAAAACGACACTTTCAAAACATATTATACAGGAGATTGGTCTGAAAACCATAATGATCAATGCAGATCAATCAAAGTATACCGATGTTTTATCCAGCCGGGATTTGAGCAAACTCCGGTCTCTGGTGGAAGGGTACGAATTGTTGTTTATTGATGAAGGACAGCGTATCTCTGAAATAGGCATAAACCTTAAAATTCTTCATGATGAATTGCCCGAGTTAAAGATCCTGGTCACGGGATCCTCATCCTTTTTGCTCTCCGGTCGCGTTTCTGAATCGCTGGCCGGGCGAAAAAAGATTTACACGCTGTTACCTGTTTCAATGCAGGAGCTTGCCGGAACCAATAATCCGTATGAGTTGAAAGACCAGCTTGAAGAGCGGTTGATTTTCGGCTCCTATCCGGAAGTGATCAAGACCTTGAACCATGCCGAAAAAGAAGATTACCTGCGCGACATATCCTCATCTTTTATATTTAAAGATATCCTGGAACTGGAGATGATCAAATACCCGCTGAAGATCAGGGATTTATTGAAATTACTGGCATACCAGGTGGGATCGCAGGTTTCGCTTCATGAACTGGGCATTAAACTGGGGTTGAATCGTGAAACAGTGGAAAGGTATCTTTTTTTGCTTGAACAATCCTTTGTGATATTCAAATTGCCGGCGTTCAGTCACAACCCTCGAAAAGAGATCAGCAAATCGCAGAAATACTATTTTTACGATACAGGTATCCGTAATGTATTGATTGACAACATGAAATACCTGAACGACCGAAACGATTCCGGTGCTTTATGGGAAAATTTTATCATTGCTGAGCGGCGAAAATATCTCTTATACAATCAGAAGAATGTCAGTTGTTATTTCTGGCGAACCTATTCCGGAACCGAAATTGACTACGTAGAAGAAATAAGGGGAGAGTATTTTGCTTATGAGATCAAATCCGGCAAATCGAAAACAAGAATTCCGGTTAGTTGGAGCAGTGAGTATGGCTCAAATTTCCTGAACATCAACAAGGATAATTACCTGGAATTTATCCTTTAAGTTCCAAATATTCTTTTCTGGCAGAGTTTTTCACGCAGGGTTGAAGACCATTGTGTATTCCTACACCAATGTATACCTATGCAGCGCTTCCTAAACAAAATCGATCACGGTTCAACCCATGCCGTATTCTCCTGCGGCAACACCCTGACCGATATCCTGGACAAGATAACGAAATTTGACCACCTGTCGCCGGTTTTGGTTGACCACCCTACTCGCTTCAATCTCAATCGCGTGAGGTGGTCAGGTTGCACCGGCGAAGACTGATCAAGTCAAGCGTTTTTTCCAGTAATACAGGGCCATTTTTCAAAAAATCCGACAGCCAGGCGGTAATCTTTAATAGTTACCAAAGATACCGAATACAACGAACTTTGAGGGCCCACCCCTTACCCATCGCCCCGGAGAGACCGGACATAACACCATAGCCTGCTAATCCGAAAATCGCTTCTTCTAAATCGTACTCGGATGAACTCCAATACATGTCATTGGTATTAAAACCACCAATAAGATTTGCTTGTTGTAACATCAGATCAAGTTCATCTCTTGAAGGTAGATACCAGCCGCCCTCACCGTTTACCGTAAGTTGATTACAAAGCCGGGCTGCGCTACCTGGGTTATTGCACGTAGCATAAATTGCATTCGTATTGAACGATCCATCACCAATGGATGTCCCCGTGCCGCCAACCAGTTCGTATGTGCCATCTGGCGGCACGAATTCATAGCAACCCCATACAGCTGCTGTGATCAGGTCGCTGGGGGCCGCCTTTAACCCGTGTACATTGTTAGGTTCAATATAAAAGATTATCCCACCATTAGCGTTTTGACCAATAGCCCAAATAACAGTCGTGAAACTCACCTGAGCACCATAGAAAGTTCCATTGTTGTTTGTTGCA
>CAZVNF010000280.1:0-3895 GCA_964628215.1 uncultured Draconibacterium sp.
AATTGTTCCAACCATTCTGCAGCCCCCGATGACCTTTTCGGGGTATAATCCTTCGGTGGTAAAGCTGTTGAATGTTTACAACCAGTTGGGCGAACCTCATATTTTCATGGATTCCGTGATAAATGATTCCGGTATACTGGCCGAAGGAAAAATAATGCACAGGGAGGCACTGGTATGTACCGGGGAATACCCCGAACCCCTTCTCAAACCTGAAGACCTTGCGTTTGTCCAGTTCTCATCAGGGAGTACAGGCGATCCGAAAGGAATTATGCTGTCGCACATGAATCTGGTGGTGAATATGGATGCAATCCGAATCGGGCTCGATGCATATTATCCTCACAAGATAGGCAATTGGATGCCCCTGTTCCATGACATGGGATTGGTTGGTTACCACCTCACACCCATATTTTGCAACATAAACCAATATCACCTTGAAACCACAGATTTTATCATGAAACCGGGGTTGTGGCTTGACCTGATGGGGCGGCAGAAGATTGCAATTTCAGGCGGTACAAACTTTGCCCTGGCATTGGTTTTAAGGTACTTAAAACGCAGCAAGCCGGTTTTTGACTGGGATTTTTCCACCATGAAGGCGTTGCTGAACGGAGCCGAACCCATTTCGGTTCAGATCATGCAGGATTTTGTTGATGCCCTGGTCCCATTTGGTTTCAGGCCCGAAGCCATGATGCCTGTGTATGGCATGGCTGAAGCCACGCTCGCCATCACTTTTACCCCTCTGATGAAGCCTTCGGTGATTACCGCGTTTGACAGCTCGTTGCTTGACCGTGAAAACCAGGCCCGAAATACGGACCCGGTGAATTCCGAATCCAGGGTGCTCTCTGGAGTCGGAACAGCGCTGAATGATGTTGAAATCCGGATTGTGGATGAAGACGATAATTGTGTAAATGAGGGTGTTGCAGGTCATATCCAACTCAGGGGCGGCAGTATCACGAAAGGATATTACAATAAACCTGGTTCCACCAGGGATGCTTTTTGCGGGGAATGGCTCCGCACGGGCGATATCGGGTTCTTTTATGAAGGCAATCTGTACATCAGTGGCCGCAAAAAAGACATCATCTTCAAAAACGGGAGAAACTATTTTGCCAATGATCTCGAAAGCATGGCCTGTAAACTGGAAGAGATCAGCTATGGAAAGGTCTGCTTTGGTGCGAATTCTGACAGGAAAACGGGGTATGATAAAGTAATTGCGTTCCTGGCAGGCGTGCCTGACCAAAAAGCGGAAGAAACTTTTCAGCGGCTGAGGGCATTGCTGCGCAGCAACCTGGGCATTACCGTGGATGAGCTGGTTCTGATAAAATCGAATGAGATCCCAAAAACCTCCAGTGGCAAATTACAGCGCTATAAACTGATGCAGCGATATGTTGCCGGGGAATTTGCAGGTCGCATCATCATTCCTTCGTAACGGGTTTCCTGCCGAAAAACCGCAGGTAAATCTTCAGTAAAACCAGCATTTTTAAAAACCACCACTGGCTTACCTTGTGAGGAAGGTAGGTGCCGAAGACCATCACCTTCAACAAGATGGAATTGTAAATTTGCATGGGACCAGATTTAAGAAACAGCCAGAGGTTAAATCCCTTGTATTTCCGCTGATACCCCAAAAGGTCGGCATATTTGCCGGCAATCTGGTCGGCTGTCTGCACTTCCTGTTCAGTGAGTACATTTTGCCAGGTGTTCATCCTTCCGGTACTGACCGGCTTCATGAGGTTTTCATGAAATTTTTCATAGATGAAGGTGCCATAGGTGTTTATGGTCTCTTCTTTCTTTTTATGAAAATCGAATACTGACGGATCATATGCAATACCCAGGAAATCGCACAACGACCTGAAGGTGGATTCCTGCTCACTCACCAGGTCTTCATACCGGAGAATATAGTATTTATCGGGAAAACGATGCTTCATTTTGAGAAACAGGCGGGTGAAAATCCGCCACCGGTCAACCTGGAGACTCAAAACAGGAGCCTCAACAGCCACATCTTTTTCAGCGAGTTTTTTAATCGAAATAAAACTATCCCGGTAATCCCTTATGATACAGATAAATTTGGCATCGGGAAATATCTTCCTTAACCGGTTGGCCGACATGGAATACACCGGATTTTTATCCCCGATCCACAAAGTTTCACCTTTACTGAATATGGAGTAAGCGTAGTAATTAATGCTTTTCAAAAAAAGCTGGATGGATCCGTTATCCTTGTATTTCAGCAATTCACTCACAATGAAGTCTTTGTCCAGCTTCAGGTTTTCGACCCTCCGGATGTTGAACTTTGAAAAGTAAAAAACATGATCAACAAACAACCTGATGGTGGCTTCATCCCACTGCTTTACCTTTTTGAACCGCTGATACAGGAAAAACAAAATCGGAAATTCGGGGGCGATGCGTATATTCGGATGCGCATTGAACAACGTGGTAAGCAGGGTGGTTCCCGAACGGGGCCGCCCGAGAATGAAAAACATGGGAATCTTACTTAGATCGTCGGTTTGCATAAAAAATCTTTTTAACATCACGGATAAAATAGAAATCACCCTTCCTCACCTTCAGGATATCTGTCAATGGCATGCCAATCAGCCGGGAATATACCAGGATAAATGCAATGGAACCGATCCCATAGCTGATATTGGTTGCCCATGCAGCCCCCATTCCGCCAAACCTGGGGATGAGGTAGAGATTCGCGATAAAATTGATCACCAGGGCGGGCAGAAAGGTGTAAATGGCGATCTGGGGCTTCCCCATGCCTGTTAACCGGCTGTTGAGGATGCGGAATCCAATTAAGACTAAAATTCCAGGCAGAACCACCTGGATCATGCTGGCACTTTTTGCAAACTCCTGTCCAAAGATCAACGGAATAAGCGGTGGTGCAACAAAGTAAATGATGATTCCTGCAATAAACCCGATAATCAGTGATACCCTGAAGATAGAGGCGACCGTGCGGTGAACCTGTTTGTCATCGTTGGAATTGGCACTCCGGCTGAGAATAATTGTCTCGATCGCCATCGGAACATGCCAGAGTTGTTCAGCAACCTGCATGGCAAGTGAATAGAAGCCAACTTCTTCCAGCGTAGAGAGTTTCTTCAGCATCAGGATATCCATCCGGTAATTGAGCTGCATGATGAAAACTGCAATGGCATTGACCAGTCCCAGTTTGATCATGCTTTTCATAATTCCCTCGTGGTATTTCCACGTGATGGTGTATTTATAATGAACGAAGAAGATCCGGTAGGTGATGAAAAACATGATGAAATTGGCCAGTGCGATGGCTATGAATGCACCAAGTACCGACATTTTCAAGCCCCATACAAAGAGCAGGGTGAGCAGCAACGTTAGGATTGTGGGTCCTGCATTGAGGATGCTGGCTCTTTTTATATCCTCTTTGCCCAGGAAAACGCCTCCGGCAAAAATGTTGGTCAGCAGGAGTGGAATGGTGAGAAGAACCATGACAATGATCAGCGGATCAAAGGGCTGACTGGCAGAAAAGAAATATACGAACCCGCAGAAAAGGATGCTCAGGATGCTGGTCCATAACAGAAGGAGGAACAATGCCGAAATAATATGGTCTTCGGGCAGGAGTTTGTTGCCGATATGGTAAATTGTGCTCCGGCGGATACCCAGCTGTGTGAAGCCGATCACCATAATCGGAACCACGATAATGGCTGAATACAGTCCAAATCCGGCTGCCCCCAGAAGTCGCGTCAGGATAACGCCAACTGCCAGGTTGCAGAAAGTTACCGTCAGGTTGCTTCCAAGCAGGCTGAGAATATCACGCAGGTAGGTTCGTTTTGCCAAATGTCGGGAAAATAAAATGCACTGGTTTTGATGGCAAATTTAGCAGAAATTTCGCTTGATCGGAAGGGAGGGTGGGTAAACGGGTAAACGGGTGGAC
>CAZVNF010000281.1:0-2506 GCA_964628215.1 uncultured Draconibacterium sp.
CTTACATTGCTTACATTGCTTACATTGCTTACATTGCTTACATTGCTTACATTCCTTTCATTACAAGTTACACCTAACCCCCAACCCCCATGGGCATAGATATTAAATTTCCAATCGGGCTGATGTTCACCATCCTCGGATTATTACTTACAGGATATGGTATCCTGACTACCGGTGACAGCGTTTTATACACCCGGTCGCTGGGAATCAATATAAATCTCTGGTCAGGATGCGGCATGCTGGCTTTTGGACTGGTCATGCTTTTTCTGTCATGGAAAAGTATGAAATCAAAAACTCCATTAAAATGAGTACTATTCACCAGGCTTTTCTCAAAACTCCCGTCGGGCATCTTGAAGTTACTGGCTCAGAAAACGGAATCAGGACCCTGAATTTTCTTAGCTTCAAGGTCAAGCCTCAACCAGTGCCACTTTGTCTACGAACCTGTATTGTGCAGCTTGAGGAATATTTTCAGGGTTCAAGGCAAATATTTGAAGTTAAACTCGACCTGCAAGGCTCTGCTTTTCAGTTAATGGTTTGGAATGAATTGTTAAAAGTTCCTTACGGTTCAACCATATCTTACATTGAACTGGCGCGCAGGACTGGCAATGCGAAAGCATTTCGCGCCGTGGGCGGTGCCAATGGGAGCAACCCTGTTTCTGTCATTGTACCATGCCATCGGGTAATTGGTTCTAATGGCCGGCTAATTGGTTACCGTGGCGGTTTAAAACGTAAGAAATGGCTGTTGGAGCATGAGCATGCATTTTCGCAACGTGACCTTTTTTATGGCAAACTGTGAAGAATGAACAAGAATGAAGAATGAACAAGAATGACGAATGAAGAGGCTTTATAGTTTGGTGATTCTGATATGCCTGTCAAATTTTTTGTTTTCTCAGGAAAAACTACTGCACCTGGAATTAGATCAGCAGAACCCGTTTAATGTAAGAGCGGTAATCGCTTTCAGGTCCCATGAAATAGATCTGATTCAGACACAACCGTTATTTTCGGTTGTGGTAGATAGTCTGCTATTTTCTTCGGCAGGCAATACAAGACTTTCAAATGATTCTCTTTTCTTTACGCTTGCCGGTGACATTACCGGTTGGGCAGTTGCGGAGAAAAATTTCAAACCCGGGGTAAAGATCAATGTTCGGTTCATGAATACCGGAAAAGGTGTTCACCGGATTGAAAATCTTGTACCCTTGGGAGAGAGCAAAAATAAGGCATACATTACAGCGGCTGGTACCAAAGAGTGGCCCCAATACCTTTGCAGATCGAGGCTGTACCGCCCGGGCTGCGGCCCGGTTGGCGTAGTACTTCCCGATAATGCCTGGCACCTGGGATTTGCCGATCTGCCTGTCAATGACACACTTTCATTAACTGCACTGGCACGCCGCGGTTCGAGGGATAAGGAAAATACTGAAATTGACCGATGGATGATCACCCTGAAACCAGGCGGGTGGGCCGAATATTCCATTTATTTTGATTGTCACGAAGGAGACTGGCATTCCGGTCTGAGAATGATGTTCAACGAACGGTGGCTGTATGACCTGCCAGAGTTTGACAACAGCATGTTCAGGCGAAGTGACCTCTCCTGGATGAAAAACAGCTACCTGATGCTGCTGCAGTTTGCCTGGGATAAAAAATACTATGACTACAGGCAGCAGAAATATACTTTTTATCAAAATCTATCTGAATATGATTCACTTACAGGCGGATATGACATATTCACCCTGTGGCCGACCTGGCCAAGGCTCGGGCTTGACCAGCGGAACCAATGGGATATGTACCGTGATTTACCCGGCGGATTGGCAGAACTGAGAAAACAAGTGGATTTTGTACATAAATCAGGTAAAAAGTACTTCATCTCATTTAATCCCTGGGACGAAGGTACTCGTAAGGAAGACCAGTTAAAGGGGATGGAAGATCTGCTGCGTGAAACCAATGCTGATGGGGTTGTACTGGATACCAAAGGCTCCTCCAGCCGTGAACTGCAGGCGGCGGCCGACAAGGTAAAGCCCGGAATAATCATGTACAGTGAAGGAATGGCGGTGCCAAAGGATATGCCGGGAATTGTAACCGGAAGGGTGCACGATGCATTGGTCATGCCGCCTCCGGTAAATCTCAATAAACTAATCAAACCTGACTTTGCTATTTTCAGAGTTCTGCAGCTTGCAGATGACCGCCTTCACCGCGAACTGGCTATCTCGTTTTTTAATGGCTACGGAGTGGAGCTAAATACCATGAAGCCGGGACGACCTGAATGGATAGAGGAGGAGTTCGAATACCTGGGGCGGACGACACGCATATTGCGTGAAAACAGATCAGTTTTTAATAATGAATCGTTCCACCCGCTGATAACTGCGTTGATTGATTCCGTGTATGTGAACAGCTGGAATGCAGGGGGGAAAAGACTTTTCACAATCTACAGTGCAAATCCTGAAGGATGTAACGGACTGTTGTTCGAATTTACAATTACTGACAATGATCATTTCATCGATCTTTGGAACCA
>CAZVNF010000281.1:2606-3872 GCA_964628215.1 uncultured Draconibacterium sp.
GTGGTCACTCCGGGCTCTGCATTACCCGTCAGGATAAGTCAAATTGAAAATTCGCCGAAATCATCCCGGGTTCCCAATGGAATGGTTGATATCCCTGCTGGTAAATTCCGGTTCTATACAAAGAGGGATCCGAACACACTCGAACCGTTTATTCCATTTCCTGACTTCAGTGATACCGTAACTGTTTCCATCCCGCATTTCTTTATGGACAAGTACCCTGTAACCAATGAACAGTATAAGTTATTTATCGATCAAACATCTTATAAACCGGAAGATACTACCAGTTATTTGAAGCATTGGTTGAATGGCTCACCTCAAATCGGATCTTCAGATTTACCGGTGGTTTATGTCAGTTTGGAAGATGCCCGTGCCTATGCCCGGTGGGCTGGGAAAAGGCTTCCTACCGAACAGGAATGGCAATATGCGGCTCAGGGTGGTGACATGCGTAAGTATCCATGGGGGAATAAAATGGATTCGACCCGGTGTAATTTCAATTTAAATTTTGCCACACCCGTAAATCGATTTTCCAAAGGAGGCAGTCCATTCAACGTGATGGATATGGCAGGCAATGTCTGGCAAATGACAGCTGATGTTTACGATAATGGCAGCTATTATTACAACATCATCCGCGGGGGAAGTTACTATCATCCAACACAGAGTATCTGGTATGTCACCGGTGGGCCTTTGCCTGTTGATCACCCTGAAATGCTTTTACTGATCGCACCCGGCCTCAACCGGAATGCAACAGTGGGCTTCAGATGTGTGAAGGATGCAGAGTGAAACCTGACGGTTTTTATTCATTCAATGCTTTCTCCAGCGTGATTTCTATAAATTTATTCAAGGTAATGCCCTTTGCTGCGCAGAAAGCAACATATTCATCAACTGCCTCTTCAAATGCCCTTTTCAAACCATGAGCATTATCAGATTCAAATGTGATTAAATCATTGATATGCTCAATTTTACCGTAAAAAATTTCATCTTCGGCAGCAAAACTGACAGATCCGATGTAGTCCTTATATGTCAGTGTATTCACTTGAAGGTGTCCTAAGAAGTTTTTCTCTAAGTTTTTCAGCCCTGCTCGTGAAGTGTTATTTAATGCAAATATAAAAATTAATGTATCATATGCAACTGAAAATCAGTTGTAATTTAAATTAATTAATTCAAGTTTCGGGGGTATTATCAGTCAGAATAACAGCCCCGAAAGGGCGTAATTAATACTTTACCAGAAACATAAAACCCTGTATTTGTTGATTACGCCCTTTCAGG
>CAZVNF010000282.1:0-3865 GCA_964628215.1 uncultured Draconibacterium sp.
TTCTCATCTAATAAATAACTCAATATCAGAACGATATAACTTGTATTATTGGCGTGAACGAAATGAGGAGGTTGATTTTGTCATTCAGCTCAACAATAAAATAGTAGCATTGGAGGTGAAAAGTGGTCGCAGGGGTGAAAGCAAAGGTATTTCAACTTTTTCAGGATTATATCATCCGTATAAGTCACTTATTGTAGGTAAAAACGGAATTGGTATAGAGGAATTTTTGAAGATAAATCCGGTAGATCTGTTTTAACAGAGGGTAATAAATTTTATACTTTGAAAAATGGTTAAATGCCTTGTTAAAAGTCAATTGAATTCCTCGGAAAATGATATGGAACAAACTAATAAAACAAAAAGATATGAAGACAACAGACGAAAATAATATCAGTTGTAACCAGAAATCCGGATGCTGTGAACCAAAGTCGGGATTGGCCCGTCGTGATTTTCTTCGCCTGGCAGGAATCAGTTCGATTGCCTTGCTTGCTCCCGGACAGATGCTCATGGCAGGCCCTTTCACCCGCAAAGACTTTGAAGAATTGGTCCCCGCCGATAAGAAACTGCGTCCCGAATGGGTGAAATCTCTCTATGAACGGGGCAAACCAGAGGTTCTGAGAGGGAGTGAACTGCGGTATGTGGGCATGCCTGTAGGAGGTATTGGCTGTGGTCAGCTCTACCTGGGTGGTGACGGCCGGCTGCTTCACTGGGATATTTTTAATCAGCATATATCCACCGGAGCTGCTCATTACGCAGATCCTTTTATTCCGGATCAAAGAGTGATCCAACGCTTTTCGATAAAAATAGGTGATAAGTCTTATCCCCTTGATACCAGTGTTTTTCCGGATGTCACGTTTCGCGGGGAGTATCCGATAGGTATCGCAGAATACAAAAATCCGGGCGTTCCGGTTGCAATAAAACTCGAGGCATTTTCTCCCTTTATTCCGCTTCAAACAGACGATTCGTCCCTTCCGGCTACGATACTTTCCTTTACCATTAGCAACACTTCCGGTGCACCTGTCGAGGCCAGCTTTATCGGTGAAATGGAGAACGGTGTTTCCAGGAACAATCGTTGGCGTGATGGTAAATTGCGTCAGAAAACCATTCAGGAATCAGGATTGACGGCATTGCTGTTTTCCTCCGAGCAAGCAGAACCTGAGGAAAGACGATCGGATATTGTCTTTGAAGATTGGAGCAAAGGCAATTTCAATGACTGGAAAGTGGAAGGTGCAGCATTCGGTCAGTCGCCGATTAAAAAATCAGATATTCCTGACTTCCAGATGGAGGGAGGCGATACCTCCTTTATCATCAGTTCGAGTGCTTCTCCACTCAATAGTCCGGAGTTCCGAACGGATAAGTCTGTTGGAAAGCTTACCAGCAGGGAGTTCACCATTGATCGTCACTTTATTGACTGCTGGATAGGTGGAGGAAGTGGAGCCCGTTTTGGGATAACTCTTTTCGTGGAAGACCATCCAGTTTATACCATTGGAGGGAATAGGAATAAAAGTCTGGTTTTGAGGCATATGGATGTTTGTGATTTTGCCGGGAAAAGGGCCAGAATCGAAATTGTGGATGACAATACTGGTGGCTGGGACAGCTTAATTGTCGGCAAAATAACGTTCACTGACAAGATCGATGACCCGACACCATTTGAAAAATTACCGGATACAGGTTCTATGGCGCTGGCATTAACCGGGAAGGCTGGAGATCATTTATTGAGTAAAGATGCGGCGGTTCGCTTTGGAGAAAAGCAGATAGGCATGCTTGGCCACAAATTCAAACTTGCCGGAGGCGAATCTACCAGTATCAATTTCATCGTAGCATGGCATTTTCCCAATCTTTCACTCGATAAACCATTGGAAAAAGCGGGTCGCTATTATGCCACAAAATTTCCTTCTGCCCTTGAGGTCGTACGTCATATTTCATCAAACTATGATCGTTTGGTGAACGGTACACGACTTTGGCGCGATACGTGGTATGATTCAACGCTGCCTTATTGGTTTCTTGACCGTACCATGTTAAATACTTCAATTTTAGCCACTTCTACCTGTTTCCGTTTTGCTGACGGACGATTCTATGGGTGGGAAGGAGTAGGCTGTTGCGCCGGAACCTGCGGACATGTTTATCAATATGCCCATGCCGCAGGTAGGCTATTTCCCGAACTCGAGCGGGATGCACGGGAGCGTGTCGATTTTGGTCTGGCCCTTCAGCCAGATGGCGCCATTTATTTTCGCGGAGAATTCAACAAGATTCCGGCCATTGACGGTCAGGCGGGGACTATTCTGAGGGCTCTACGTGAGCATCAGATGTCGGCAGATGGTTCTTTTCTCAAGCGAAACTGGCCGAAAATCAAACTTGCTACTCAGTGGTTGATCAACAAAGATGCCAACAACGACGGTCTTATTGAAAGCAACCAGCACAATACCTTAGATACCGATTGGTTTGGGAAAGTGGCCTGGTTAAGCGGATTATATCTGGCATCTCTGCTTGGTGCCGCAAAAATGGCGGATGATGTTGGGGATGATGCGTTTGCTATTCAGTGCAGAACCATTTTTGCAGCAGGTCAAAAGAACCTGGTTGAACAACTTTTCGATGGAGAGTATTTTATCAATAAAGTTGACCCTAATCATCTAGACGCTATCAATTCTGGTACCGGCTGCGAAATAGACCAGGTATTCGGCCAGAGCTGGGCTTTTCAGGTTGGTTTGCCAAGGGTATTGCCTCAGAAAGAGACATTGACAGCGCTAAAATCACTTTGGCGTTATAATTTCTCTCCGGATGTCGGGCCTTATCGGGCAGTATTCAAACCTGGCCGTTGGTATGCAATGGCAGGAGAAGCAGGATTGCTGATGTGTACTTTCCCCCGAAACGATTGGGATTATGACAAGGCCAGGGGAAAAGGATATGGATCTCCTGCTGGTTATTTTAATGAGTGCATGAACGGATTCGAATACCAGGTTGCAGGACATATGATTTGGGAAGGTCTGGTAAAAGAGGGTCTGTCCGTCACAAGGGCTGTCCACGACCGCTACAATGCCTCACGCCGAAATCCCTGGAACGAAGTAGAGTGCGGCGACCATTATGCACGGTCAATGGCAAGCTATGGAGTTTATCTGGCTGCATGCGGGTTCGTGTATCATGGTCCGGATCAGCATATTGGCTTCGCACCCAGACTTTCACCTGAAAATTTCAAGTGTGCATTTACGGGTGCAGAAGGCTGGGGGAGCTTTACACAAAAAATTAAGGGTAAGGAATTTACTTCCGAAATCTCTGTGCAGTTGGGTATTCTAAAATTAAAAACAATTTCACTCCAGAGTCCATCAGGAAATAACGTTCGTGTAAAACTCGGATCAAAATCTCTTCCGGCCAAAATCAGCAAGGAAGGAGATAAACTCCTGATTACCCTGAACAATACGGTCCAAATAAACAAAGATGAAAGACTGAAGATTTTAATTACTTGAAAAACAATTATATATGAAAATCAAACTGATCTTACTATTGGCCATAATATGCCTTGCAGGTGAATTCTCCAGGGCACAGAAAAGCTCTGAGCCCTTTGCGGATTTTTATGTTTCAACAAAAGGGAACGACTCCTGGAGCGGAAAACTGAGCGAACCTAACACCGAAAAGAACGACGGACCATTTGCGACGGTGAGGCGGGCAAAAATGGCCGTCAGGTTGATGAAAATGGAGTGCTACAGGAATGTCCATGTTTTGATCAGGGGAGGGGAATACTATCTTTCAGAGACAGGGACGTTTACTCCGGCCGACAGTCATTATGATTCCTACAAAGTATTTTACATGGCCTGGCCAGGCGAAAATCCTTCAAAATGGGGAACTAATCAAAGTTAAAAAATACATTATGAGA
>CAZVNF010000283.1:0-3837 GCA_964628215.1 uncultured Draconibacterium sp.
GAGTATGAAAGCGCTTATGATGATTTTTTTTTTCAAGGGTTAGAATGATCTCGACAAGCAACAAGGTTAAAAATTACTCGAAGGCCTATTCAAATGCTTACAGTTAACGCCGCTTTTCATGATAACTTACGCTGAAGTACTTGCCAAAATAGTTGCAACGCTCACCGGCCGGCCACAGGGTGCTGAAATAGAGCCCGAAGATCATGAAGACACCGAAATCATGATCCTGGATTACATTGAGCAGTTGAAAACTGCGGTGCAAGGAGCAATAGTTAACAATCTAATCCTAACCGGTTCACCCGCTTCAAACCTTTCTGCAACAGGAGTTAAGATCATTCTTACTGCCGGTGCCAATTTCTCCTTTGGTGACATCGGCTATATTAAGAATGATGGAACGCTCGGGTTGCCAAAAGCAGATGCCATCGCTACAGCAAGTGCTTTGTTCATGTGCGCCGATGCCACAATTGTCTCTGCAGCTTCCGGAAATTGGCTTGTTCTGGGCATAGCCCGCAATGATGCCTGGAACTGGACGACAGGGCAAACGATATTCCTTTCAACAGGTGGAACGACTGCAAATACCTTAGTACAGGTTGCCCCTTCGGGTACTGATCATGTTATTCAAAAAATAGGCATAGCAACTCATGCCGACAGGATGTTTTTCAAACCAGAACTGGCTCAGGTAGAGCATACATAATATGGCATATTCAAATGGAATATTTTATATTGATTATCTGCTTGGCTCAGATACAGCAAGGGCGGCACTTGCTTCCTGTATTGCATCCAATCCATCTGGCACCATCACCAGGATAACGAAAGCTGGGCATGGTTTGATTACCGGAGCCGTGGTTGATCTTACCCTGTACACGGCATGGTTAAATTCGGCATGGAAGATTACCAAAGTTGACAATGATAATTTCGACCTTGACGGAGCCGTATGGGTGACAACATCCGATGCAGATGGTATAGTAACTCCCAGGGGTGGAAGCTCTTGGTCCGATGCCTGGAGAACAATGACTACCGGAGCGACAGCCGCCAGACATCAGGCAGGAGATATTGTCAGGGTGGCAAAATCACCTGATCCGACGGATGTTGGTCAAACCGCACAATGGTTTGATAATGTAAGATCCGGGGGTGGATTTAGCTTAACATCCGGATATGGAACAATAACATCGAGCACAAATGCTACTCCCATAAAGATTACAAAAAATTCACATGGTTTATCAAATGGCGATGTTGTACTGATTACCGGACACACTATAAATACCAATGCAAATGGCTGGTTCATTGTTTCAAATGTTGCCGCAAATACATTCGATCTTGAGGGTTCAGTTGGCAATGGATCAGGTGGGGCAACTGGTTATTACTGGAGAAGGAACTCAATGGCAGTAGTTTTAACCACTGCTGTTACAACTGAAATTGAGAAAACTTACACCAATTGGACCCCTGGAACAAATGTTACGTCAGCAAACACATGGTCCGGCATTAAATCCAGGGATAACTGTATTCATATTGTTACAGGAGCATCTTGCGGGGCAAACCAAATAATTGCCAGGAAAGCAACCGCATCTGCATTGGATCTTAGCGGTTACAGGCAAATATCATTTTGGATAAGGCCGGGCACTTCTGCCCTTGCTGCAGGCGATCTGCTCATAAAATTATACTCAGACGCGGCTTGTACAGCAGAGGTTGAATCTTTTTCTGTACCAGCTATCCCACTGGCACAATATACAATTGGTTTGACAATCGACAAGGGAGCTGCTCTGTACAACGGAGTTATGGGAATAGCAGTGTTTGCCACTGTTTCGCTGGCTTCCAAAACAATTGACATTGAACATTTCATCGCCTGTAAGGATTCTGCGGCGCTTGACAGCATTTCATTGACAAGTCTGATATCAAAGAGTTCAAATGCGAATGGGGGAACAGAACCCTGGTACGCTATTTCGTCAATACAGGGAAGAGTAATAGTAATTGATCAGCCTTGCCAATATGCAAATCATGCCACTCTGAATATAAATGCAGGTGGATATACCGGTAAAAGCGAAACAGTTGAGTTGTATAAAAGGGAATGTTTAAAAACAACGATTGCATCTGGCTCAACCTCTGATATTCATGTTTGCAATTCACCAGGAACGGCTTCTGCGAGAATTACATTCTCCGGAGGATGGGATCCTGTTGGTAATACACAAAACGGACACACGTATTTCTCAGGTCAAGGTTATTGTGGAAACGGGTTGACTGGATCAGGCAAACCATTTATCACGGTAGAAAGATTTTCTTTTGTACGGTTTTATAATGGGGTGAGAAATCCAGGAACAGATTTTATTTTTTGGGGAGATATCGTATCCTTTAACGCACAAACAGGCGTACTCATCAATTCCCGGGATGCTACAATAACCATACTGGCAGCTTCAAACAATGGAAGAGATAACTTTAATTCCGGTTCCACTGCTACAACATTAACCGCAATTGAGCTTTCGAATTCCGTGGCGACAGGGTTAGTTATGTCATCCGGGAACCATCACACAGTTTCAGTGACAAATATCCGCAATAACGGCGGCAAAGGCGCTGATTTAGCACTGTTAATATATTGTACAGTAAGAATTACGAATTACTCAAATAATTATAGCGCTCTATACCAGGGAGCAATGGGTTTAAGTGGCTTAATGAAAATTCATGTTTACCTTACTACAGTTAAGGATAATGGCTATTATGCTATCGGGTTAATGGGTCTTTGCGTTGATACATACATTATAGGAGCAACATTTACAGGACATACCGCATCAGTTGCATCAGGGGGTATACTTCAAGGATCTTGTCTGAACATGATCGATTGCATTTCATCAGATGCTTTTCCATACGCGATGTGGTCTTCAGGTGGTGGTGACTACGAAACCATTTTTTGGAAAAATGGTATTGCCGGAGTTCCCGGATCCTATAGAATAGATGGTCATAATTGGATGATTCAGACAGATTCATTAAACCGGCATACAGCATCAGGATATGCATTGGCATTTTTAATGAATGGAGTAAAAGTGCCATCAAATCCATACAGGTTCAGGTTTGCGAAGATTTTGTGTTCAGCGGGTACTATGGTTACTGCATCTGTCTGGATTAAAAAATCCCATGCAACAAATCCAAGTGCAAGACTTGTTGCAATAGGTGGATTACTTGCAGGTGTACCGCAAAATGTTTATTCATCCTTCAAATCCAATGACACAAGTTGGGAACAAATAACCGTAACATTTACTCCGTTAGAAATTGGAACCATGGAATTTGAGATAATATCCAATACAGTTGTATCAGCTTCAACAATATACATCGATGACTTTTCAATAATTCAGGTATAATGGCACTACCAGCACCATCGGATTTACCGGGAATGGATTACCAGGATATGGGCCGCCCATTCATTGAGTACTCTGTAAAAGGACTTGATCTTGGAAGCATGGATTATCAGGACATGGGAAGACCTTTTATCAGGAATTTCACATTGCCAGTAGCTAGTGGAATCAAAGTTGTAAACACCCTGGAAAGGGCAAGCATCAAGCTATTCAATGGAGCCACCCTTGCTTCGATCAGGAAATTAAACAATGTTTCAAATGTGTGAAATTTCACTTATCAATAAAATGACCGAAACCCTTGAAGCCTGGTCATATCTTCCGGATTTTCAGAGTTTGGTTATTGAAGCTGCAATGGGGAACACTTTGCTGCAATGGAACCACCTTTATGACTTTGAAGAATTAATAATGGTTGTAAATGATCTTTTGAATAATTAAATACATACAATGCTATCCTTGAACATTGATGACCGGCCGGTCGATCTGCCAAACGACTTCT
>CAZVNF010000284.1:0-3799 GCA_964628215.1 uncultured Draconibacterium sp.
ATAAGACATCTCTTTTGAAAACAATTCAACATCATTTTAACAAGGCGAAGGTACAAAAAATTAAAATCATTTCCGCATATATATACCTAAATACCATAAAATGAAAACTAATAAATGTTAAAATTTATTAATGGTCAGACAGTACCCGGCAGAACGTGATACAGTTGGTAAACACTTCCATGTTTTACTTCAGTTGATTTATATCTTTTTCATGGAGTTAAATTTCCTTCTAATCAAGGAAAAATAACCTTTGTTAAACGGTAAACATCGTCATTTATATCACCCCAATCATCCAAAATCTAATTATTTTTGTTCAGAAGTATTTAGTAATATAAATACCTAATTACTTCTTTTAGTAAGAATTAATGACAAAAGTGTCTCTTCTGATAAATAATAATTTTAGTCAATTGTAAACATTTTATACAACCATCATGAAGTTCATTTTTCTGATCCCTCTTATTACAGCCACATACATATCACACGCACAGGTTCTTCAAGTCAGTGGTACCACCGCATCAGGGCTCCTCAATGCAAGGGCTAACGATTACCTGGTTCCATGGGGTATTCCTGGGCCGGTTGTTCTTGATGCAAAGAGCTGTGCCCTCGGCAACTTCGTAGCCGGGTTAAATGGCAACGACTATGCCACCCTGTGCTTCATTCATGCCATCGAGCGGAACGACAGCCTGCCCCATCCGCACAGGGTCAGTTGCCAGGCAACGAGTCGGGCCATGATTAACGGTGACAATACAAGCACCTTGCAGATCAGGTGGAAAAACCACGGCGCCAACTACGCCAGCACTGACGGATACATGGCAAACGTTGCAACAACACTAAACATCAATGTAAACATACTGGTGACCGGGATTCCGGCAGGAGTTCCGGTAACCGTATACTGGCGCTATTCAATTTTCGGGGCAGGTCACACCTGGCATGAAGTCCCGGCATTGGAGGAAGATCCGATAACTGTGACAAATTCAATGATCGTTAACGGGGTTTCCCAGTTGAAAAACCTCTTCAATTTTGCTTCGCCAGGCGGACTGCCTGGCTGGAACGAGTGGAAAAACAGAACCGGCAACTTCAGTGTTAGTTCCGGAACCAATTTCAACTTTAGTCTTTCTTCTTCCGTTTCACTTCTGATTGACGAACCCGGACGTCCAGGAAACTTCTTCCCGGTAGATGAAAATGACGGGATCTTCCGCGGGGAAATCTTTTTCAGCGTAATACCACAATACCCCCCATTGACCAATAACAAGCCTGACAGCAGTTCACTTGTGCTCTTCTCACTGGATATCGGCAGTGATTCAGAACTGAGCGATCCACAGATGAACGGCAATGAATTGTTTGATCCGGGCGACATGTATCCAAGGGTCGGAATCCCTATTCCCCTTCCCGTTCCTTGGAAAAATGATTCCCTGCTATTCGGCTCAGATCCTGATCCAAAACCTTATTCGCCAATCAACCCCGCCCCTGTCGGTTCCGGATTGTCCATAGCCGATGTCAGGAGCCTTTATTTTGATCTCGATGGAAGTGACCTGATCTCCACTTCTCTTCAGGGGATACAGTTCGGACCAGGATTTCCCAGCATCCCGTTTTTCAGTGACAGTTGCGTATTTGAGGCGGAATACCTCTACCTTTCATACAACGATGACAAGCCAGAGTTGTACACGTCGGTCACCCCACCCTCTGCCCCAGTTACAAGTTCATCACCCCGAATGAACGCGATCTGGTCGGACACCGGCAAAAAGAACGAGGTGGTGGAATTCGACTTTGACCCGGTTCCGGGCTCGCTGCCCTATTTCAGGGATGAAATTTTTTCAGAGGCCCTTCTGCATGGAAATCTAGCCCCCAACCCTGCCGGTAACAATAATGCCGATGATGATGGAGATGCACTTGATATCATCCCCATGTCGGGGAATTACACTCCCTGCACCCAATGGTATTTTAGTGCCGATCATGAAGCAAGTTACATCGGAAACGCCGGATTACCCTTCCTGGATCCGGGTGCCATTTACCAGGCGACACCGGCTGGCCCGGTGCAGGTGGTAACGATTTTTCATACAGGGCTTTTATTTGGTACCGATATGAACGATTTTGAATTTGCCTGGGTCTGGGACACCCTTCCGGTTCCACCCCGGTTTGGGCTTGCCATCCTGTTCACAGTAGATGAGGACGATCCAATGACTGTTGAAAACGAGTCGGGAGGACTGAATCCCCTGACAATTTATTATTCCTTTCTGAACGGTACTTCTCAACCATTTACACCTTATCAGTTAGACGATAATGTGGACGGGCTGACCGTCTGGAGAACTTCATTTAACGGAGCCATCGCGTTTCCGAACCCTGTGTGGGGAACTAAGACATGGACCGGCGCCGACAACGAAAACTGGGCCAATTCCTTAAACTGGTTTCCACAGGGTGTTCCGTTCTATCCTGAGGATGTGACCATTATGGCCGTTTCTCCTGCTCCGCTCATCATAGTCTCCGGCTTTGACTGCGACGATCTGTATATTTCGAAGGGGGCCATGCTGATTATCAAGTCGGGAGCCACGTTTGAGGCCCAGGGTACAGTGACACTGGAAGGTCCGTGATCCTCAGCCTTCATAATCAACACGTGAAGAGAGTTTGTTGAACGATCATAAAACTAAGGAATTAATAAGTATTGCTGCAGGATATTTCCCCTGTTTGAAAAAATGCGCGTCAGACCATTCGGATTCAGACATTGGCTGACCGATGTTACCAAACACGACAAAAATAAGGAAAGATTATTGCCTTGTTTTGTGTTCAGCGTTTTTTACCATCTCCCAGATCGGTATGATCGGCAGGAACTTGGATAATACAGTGATAATGCTCAGGGCAAGGAAAATAGTTCCTGCGGTGATTGTTATTTCAATGAGTGTCGGGGTATATACCACAAATGACTGCGGAAGATGCTGAACCGGCAGGAAAGGATGTTCCATGGTGGGAACAACGATCAGATAGCGCTTTAACCATGAGCCTGCGAGCATAAACAATGCAATGACAAAAACGAATACCGGTTTGCGAAAGAATCTGAACACAAGGAGGATTATCGGGAGGATCAAGCCGAAGATCTGAGTTCCCCAGAACAACCAGGCGTAATGTCCGCTAAATAGGGCTCGTAAGTGAACAACATCGAATTTCTTCAGCTTGTAACCTGGCACCAGGAATTCATTGATATTAAAATAAAGGTAAACCAAAGAAACAAGTACCAGTAATTTAGCCATCTTATCAAAGTGAAAATCGGTGATATACGCCTTCAGGTGATAGTTTCTTCTGAAGAAATACATCGCCAGAATCACTGCAGCAGTTCCCGAGACAAAGGCACCGGTCACAAAATAAGGTCCAAAGATAGTACTGTCCCATCCCGGCCGCATGGTAACTGCAAAGAGCCAGGATGTGACCGTATGGATGGCAAGTGCAATTGGAATGATCAGGATTGACAGGATCCTGATTCCACGCTGAATAATTTTCACCTGCTGAGGATGATCACTCCAACCGAGAGAAAGAACCTGATATAGCTTTCTTTGCAGCGGATGCGCTTTTTCCAACCGTTCAGCGCATATTTTCAGGTCGGGGATTAAAGGAAGATAAAGTAATAGTGCACTTATAACGGTATAGGTCATGACAACCGTCAAATCCCAAAGAATTGGCGATTGAAAGCGCCCATATATAAATACATTCAGTAACCGATCGGGTCGCCCCATATCAACGACGATCACCAACCCTGCCACCGCTGCGAATGCCAGGGCAATAATCTCTGCAATGCGGGTAAGCGGTGCAG
>CAZVNF010000285.1:0-3725 GCA_964628215.1 uncultured Draconibacterium sp.
TTCCGGACAGAATATTGACAAAATCGTCCAGCTTCTAAAAGGAGAATCATCCTGCCGGATCAATAAAGGCAACTTATTGCACAAGAGATGAATTTATGACCCGGTACAAGTTTGACAAGTTTGTTTCGGGCTAAAGCCCGGGGTCAACCAGTTTTGCCGGGCCCCCGGACTAAAGTCCAGGGTAATTCATATGGATGACATACAAGCCTTAGTGAGATTTCCCGATCAGCTTAAAAATTACTGGTACGATTGTGCTCAATCAATAAAACAAAGTGGAATGCATAAAAAAAATATGCAGCCTGTGTTTTTTTATGGTTATCGTCATTTTCGGCGACTTCACCGAATTGACTTTTTCCTTCCCACATTATGAATTAGATTTGTTTGATACTTATTAACTCATATCCTTATGCAAATCAAGTTGTTCATTATTCCCCTCATGCTGGTTTTTCTTGCAGCCGGGGGATATTCCCAGGAGGTTCTCCAGTGGCGGGGAGCCGACCGTACAGGATGTTACCACGAAACCGGCCTGTTGAGAAACTGGCCTGTTGCCGGTCCTCCATTATCCTGGGAATTTGACAGTATTGGCAATGGGTATGGTTCTCCTGTGATAACAACTTCCATGATCTATGTAAATGGGGAGATCGACACGATAAGCTATCTTTTTGCCCTCGACCGTAAAGGTAAATTTCTCTGGAAAGCCCCGATCGGCAGGGAATGGACCCTGAATTACCCGGGAACCCGCAATACCCCGACCATCGTTAACGACCTGGTATATGTCACGGCAGGACTGGGAACTGTAGCCTGTCTTGATGCCAGAACCGGTGAAAAACGATGGTCGGTCGATATGGTAAGTGATTTTCATGCGCCTGTGACCCGTTTCGGATTTTCAGAATCACTGGCAGTAAGCGGGAATACTGTTTTCTGCTCACCCGGAAATCCCGACACAAATGTGGTTGCACTCGACCGCTTTACCGGCAAAATCAAATGGATCAGCAAAGGGCTGGGGCAAATGACCTCCTATTGTTCTCCCGCCATCATCAGTCTGCCCGGCCTTGAAATCCTGGTTACTTTTTCCAAAAGTGCCCTGCTCGGCATCGATACCAGAGACGGCACCCTGCTTTGGTCACACAAGCAAGACGGCGAAGGAGATGTACATATCAATACGCCCCTGTTCGATAACGGTTTTATTTACTATATCACCGGCGACGGAAACGGTTCGGTTAAACTACAACTTTCGGCCGACGGGAAAGCGATCACCGAAGTTTGGCGAAATCCGGCCTGCGACAATACCATGGGCTGCTTCATCAAACTGAACAGCTATATTTATACGGCAAGTTACGGGAAAAGATACTGGTATACGCTCGATGTCAATACAGGCATGATTACCGATTCGGTTAAATTTGACAAAGGAGTGACCATTTTTGCCGACAGCATGCTTTATTGTTACAATGAAAAAGGCCAGATGGGGCTCTTTAAACCAAACGGGCCACATATGGAAGCGGTGAGTTCTTTCAAAATTACCCGTGGAACCAAGGCGCATTATGCGCACCCGGTTATTTGCGAAGGAGTTATGTATGTGAGGCATGGGAGGTCGTTGCTGGCGTATGATGTTAAAAAGGTAGCGAGGTAGCGAGGTAGCGAGGTAGCGAGGTAGCGAGGTAGCGAGGTAGCGAAATGGCGAAATGGCGAAAATATTTTAAAATATGAAAACGGGGGTTTTGATTATTCTTTTTGCTGCGCTGGTTTCGGGGCTGACGGCCCAGGAGATGAAGCTGGAGCAGATTCTTGATAAATATTACCAGGCTGGCAATTTCGATAAACTCAGACAGGTAAAAACGATCGTTACAACCGGAAGCCTGGTCCAGCAGGACCTGATGCCGGTGAAAATCACCCGTGTACGACCCGACAGGTACATGATGGAGTTTGATGTGGCGGATATGACCGCCTATCAGGTTTACGACGGACAAACCGCCTGGTTAACCGCGCCCTGGACCGGCAATGCGGCACCGCAGGTTGCGTCGGCCGACCGCACAACCGACCTTAAGAACCGGGCCGATTTTGACGGCATACTTTACAACTGGAAAGAAAAAGGCCATTCCCTTGAACTGGCCGGAACTGATACCCTGGGCGGACTGACATTATATAAAATCAAAGTGACCCGCAAAGATGGCGGCCTGGAGTATTATTTCATCGACAATTCAGGATTCCTGCTTCAAAAACGGATTTTCTTCCGCAAACAGGGCGGTAAGGAAATCGAAGTTGAAAATTTATACAAGGATTACCGAAAGGTGGAGGATATCCCGTTTGCCTTCCTGGTGGAAACCTCTTTCGCAGGACAGGGAAACGAGATCCAGGTCGAAACAATCGAACTGAATAAACCCATTGATACAAATATCTTTGCTATGCCGGCAAAAAAATAGCCGTTCTGAAATGACAGGTGCACGAACCTATCACAATCAGTGCCGGCAAAGGCCCTGGATGGTATGGAACACATCATGCAGTTCCCCAAGCTTTTTGGTGATGGATTTGTCATCCGCCTTCCTGATCACCATCTGGTTCAGTGCAGTTGCTCCCTTTACCAGTTCGTCAATTGATTTTTTAATTTCCGGGGTATTGAAAGAAGGAGGTATCTTGCTGCTCTGCAACGTTTTTGCCCTCGCCAGAAATTCACCTGAACGTTCGCGGATGGGTTTCAGATTGCCATCCTCCGAAGGATGAAACGTTTCGGCCATCACTTCATGGAAACTGTTCAATTCAACCCAGCTCTCCTTTTCAATGGTTACCAGCAACGGGCTCACCAGTGCTTCCCGGTAATTTTTGTCAACCGCCTCCCAGTTTATAACATTCAGGATGGCCGCCAGGTAATCGGTACGCTTGTTCTGGTACTTCAGGTAATAGGCGTGTTCCCACACATCGATGCCAAGAACCGGGATCCCTCTTTCGGGAGAAACATCCATGATCGGGTTGTCCTGGTTGGGAGAAGAACATACCGCCAGTTTTTTTTCGGGAGTTACATAAAGCCAGGCCCAGCCCGATCCGAACCGGGTTGCCCCGGCTTTGCTTAACAGGGTTTTAAGACTGTCAAGTGAGCCAAAGGTTCCAACTATGGCTTTTCCTATCTCACTTTGGGGGTTGAAAGGACTGCCCGGCGAGAGGATATTCCAGAACATGGAGTGGTTGTAATGCCCGCCGGCATTGTTGCGTATCACATCGTTCAGTTCACCGGCATACAACATGAGCTCGTCCAGTGTGTACGATTCGTAATTGGTTCCCTTTACTGCATTGTTCAGGTTTTTAACATACGTGGCATGGTGCTTTGAATAATGAATTTCCATGGTAGCGGCATCAATGGCCGGCTCCAGGGCCGTGTAACTGTATGGAAGCTTTGGAAGCTCAAAAGGATAATTTTGTGCGGAAAGGAAGGAGGTCACCCCCGTAATCATGAGTGTTATTGCAAGTACAATTTTTGATTTTTGATTTTTCATGAATTCTATCGTTTTTATTTGGTACAAATCTAAATAATATTTTTGTACCAGGCAAATAATCTGATAAATTGTACCGGGTTAATTTAACCACTAAGGCACTTAGAACACAAAGAATCACTAAGATACGACCATGGTATTTTTTCAGTGGTCCTTTGTGCCCTTAGTGCCTCAGTGGTTTTATAAAGAAACTGCGTGAACTTAAAATTTCCGGATACACCGCACCTGGTCGCCCCACTCCTT
>CAZVNF010000286.1:0-3717 GCA_964628215.1 uncultured Draconibacterium sp.
CAAAATGATCGCCTCCCTCACCGATGAAAACGGGCGCATCACCATCCCCGGGTTTTATGATGATGTAATTGAGATTACACGGGAGGAGCGAGATGAAATGGCAAAAGCACCGTTCGACGAACAAGCCTACATGAAAAACCTGGATGTGGAGGAATTGTATGGTGAAGCCGGTTTTACCACCAAGGAAAGAACCGGTATACGCCCAACACTCGATGTAAACGGGATATGGGGCGGCTATACCGCAGAAGGTACCAAAACAGTGCTTCCATCAAAAGCCTATGCGAAAATCTCCATGCGGCTGGTTCCAAACCAGGATTATGTGAAGATCGGAGAACTTTTTGAAAAGCATTTTACATCGGTTGCTCCTAAGTATATAAAGGTAAAGGTACAGGCGTTGCATGGCGGACAGGCGTATGTTTCGCCCATGGATACCGTTGGCTATATGGCTGCCAGCAAGGCTGTTGAGCAAGTATTGGGGAGAAAACCCATCCCTGTGCGCAGTGGCGGAAGTATTCCTATCATCACGCAGTTTGAGGAAATACTGGGTGTTAAAACCATTCTGCTGGGTTTTGGACTGGAAACCGATGCAATTCATTCACCCAACGAGAATTATCCGCTTGAGAATTTCTATAAGGGGATAGAAACGATTCCGTATTTTTATAAGTATTTTGCGGAGATGTGGGGGAAATGAGGTAGCGAGGTAGCGAGGTAGCGAGGTAGCGAAATGGCGAAATGGCGAAATGGCGAAATGGCGAAATGGCGAAATGGCGAAATTGTGAAAATTCGTTTAGTTTTTTATGAATTTGGCGGACAGTGTTTTTAACCTGTCCGTTTTTTGTATGAGGTAAATTCCATTTGGCCAGGATGAAATATCGATCATCTCCAGGGGGGAGCCTTCGTAAAAGCATTTTCCGGTTTCGTCAACTACCTTCATCCGGTAATCCGGATTTGCAGGTTCCGGGTCTTGAAAAAATATTTTGTCATGAGATGGATTTGGAAATATGCTGAAAGCTGGTTTTTCAACAGGATCAATTCCTACTGGCATATAGCTGAACATGTATGGGGTTGAAAACGACCCGGCCATCAGGCCGTTGTCAATGGCCTGCACGCTGAAATAATAGGTTCCTTCGGGGATTCCTGTAATAATCCAACTGGTGTCGGCACCGGCATTACCGGGGGAGGCGATGGTTCGGAGCCCGGTATACAGCATTGACAGCGGGGAAAGTATTTCAAATGAATCGGATAAGGTCCCTATGCGGATATTGTAGGTCAGGGCATTTTGGGCAGTTTGCACATCAGATGCCCTGCTCCATTTAAGTACGGCCTTGTCGCTCTCCATACTCACAGCGATTTCCAGCGGGGGCGATGGGGGTGTGTTTTGTGAGAAACAGGCAGTATCGCCCAGATTGTTCAGGTAAAGTGCAGTTTGAGGAACATCAAAGCCATCCAGTCCTGTGAGGACAAGGTCGCTGTATCCGTCGTTGTTATAATCACCCCAGGCTACCCCGCCCAGTTTGTAGCCGGGAATGAGTGTGCTGACAATGTTAAAGTTGAATGATCCGTTGTTCTTAAGAAGCAGGGTAACGGCAGGACCTCCGCAACCGGGAGTAGTGCCGATGAGGGCGACATCCATCAATCCGTCGGCATTGTAATCTGCGAGGTCGAAAAAAGGATTCAGTAAACTGGCTTCAGGGAATTCGAATTTTGTGAAATGACCGTTTCCGTCGTTCCGGTAGAATATGAAGTGGCCGTCGACATAGAGGTCTGTACCCGCAATCACCAGGTCCCGGTCGCCATCATTGTCAAGATCAGCCCATTTGACCTGCCCGCCATATAACCCGGTAAAGGGTTCCGGGGTAATGGTCACTTCTGTGAAAACCCCGTGATCATTTTTAAAGAGTTTTGAAATCATCCCTCCGCCGGTGTTGCCGCAAACCATAACATCCGACTGTCCGTCGTTGTTGTAATCAACCCATGAACACATGGCTGCTTCCACATCGGGCAAGCCGGTGCTGAGGGTGTCGTAAATTCCTGTCCCGTCATTCTGATTGATTTGTGAAAGGTTGCCTCCTGCCAGCAGCACATCCGGACTGCCGTCATTGTTCACGTCGCCAAAACAAGCCTGGCCGTCCATGATTCCGGTCAGGGAGATTCCTCCAACTGCGAATGACCCGTCCATGTTGATCATGATCCGGGTATAGGGAACTCCCAGGATATCGATGCCGGTAGCCAGCAGGTCGAGATCGCCGTCGAGGTCGGCATCGCCCCATTCAAGCGATCCGAAATGCAATGCAGTTCCCGCACCGATGCTTGTGAAAATGCCGTTGTCATTGCGTAAGATCTTAGTTGCCGGGGCATTCCCTTCAACTCCCGACAAAGCAAGGTCCAGGTCACCGTCGCGATCGAAGTCCCCCCATGCACAGGCACTGTAGCCCAGCTTTGGAAGTGCGATATTTGACGCTGAAAACGGAAGTTGCTGCCCGAATGAAAGAACAGTTGCAATCAACAGGAGGAACAAAACTAAAATTACATATCTCATAAGTCTTATTAACCTGATTAATTCACAAATTTATAATATGCTCTCTTTTTCTTCGTGGTTCTTCGTGTCTTCTTCGTGAACTTCGTGTAATTTTATTTCACAGAGCCACAGTGAGAAATTCATGAATAATTGAGGTCAGGTCAATGGTTTTTAAAATTCTCCATCCCGGCATCCAGGAATTTCACAAAGGCATCAACGTCTAGGTCGTAAGCGCGTGGAGAAGTGAGCAGGTTGCCACTGGTATCGAGCAGTACATAATATGGCTGCGAATTCACGTTGAACCGGGTAATCTGGAGATCGGCAAACACTTTCCCTATAGTCTTCTTAACCTTTTTATCATATATGGATGTAATCCATTCATTTTCGGGAAGATCTGTTTTGTCATCGACATACAGGGCGGTAACGATATAATTTTCCCGCATGCGTTTCAGTACTTTGGGATCAGACCATACGTTGGCTTCCATTTCCCGGCAATTCACACAGCCATGGCCTGTGAAATCGATAAAAATGGGTTTGTTCAGTTTTTTAGCGCATGCCAGTGCCTGCTGGTAGTCAAAGTAGCCATCCAGCCCATGCGGAAGTTTCAGGAAATCACCGTATTTCGGTTTATCACAGAGGGTTGTTGATGGTTGTGATCCGCCACCGCCGGCATTGATGGTTGCCACCTCTTTTTGCACAATGGCATTCATGTCGAAATCCTGGTAGGTGGTTGGTGGCAGATAACCGGAAAGCGCTTTAAGCGGGGCACCCCACATACCGGGTACCATATATACCACAAAGCTGAAAACAATGATCGCCATGATGGTTCTGGGTACGCTGACGTACGGAAGGTCGGAGTCGTGGTTGAATTTAAGTTTTCCCAGCAGATACATCCCCATCAGGAAGAAGATAACGATCCAGAAGGCCAGGTAAACTTCACGGTCGAGGATGTGCCAGTGGTAAGTCTGATCGGCGATACTCAGGAACTTCAGACCAAGCGCCAGTTCAAGAAAACCAAGAACAACTTTAACCGAGTTGAGCCAGCCGCCTGATTTCGGGAGCCCGGAAAGCCAGGAAGGAAAAAAGGCGAACAGTCCGAATGGCAGTGCAAAGGCCAGTGAAAATCCCAGCATCCCGATGATTGGCATCACCAGGGCGCCGCCGGCTGATTTTACAAGGATGGCGCCTACGATGGGTCC
>CAZVNF010000287.1:0-3709 GCA_964628215.1 uncultured Draconibacterium sp.
ATCAATATGGGAATATGAGAATGACGAATATGGGAATGAATATGTGAATTTGTTAAAAATTCATAAATAATTGCCGCCGTAAATTTCCTGAATATTATTTCCTATTTTTGTTTTTCTAACGTAGGGTGAACCGCAACCACACCTTACCTTGAACTACATTGACTTTCCGCATTTCTTTCACAGCTGTGATTCTTCCATTGATTTTTTCAATAATTGTGGATGCAATCTGTATTTATATTTTATTAATCACTAAAACAACTACTTATGAAAAAAGTTACCATGCTTATGATCATGATGCTGTTGCTTGTGTTTTTATCTGCAACAGTTGGTTTTGCCCAGGTTGGCGTTACCGCCACGGGCGGTTCCCCCACGGGTTCATATTCTACCCTGAAAGATGCCTTTGATGCCATCAATCTGGGAACACACACCGGGGCCATTGCCATTACCATTACCGGTACCTCTGCTGAAACTGCCTCTGCTGTGTTGAATGCCAGCGGCTCCGGTTCTGCAAGTTATTCAGGTATCTCATTACAGCCCTCGGGTGCCGCAGTAATTTCAGGGACCATATTCGGTCACCTGATTGATTTAAACGGCGCTGACAATGTCACCATCGACGGGCTGAATTCAGGAGGGAATTCCCTCACCATCTCCAATTCAGGTACCACTTCGGCCAGCACGATCCGCTTTGGCGGGGATGCAACCGGTAATACGGTTACAAATTCAACCGTTCTGGGTGCAACAGCTGTTTTTGGGGTGGTTTATTTCGGTACAGGAACAACTACGGGGAATGACAACAACACCGTAAGTAACAACAATATCGGGCCGGTTCCGGGGAACTACCCGCTGAACGGGATCTATTCCATGGGAAGCAGTGCTGTGATCGACAACAGCGGGAATATGATCACGGGAAATAATATTTACGACTATTTCAGTGCGTCATCTGCATCCAATGGAATGAATATAAACTCATTCAATACGGCATGGACGATTTCTAACAACCTGTTTTATCAAACCGCCTCACGCACCTTTACCTCTGCAAGCACCCATAACGGGATTGTGATCACCTCCGGGGCCGGTTATACCATCACCGGCAATATCATCGGGTATGCCAATTCAGAGGGGTCGGGAACCTATACCATGGCAGGAGCGGTAGCAACCCGGTTTGTAGCCATCAATGTTGCTGCAAATACTACTGCAAGTGCTTCATCAATCCAGGGAAATACAGTCACAGCCATCAGTCTTGGAACCACCAGCAATGCCAGCACCGCTAATGGTGTCCTTTGCGGGATCAGCGTAACGGCAGGCAATGCAAACATCGGGAACATTACCCCGAATATTATCGGGGGTGCATCGGGAACCGGACTCCTTACTGCCACCCCAACAGTGACCCAGGGTGCCATTGTCGGGATCAATACCTCCTCGACCGGAACGATTCTTATCCAGAACAACACAATGGGGGGATTTACATCCGTTGGAGCTACAGCCGCCATTGCAGGCACGGTTTCCGGCATCAACGTTTCGGCTGTCGCGACATTGCTCACCATTACCGGCAATACCATTGGTAACAGTTCGGCATTTAATATGAGAGGCGGAACCCTGGGTTTTACCACAGGGGCATCCTGGGTGCAGGGAATCTATTTTGGCAGCGTTCCAGTTTCGACAGTCATAACCAATAATATCATACAAAACCTGGCCTCCTATGGAACAACAAGCGCCGGTTATGTGAGAGGCATGTGGACCCCCGGGGCCACCGGAGTAACCTCGTCATTTACCATCACCGGCAATACCTTTGCCAATTTCACCACCAATGCGCCTAATGTTTCCATTTCCAATGCCATCCTCGGAGCGGTAGGAATTCACCTGGGCCAGGGAAACAACTGTGTAATTTCAGGCAATACAATCTATAATATAGAGCAGGCCAATACAGGTACATCAGGGTATCTTGCTGCCGGTATTTCCCATGCCAACGCCACAAATACCATAATCAGGAATAACAAGATCTATGGCATCAGCAATGCCAGTACCTCTGTAACTGTCACTGCCCCGGGCATAGCGTACGGTATTCTTATCCGGTCGGGCACTACTGCTGTTACTGTTCAAAACAATATGATCTCTTTGGGAAGGGGCCAGGCTACCAATACTGCCTTCATCGGTATCCAGGGAAACCACGGTTCTACTCCCGACCCCATTGACAAAATCTATTACAACACGATCAATATTGAAGGGACTGTTACATCGGGGGCACAACCCAGTTTTTGTTTCATGCGGGGTGATTTCTCCATTACTGCACGGCTTGCGCCGGTAGATATTAAAAATAACCTGTTTAACAATATCCGCTCCGGCGGCACCGGGAAGCATTATGCCATTGCCAATGATTATGGTGCAACCCTTGTGAGCGCCACCGGTTGGGGTGCCGGCGCATCCGATTTCAATGTGCTGAATGCAGCCGCAGCCACTGTTGGACATTGGGGTGCCGATAAAACCCTGGCCGACTGGAGAACGATTTCATTCTGCGATTACAATAGCTTAACCGGTATACCCGTGAGTTTTCAAAACGCCGCAGAGGGTGATCTGCATCTTGCCATGGGAACCACCCCCACCCAATTGGAATCGGGTTGTCCGGCCATTGCATCGGTTACCACCGATTATGATGGCCAAACACGGCCGGGGCCTGCCGGTTCAGTAAATGGAGGGGCAATTATTCCTGATTTCGGGGCCGATGAATTTGACGGGGTCTTCCTTGATATGATACCTCCTGCCATTTCCTATATTCCCCTTCTTCACACATCTTCCACGGGCAATCGTACGTTAACCGCCACAATAACCGACATTAGCGGTGTTCCGACAATTCCGCTGGCACCGGGATTGCCAATGCTTTACTGGAAAACCGCTGTCTCTGCCTACACTGGCGTACAGGGAGTTTTTGTAAGCGGAAACAGTTATTCCTTTACTTTTGGCGCCGGTGTTTCATTGGGAGATGTAGTTTCCTACTACATTGTTGCCCAGGACATGATTGGCACACCCAATGTGGGTGGGTATCCTTTAGGTGGTTCGGCATTTACAGCAAATCCACCTGCAGCCGGAGTTCCAACCTCTACCCCAAGCACCTATATAATAACCAATGCACCATTATCAGGTGATTACACAGTAGGGCTTTCCGATTTCAATAACCTCGCCGGAACGAATGTTTACTTTGAAAAAGTAACCAGGAAAGTAGTGAAAGAAGTCTTTGTTGAGGAAACGCCTGCAGAAACAGATCATTCAATTCCGACAATGGATTCCTCGGATGGAAGTGTGGCAAATCCTGTATCAAGTGAGTCTGACAGGGTGAACGGAAGAATGGAATTGAAAGAGGTTGAAGAAACCACCTGGGTTCCGATGGAAAACGGCGTGGTGTATGAAGGGCCGCTTTCTGTAACCCGTTCAAACGATCCTGCCTTGTTTACCGATGCTCCTATGGCAGGGGTTTACGCAACAATTACTGCAGCGGTCGCTGACCTCAACCTGAGAGGCGTAAGCGGACCAACCCGCTTTTTACTGAACGATGCCAACTATTCAACCGGTGAAACGTTCCCCATCACGGTAAATGTGGCAAACGAAAATCTTCCGACGGCGGCAAACCCTGTTGCAATCAAGCCGAATGCCGAAGTGATCTCCCTGGTTCAAAGTCCGCTGGCTGCCGCAGCCGGTCAGGTTTTCCAGATCAGGA
>CAZVNF010000288.1:0-3679 GCA_964628215.1 uncultured Draconibacterium sp.
GACAATCTTTCAACAGGAAATTACGGGGTTTTTAATTCTTACCTTGGTTCCGGCACGAATGGCACCTCTAAAGACATTGCCCCCATGCAGGCATTTTTCGTAAATGCGAACAGTTCCATAACTGACCCGGGGACATTGTCGATGAACACCAGTGTACAGGTTCATTCAGATCAAACCTGGCTAAAGGAAACTGCGGAAACCGGCAACTTGCTCAGACTGAAATTATCTACCGCAGCCAATAGTTACAGCGATGAAATGATTGTTGCCGTGGATAAAGTATTTCCTGACGGAGGTTCAGCCAAATTCTGGAGCATGTATTACGAAGCGCCGGAATTATATGCCATAAAACAAGGGTACAATTATTCAATCGACATGCTGCCATCCGTTGATGAAACATCTGTGGTGGCATTAGGAATTAAAGCGGGTGAGGCTTCTTCATACACACTAAATGTAACCGGGACCGACAAATTCTTCTTCGCGAAAAGTATCATTCTTGAAGACCTGAAAACAGGCACATCCCAGGAATTGAAAAACAATCCGTCTTATTTATTTACGGCTGATCCGGGAGATAACCCCGAACGGTTCCACCTCCACTTCGGCGGGCCTTTTGGCATCGAAAGCCGTGGCAGCCAACCCGATTTCACGATTTTTTCCTCCGGAAAGTCCGTGGTCATCAGTAATATTTCAGGGAAGAATCAGAATGGAGAAGTGTATATCTTTAACATCCTTGGTGAGAAAACGGTTCAGAATACAATCACAGATCAAACCACCCGGATCAGCCTGCAAGTGCCCGGTTGCTATGTTGTTACAATTGTGACCCGCGACCAATCCATCAGTAAAAAAGTGATCATCCGTTAAGTCTATGGGAAAACTTTATGATAAACTGGCCGAAGATGTTCGCTTTACTGAAGGACTTAAAGCCTGTTTGAATTGTGGCACCTGCACCGCCATTTGCCCGGCCGCCGAATTCTATGATTACCAGCCCCGGCAGATTGTCGACCTCCTGCAAACCCACGATGATGACCAGATCGAAGCTTTGCTTAAGAGCGAAACCATCTGGTATTGCGGCGAATGCATGTCGTGTGTTACCCGGTGCCCCCGCGGAAATGCACCCGGGCTGCTCATCACCGTGCTTCGGGCAGTTTCACAGGAACTGGGCCATTTTGTTGAATCGGAAAAAGGCCGGCAGCAGCTTGCCATCAAACGCACCGTTGGCGAGTGGATCCTGAAATATGGTTACTGCCTCTACCCTGCTGAAATCCTCCCGGAAATGCATCCTGAACAGGGTCCTGTATGGGAGTGGGAACATAAAAACCTGGATGCGGTGATGCACCGGCTGGGGGCAAACTATCAAAAAACCGGCCCGGGCATCCTGCGAAAAATTCCGCAGGAGGATTTGGATGAGGTTCAACGGATCTTTGATGAAACCGGGGCCACGGAACGCTTCCGGCAAATTGAGGAATTTTCGCGGATCAAGGCCATGGAAATGGGGATCAGCCTGGGTGAAGGCCTCGATAATGACTATATCCGCCACATTTATACTACCAACGACAAAGATCATACAAGGAACGCATGAAGATTGAAGGAAAACGCAGTATTTGGAAAGAGTATCAGAAAGAGATTGCAGCCGACCGGTTTTTTTACGTCAGAAGTTGCGTACGGCAGAACTTTTTCCCCGGTTCGGAGAAAACGTTTCTCCGGATCATGAAAGATGAATTACACAAGGATGTGTTTGAGAATGCTGCACACACCACGTGTTCAGGCATTGGCTATCACAGTGATGTAGTTCCTTTTGAAACCGCCATGACCATGGTGGCCCGCCAGTTTGCCATCATGACGGAATCGGGATACGAGAATTTCACCACCTCCTGCATCACCTCTTTCGGTCTTTATTCAGAAATACTTGAAACCTGGAACCATTTTCCCGAAGTGGAAGAAAGAGTCAGGCAGAACCTGCTCCGGGCAACGGGCCGTACATTTAAAAAACCAGCCAACCTCTCACACGCAAGTGATGTGTTTTTTAAATTCAGAAAAGAGATCGCCGCCGGCAGCAGCTTTAAACTTATTAACTGTAGTTCAGGCAAACCGTTGCAGGTGGTGGAACATATTGGCTGTCATTATGCCAAAATGTTCCCGGGCAAAGGAGTGGGCGGCGCCGAATATCCGTATGTTCTTACGGGCATGATAGAAGAATGGGGAGGCGAGGTGATCGATTACCCCGAACGCAGGCATTGTTGCGGATTCGGCTTCAGACAGTATCTCGTGCAAGCCAACCGTGGCTATTCCCTTGCCTGTTCAAAAAAGAAATTCGATTCAATGGCCCCGTATAAACCCGATTTCATCCTGACCAACTGCCCCGGATGTCCGATGTTCCTCGACCGGTGGCAATATGCGCTTAGCGAAATGGAGGGAATCACCTATGGAGAAAACGGACTCGGTATTCCGGTGCTTACCTATGAAGAACTGGCCGGCATGCTGCTGGGTTACGACCCGTGGGATCTTGGGTTGCAAGTGCATCAGGTGCCGGTGGAACCTTTGCTCGACAAGATCGGAATTCCCTACGATTCACACCGGAAATTTCTTACCATGGATGGTCAGTCCATTGGTCAGCCTGAAGCGCCTTCACATCTTAAATTTTATCAGCATGAATAACAGAGTGGTTGTGATTGGAGGTGGAATTGCCGGGATGACCACTGCTGCTGCCCTGAATGACAAAGGGATTGAAGTGGTATTACTGGAAAAAGAACCCGTTACGGGAGGTCATGTTAAAAACTGGGATCGTTTGTTTCCCAGCCGGCGACCTGGCAGAGAAGTTCTCGACTTCATTGAAAAAAGCATCGGTCAGGAAACCACCATACATTATGATTGCACGGTACAATCCATACTCCGGGTGGATGGAGCTTTTGAGATAATTACCAGCAAGGGGATCACTATACAGGCCCGCAGCATTGTGATTGCTACCGGGTATGACATTTTCGATGCCCGAAAAAAAGAAGAATATGGTTATGGTATTTACGACAACGTGATTACTTCTGCCGAGTTGGAAACCCTGTTTAGTGAAGGAAAAAAAATCACAACCCGCGACGGAAAAACCCCGAAACGTATTGGCTTTATTCATTGCGTCGGGTCTCGTGACGAAAAGGTTGGCAACAGGTACTGCTCTAAAGTATGTTGTGTAACGGGTGTAAAACAAGCCATCGAGATTAGGGAGATGCTGCCTGACTGTGAAGTGTTTTCCTTTTACATGGACCTTCGGATGTACGACCGCAATTTTGAGGAGCTCTATTATGAAGCCCAGCAGAAATGGGGTGTGAATTTTATCCGTGGCCGCCTATCGGAATGTGCAGAAAACCCCGATCATTCACTCGTACTCAAAACCGAGGATACGCTGACCGGAAGGCCCCTGAAAATGACGGTTGACATGATGGTGCTCCTGGCCGGATTCGTTCCCCGCCCGGAAACGAAACAACTGGCACACATGCTCGGACTGGGTATCGGCTCTGACGGATTCCTGCTATCGGCAGATGAGCATTTTAAGGATAACTGCACCGCCATACCCGGTGTTTTTATTGCAGGCGCTGTGAAAGGACCTGCCTGTATTGTGAATACTATGGCGGATGCAAGGGCGACGGCGACGGAGGTTGGGGGGTATTTAGGTAGCGAGGTAGCGAGGTAGCGA
>CAZVNF010000289.1:0-3677 GCA_964628215.1 uncultured Draconibacterium sp.
TAATCCAGCATGGCAAACGCGCTCCATTCCGCATCACGGCCGAAATACCAGCTGTATCCCGGTCTGCCATTAACTTTATGTTCTCCGTCCCAGCCATGGCGGGTGGTTGAATAACCTGCAACCAGTGCCTTGCCCATCACTGGAGTATGGACGAAAAACCGGTCGGAAGCCAGGAGTGCCCACCGGTATCCTTTGTCGAAATTTTGGTCAGGTGTGCTTATCATCAGGCTTTTAGAGAGTATGTTGCCGGAATGAAGCAATGCATTCTTATACGTCTCTGCAGGGTTATGTACCAACTTGTTAAATTGTGCATATGTTTTGTGATAACCATCCATGGATGCGGAGAAAACCACATCGAGGTTATCGTTCATTTCAAATTTATAGGTCAGCAAGCCGGAAACCTGAAGTTTATCTGTTGGAATACCCTGAAATACACTGTCTTCAGGGTTGTAGTTGAAGCCATCAAATTGACCTGACAGATGGGTAACCGGATTTTTGGTGCTACCTACGATCACATTCAAATCGCCCGATTGATCCTGGAGGGTGATCGCATTAAGATCATTATCCCAGGAATGGCATATTGAACCGGTAACCCGGTCGGAGTAAGGCCACATCCATCTCAGGTTTGACTTGAAACGGATGATGAGCTCGGCAGGATAGACTCCCCTGTATTCGTAATGAATTACCCCATTGGGTTCTGTTGGATCGTTTACAACCAATTCCCTAAGGTATGCCCTGGCGAATTTATACTGCCGTGAGAAAAATGATGGATTCACCTCAATTTCAGGACGTTCGTCACTCAGCCAGTAAATGGTGTCCTTGTAGGCAAACCTGATCCCGGCTTCATAATCGCGCAAGGCCATGAAGGGATGCGCCCAAACCTCTTCAATGCCTCCTTTTTCAGTTCCCATGGTAAGCAACCGTTCACCTGCAACATCCCAGTAATTCTCAGAGGCAAATCGCCGGCTGAGATCAATAGAACTGGATTTTATTTCCCATTTTACTGCCGGTGCAACAGCCCTCAGGAGTTGATCTGTTTCGGGGCGTGGATTACACTCTGCAACTTGTCTGGGGGTATAATCCCAATAATACGCAGGCTTCCCATTGAATCTGTCAAGCAGGTACTTGAAACAATTTTGAGTAAAAAGAAAGAGCTGTGCTTTATTGGTATTTGGGGTAGTGAAATCCATGTAACCACCTACACCAAGCACTTTTCCTCTTCCCGGCATATATTCAAATACAAGTTTTGAATCCTCACGCAGGAATATGTAATCCCAGTCCACCCCGATAACTTTCCCGGTTTTCGAAATGTGATTGCCGAAAAGTCCTGTTATCCTGGTTGTTATATCCACAGGAGGCCTGCATATGTATGCACCGCCATTCATGCCATTGAACACAGGGTGATCACGGAAAGAATGAAATCCCAGCCGCCGTCCGTAGCCGTTATCTGCGCAGATTTTAGTACTATCCTGCAATATCTGTGGTTCAAATCCCAGAATATTGAGATAATGAATTGCTTGCATGGTCAATAGCAGTTTGCCCCCGGTTTCAACATAAGTTCTTAAAGATTGCAGCAATTTTTCTTTGGTATCTTCCAGGGAAAAGGAGGTAGTGTCGTGCCTGTGTATCCAGATCATGGAATACCCGCTGCTCTTTTTTAATTGCCGGGTTAATTCCTTTGCAACCACAAACTCAGAAGAATACTCTTTTAAAGATTTTAACCAGTCAAAGGCACTCTTTGTTTCAGTGTCAGCAGTTTCATAAGGTACCGGACTAACAAACGCGATAACCGGTTTCATCACAGTATCGGAAACAGGCACTTTTTTCTTTGTAAGCGGAATCGTATGCATGCGCATACTCTGCCCCTTGACAGCCTGGGCCTGCACGGAGAAGTAATGGATTTGCAAAATGAATAAAATACAGTAAATAAAAGCTTTACAATATGTTATCATAATAATTTAATTAAGTATTCCAAAGAGGGGATTACGGGGACTTCGAACTGCGAAAGACGTTTTTCACTATGATGGCCATTGGAAATAAGAATGCAATCGATACCAATGGCTTTTGCTACTTCTGCGTCGTGGCGGGTATCCCCAAAAAATAGCATGCTCCCGGCAGGTGCGCCAATCTCCTGAATGAGGTGCAATCCAACATCAGTTTTGCCATGTGCATAGTGGTCATCGAGCCCCCGGATATGGTCAAAAAAACGAAAAACCCCCATTAACCTGGTCTCCAGTACCAATTCATTTTGCTCCCTTGCCGAGAGAATATGCTGTTTGAACCCTCGTGACTCAAACCGGGAGAGTACTTCCTGAACCAAAGGGTGCAGGCTGGTTTCAGCCAGCCGGATGTTATAATGGGTAATGAATTCCAACCCTACGTCATCAAAGGGCTCTGCCTCGAAATCAAACCCAAGTTTTACATAATAATCTTTCACGGGAAAATCGAATAATTCCCTGTATTCCGCCACTGTTTTAGTGGGTAGTTTGCGTTCTTTCAGCATGCCGTTCATCACGTCAACACAAAGCCATGCGTCATCGAGCAGGGTGCCGTTCCAATCCCAGATGATATGGGTATACTTCTTCAGATCGATCATCATTTATCCGTATTTTTGCACTTGATTTGCCAAAAATAGCGAAAAAACCGACCTCTGCCTTGAATTTTGATGCCTTCACCGGTCCGTTAAAAGAACTTGAAAACTGCGCGCTTTGTCCGAGGGACTGCCACGCCAACCGGTTCAGCGGGAAATTGGGTTATTGTAAAAGTGACAGCTCTTTCAACATAGCCTCCGTTTGTATTCATAAAGGTGAAGAACCTGCCATAAGTGGAGCCACCGGGATATGCAACATATTTTTCACAAACTGTAATCTGCAGTGTATCTACTGTCAGAACCATCAAATCAGCTCTAACCTGGCCGACCGTCATATTCATCGGATGGCTCTACCTGATATTATCGACCAGGTCGTTCATATCCTCAACACCGGTGTAACCCGGGTGGGATTTGTATCTCCTTCCCACTTCATTCCACAGATGAAGGTAATTATCACCATAATCGAATCCCTGGGATATAAACCTGTTTGGGTTTACAATACAAACGGCTACGATAAAGCAGAAACACTGCGATCCCTCGAAGGGGTGATCGATGTGTACCTTCCCGACTTCAAGTACCTGGATGCCGGACTTGCCTGGAAATATTCCGGAGCTGCTGATTATCCCTTGCATGCCTCCCGGGCATTAAAGGAAATGTACCGTCAGAAAGGAGCCTCTTTAATTACCGGATCGGATGATACGGCAAAATCAGGCATCATTGTGCGGCACCTGGTTTTACCCGGGCACGTTTCGAACAGCCTCGCGGTGCTGCGATTTCTGGCAGAAGATATTTCACCCCGGATCCATGTGTCGCTGATGGCGCAGTATTACCCGACAAGTAAGGTTAAAAACCATCCGCAACTCAGTCGCAAGGTTACTGAAGCTGAATACAGGGAGGTTGTGGATGAACTCGACAAACTCGAAATGTTCAACGGATGGATCCAGGAGTTCGAAAGCAGTGAATTTTACCGGCCCGACTTCAACCAGCCGCATCCTTTCGAATAATGGCTCCATATCCCGGTTCATCGTCAAATTCACCAGGGTCAAAGAAAATAGTTGTCGCTTGAGGGTTATCTTCTTACTTTTGG
>CAZVNF010000290.1:0-3626 GCA_964628215.1 uncultured Draconibacterium sp.
TTTTAACTTTGCGCCCCAAACACCTGTTAAAAGATTCACTATGAGTGCTGAAAGTTTGATTCTTTTCTTTATCGTTGGGGCTTTTCTGGTGGGATTCGCCATCGTTTTTGCCCATTTTGCCGCGCCCAGTTCCACAAACCCCCAAAAGGCCGAGCCTTACGAGTGCGGAATCCCTACGGAGGGCCTCACATGGCTTCAATTCAACGTGGGGTATTACCTGTTCGCCATCATCTTTTTAGTGTTCGATGTTGAAAGCGTTTTTATTTTTCCCTGGGCGGTGGTAATGAAAGAAATGGGAATGACTGCCTTTATTGAAATTGTCATTTTCTTTTTCGTGTTGGGTCTGGGTCTGTTATATGCCTGGAAGAAAGGAGCTTTGAAATGGGAATAAAAAACATGAAAGAGGCGGATTTCCGCGATAACGAAACCCTGGATCTTTTTAAGCAATCCGGAGGAAACATCCTGATGACCACTATTGATGCTGTAATTGACTGGGGCCGTTCCAACTCCCTCTGGCCGCTTACTTTTGCAACCAGCTGCTGCGGAATTGAAATGATGGCAACAGGGGCTTCACGCCATGATTTCAGCAGGTTTGGCATCGAAGTGTACCGGGCTTCTCCGCGGCAGGCCGATGTAATCGTGGTTGCAGGAACCGTTGTGAATAAAATGGCCCCTGTACTCAAAAGGTTGTACGACCAGATGTCGGATCCAAAATATGTGATTGCCATGGGCGCGTGCGCTGTTTCCGGCGGACCGTTCTTTTACAACTCCTATCATGTAATACGTGGAGTGGACCATGTAATCCCGGTGGATGTGTATATTCCCGGCTGTCCGCCCCGCCCCGAATCCCTGCTGTACGGCGTAATGCAGCTCCAGCGCAAGATCAAACTGGAATCATTGGCAAATCCCAAACGAACATTAGAATTAAAATAGAAAATCCCCCAAAATGGACAACGCAGCATTGAAGGAGCGCATTCTGGGTCTGGTTCCCGACGCAGAATTCCAGGAAAATAAGCAATTCCTCACTTTCGTCATTCCACCGGCAAAATTTCATGATCTGGCATTCAGGTTAAAAGCCGAGGATGATCTGAAATTCGATTACCTCTTTTGTTTGTCAGGTGTCGACATGGTGAAATTCCTGGAAGTCGTTTACCACCTCGAATCAACCACCCACAAACATCAGCTGGTGCTCAAAGTACGTACCGACGATCGCATAAACGGAGCGGTGGATACGGTGTGCGATATCTGGAGAACTGCCGAATTGCACGAACGGGAAGTTTACGACCTGATGGGAATCCGCTTTAATAACCATCCCGATCTGCGCAGGTTCTTCCTCGAAGAGGGCTGGATAGGCCATCCGCTTCGCAAAGATTATGTTGATGAAGTTAACATCGTAGAACTTTAAGGTATGAAAGAAGTCATTAACCTGCCTGTTAAAAATGTTGAGGAGGAGGAATACCATATTAATATGGGTCCCCAGCACCCCTCCACCCATGGTGTGCTGCGGTTGGTTGTTTCACTCCAGGGAGAGATCGTTAAAAGCCTGAAGCCTCATTGCGGCTATATCCACCGCGGCATCGAGAAAATGTGTGAAAAGGATACCTATCCGCAAATCATTCACCTCACCGACCGGATGGATTATCTCTCAGCACACATTAACAACCATGCCGTGTGCCTGCTGGTTGAAAACGCCCTTGAAGTTGAGGTTCCCGAACGTGTAAAATACATCCGCACCATTATCGACGAACTCAACCGCATCGCCTCGCATCAGCTCTGGTGGTGCAGTTTTGGAATGGACATGGGCGGACTTACCTGTTACTTTTACGGCTTGCGTGACCGCGAAAAGATTCTCGATATTTTCGAGGAGTCATTCGGTTCGCGGTTGTTGCACAGTTATTATACTCCCGGCGGGCTGATGATGGACATTCACCCGAATTTCCAGACGAATGTGAAAGCATTTATTAAATATTTCCGGAAAAAGATCAAGGATTATGATGATCTGCTTACCGGCAACATGATCATGCAGTTACGCACCAAAGGCGTTGGACTTCTTTCCAAAGAAGATGCCATCAGTTATGGGGTTACCGGCCCTGCTGCCCGTGCATCCGGTTTTTCATGCGATGTGCGCAAACATCACCCGTATGGCGTTTACGATAAAGTTGATTTCAAAGAAGTTCTTGGAACCAAAGGGGATACTTTTGAACGCTACATGATGAGAATGAATGAAATGCACGAATCGATGAAGATCATCGAGCAACTCATCGACAACATTCCTGCCGGCGATTATTCCGCAAAAATGAAAGCGGTGATCAAACTGCCTGCCGGAGAGTATTACCAGCGTGTGGAAGCATCCCGTGGCGAACTGGGCGTTTATTGTATCAGTGATGGCAACAAAACTCCCTACCGCATGAAATTCCGTTCACCCAACTTCTCCAACCTCAGCGCCCTTGATCATATAAGCCGCGGGGTGAAGATCGCCGACCTGGTTGCCATTGGTGGTTCCCTTGATTATGTTATTCCGGATATTGACAGATAATAAAAAGTATCTATGAATTTTAGCATCTACGACTTTACGTCATTCAACCAATGGATCGATAAGTTCCTTAACGACAACCTGCCTGCTTTCTGGGCTATTGCCGTGGAAATGGTGATCATTGGATTGGCCATCCTGCTCTTTTATGCGCTGGTCGGGTTGTTCCTGGTCTATGCCGAACGCAAGGTTTGTGCTTTTATGCAGAACCGGGTTGGCCCGAACCGGGTAGGCCCCTTCGGCTTTTTTCAGACCATCGCCGACTTCATCAAGCTGATGCTGAAGGAGCTGATCTATATTAAAAATGCCGACCAGCTGCTGTTTAACCTGGCTCCGTTCATTGTGATCATCGCCTCGTTCATGGCCATCGCGGCAATTCCCTTTGCCAAAGGGCTGCATGCAATTGATTTTGACATAGGTGTTCTTTATGTCATCGCCGTTTCCTCTCTCGGAGTGGTGGGGATCCTGCTTGCCGGCTGGTCGAGCAACAACAAATATTCCCTCATCGGCGCCATGCGTTCGGGAGCACAGATCGTGAGCTATGAGCTTTCGGTTGGGCTCTCTCTCGTTACCATCATCATCCTGGCCGGATCCATGCAGTTCTCTGAAATCGTGGAAGGACAGCGTGACGGATGGTTCCTTTTCAAAGGGCACATCCCGGCTTTTATCGCCTTCATCATCTTTCTGATTGCGGCTACAGCTGAAACCAACCGCGGGCCTTTCGACCTTGCAGAAGCCGAATCGGAACTTACCGCAGGTTTCCATACCGAATATTCAGGGATCAAGTTTGCCTTTTTCTTCCTGGCCGAATACATGAACATGTTTATTGTAGCGTCTATCGCTGCAACCGTTTTCCTGGGAGGATGGATGCCGTTCCATGTTGGCGGTTGGGAAGGATTTAACCATATCATGGATTTCATCCCTCCATTCGTCTGGTATATCGGAAAGACCTTCTTTATCATCTGGATCATGATGTGGTTCAAATGGACATTCCCACGGTTGAGGATCGACCAGTTGTTGACCCTGGAATGGAAATACCTTTTACCCATCAACCTGGTCAATATTCTTATCATGGCATTTATCGTATTAATGGGTT
>CAZVNF010000291.1:0-2412 GCA_964628215.1 uncultured Draconibacterium sp.
TCCCGAAACTTGAGTAAAATAAAACAGGCGTTAGTCAGAAAGACGATGTGCTTTTCTATTGTGCCCTGGTGTGCCTGTTGTGGTGAGAAAATTAATTTCGTACCTTCGTATCTCACATGGAAAAATCCAGGGGTTATGAAAACAGCAACGATTTCAATGGCATTGATTTTCTCAGTCCTTCTATGGCAGCAAACATCTTATGCCCAGAAAAATGAAACTCAGCCCGACAGCCTCTCCTGCGGCCTGCTCAATTATGGCGGCCAGGCATACCATACCGTTAAAATTGGCAGCCAATGCTGGATGACCGAAAACCTGAACATAGGTAAATGGATCAGTGCTGGCCAGTTGCAGAAGATTACAGACAGCGGCATTATTGAAAAATACTGTTATGGAAACGATTTTGTGCAATGCGACTATTGGGGAGGACTTTACCAGTGGGCAGTACTGATGCGATTTTCCAAAGAGGCCGGTGCACAGGGAATTTGTCCCGACGGATGGCATGTCCCTGCCAGCAAGGATTGGAAAGCGCTGATCCGGTTTCTCGGTACTGAGGATGATGCGGGAGGCAAGTTGAAATCAACCCTGCAATGGAACAGGCCGAATGTAGGGGCTACCAATTCCAGCGGATTCTCCGCCTACCCGGGAGGGGCCTTTGACTATTTCTCGAACAAATGGTACGATTTGAACCTTCAGGGCTATTACTGGACCTCCGAGATGATTTCAGAAACCACTACTGTAGGGGTTAATCTCACATTCCGTACCGGCGGAATAAACATGTATGAGGAATTCCAGGCAACAGCACTATCTGTGCGGTGCATTAAAAACTGATCGTTTTTCAGGTTTTTAATTTTCCTACCTTTGTGGCCCACAAATCAGATGTACCATGGCCAACAACGAAGAACTCTTTAAAAAGATCATATCCCACGCCAAGGAATACGGCTTCGTATTTCCTTCCAGTGAAATTTACGACGGACTAAGCGCAGTGTATGATTACGGCCCCTTTGGCGTTGAACTGAAAAACAACATCAAAGAATACTGGTGGCGGTGGATGACCCAGCTGCACGAAAATATCGTGGGGCTCGATTGTGCCATTTTTATGCACCCCACCGTGTGGAAAGCCTCCGGGCATGTGGATGCCTTCAGCGACCCGATGATCGATAACCGCGACTCCAAGAAGCGCTATCGTGCCGATGTGCTGGTAGAAGACCACCTGCAGAAGATCGAAGATAAGATCCAGAAAGAGGTGGAGAAGGCCCGCGGCCGTTTCGGAGAGACCTTTGATGAAAAAATGTACCGCGAAACCAATCCCCGTGTAAAAGAATACCAGGATAAGATCGACGCCATCAAAACCCGGTTTTATGCCTCCCTGGGGAAAGAAGATCTCGCCGACGTTAAGCTGCTGATCGAAGAAGCCGGGATTGTTTGCCCGGTGAGTGGCACGAAAAACTGGACTGAAGTGAGGCAGTTCAACCTCATGTTTTCCACCCAGATGGGCTCGGTAAACGATGATTCCTCCGTAGTCTACCTGCGGCCGGAAACAGCCCAGGGGATCTTTGTGAACTTCCTCAATGTGCAGAAATCAGCCCGTATGAAAATCCCCTTTGGCATCGCCCAGATTGGGAAGGCATTCCGCAACGAGATCGTGGCGAGGCAGTTCCTTTTCCGTATGCGTGAATTCGAGCAGATGGAAATGCAGTATTTTGTCAAACCGGGAGAAGAGCTGAAATGGTACGAATTCTGGAAGGAAGAGCGTATGAAATGGCACCTTTCACTGGGTATTCCCGCATCAAAATATCGTTATCACAACCATGAAAAGCTGGCCCATTACGCCAATGCCGCCGCCGATATTGAATTTGAATTCCCCATCGGGTTCAAGGAGCTGGAAGGCATTCACAGCCGCACCGATTTTGACCTGAGTGCCCATCAGCAATTTTCGGGCAGGAAACTTCAGTATTTTGATACCGAAACCAATGAAAGCTATGTGCCTTATGTGGTAGAGACCTCCATCGGCCTCGACCGTACCTTCCTGGCTATCCTCAGCCATGCTTACCGCGAGGAGAAACTCGAAGATGGCAGCGAACGTGTGGTACTCGGCATCCCTGCAAGGCTGGCTCCCATCAAGGTGGCTGTTCTGCCACTGACTAAGAAAGATGGTTTGTCGGAAAAGGCCCGCGAGATCATGGATGTGCTGAAGCAGGATTACCGCTGCTATTATGAGGAAAAAGACACCATCGGCCGTCGTTACCGCCGCATGGATGCCCTGGGAACACCCTGGTGCGTCACCATCGACCACCAGACTCTGGAGGACAATACCGTGACCATCCGCGACCGCGATACCATGTTGCAGGAGAGGATTCCGGCTGGAGAGATTTCGGGGATTGTGAGGGGGAGGATGGGGTAGACGAGTGGACG
>CAZVNF010000291.1:2512-3616 GCA_964628215.1 uncultured Draconibacterium sp.
GTGAGCGGGTGAGCGGGTGAGCGGGTGAGCGGGTGAAAAGAGCACGGAAATTTTGGTGAAAAACACCGTCATGAGGTATTTCCTGAAGAAGATTAAATCTGTTTTTAAAGGCATACTGCTTGTCTTAGGGGGCATTGCGCTGCTGATGATGATTTTGGCATTTACATCGGCTCCCTTTTGGGTGTGGTATAAAATGGGAGTTAAAAAAGCCGGTATCAACCGCCCGCCCGACTATATCGTGTTGCTTGGAGGCGGCGGAATGCCCAGCGAAAGTGCCCTGATGCGCACCTATTACACTGCCGGGATAGCCGGATATTTTAACCGGTCAAAGATCATCATCGCCATGCCCGGCGATACCTCCGACAGCCAGAGCACCCTTCTTCTGATGAAAAAAGAGCTGGTTTTGAGAGGAATATCTCCTCAGCGGATTTTACTGGAAGATTCAGGAACCAATACACGGGCACAGGCACAATACATTTTCAAAAGAATATCGAATATTGAATATCGAATATTGAATATCGAACGGAAAAGCAACTCGTCCCAGGCTTCTGCCCACTCCTCATTGCCCATTGCCCATTCCTCATTGCTCATTGCTCATTCCTCCCTTCTCCTGGTTACCTCACCTGAACATTTATACCGTGCAGTCCTTACCTTCAAAAAGGCAGGCTTTACAAGAGTTGACGGCCTCCCCGCCTTTGAACAAGCCATCGAATCCGACATTACCTTTGACTCCCGGCGACTCGGCGGCCGGAAATTCATTCCCGGCATCGGCAACAACCTTACCCTCCGTTACCAGTTCTGGACCCAGATGAACTATGAATTCCTCATCCTCAGAGAACTCACTGCCCTCACCTACTACAAACTCAAAAACTGGATCTGACACTCCCTCATCCACTTGTCCACTCATCCACTTGTCCACCCGTCCCCCTGTCCACCTGTCCACCTGTCCACCCGCTCACCCGCTTACCCATTACCTGTTTACCCTTTTCCCCCTCACCTCTTATTAAAATAATTCATCGTCCTCTCCGCCCCGATCAGCACAAAACTTTTAATGAGGTCAACCGTTAAGTCGATCCTCGGGGTAAGAGTTTTTATCTCTTCAGC
>CAZVNF010000292.1:0-3534 GCA_964628215.1 uncultured Draconibacterium sp.
AAGTTCCTTCCGGTTTATGAGTGTGTCCCCCACACAAAGTTTAGTTAATTACTGCGCGGTTTCCACAATTGGGTAGATGGTGTGTCGCTCTGTGTAACAAGAAAATACACGAAGGACCACGAAGGTTTCACAGAGAACCACGAAGAAATCAGAATTGTATATTCGTAAATAGACAATTTTAGTTTATATTTACCATGCGATTGCCGGTGGTTGCCGGCAATTTGAAATATTAAACATATTCGCATGGATCATACATTGTCTGTTCTTATTATAGAAGATAGTGAGAACGACGCAGATTTAAATTCCTGGTACCTGCGCAAGGCAGGTTATAATATAGATTTTCAGCGTGTTGAAACAGCTGAGGAGATGAAAAAGGCCTTGGACCTAAGGTCATGGGATATGATTTTAAGTGATTATTCCATGCCCCGGTTTGATGTACTGTCAGCTCTTGCAATTTACCATGCCTCCGGTTTGGACATACCATTTATTGTGATTTCCGGGGCGATAGGGGAAGAAAAAGCTGTTGAGCTGATCAAAGCCGGAGCTCATGATTATTTGTTGAAAGATAACATGACCCGTTTTGCTACTGTGGTTAAACGTGAACTCAGCGAGGCGCAGTTGCGGCAGAGGCTCTCCAATGCCAATACCGCCCTGGCAAAAAGTGAAGAACGTTACCGCCTGATGATCAAAGCTTCGCCTGACGGTATTGTTATTACCGATCTCAATGGTGTGATCACAGAAGTTTCTGCCGCAGGGCTTGCACTCTATGGAACCACTGAAAGCAACGACATTGTTGGCATGCATTTCTCACGGTTTTTACCTCCCGAGGAAAACAAGAACCTGGAGGAAATATTTGCGAAAACCATGAATGACGGGCTTGCACAGAATGTTGAGATAAAATTCATGGGAAAGGATCAATCCCTGTTTGTAACGGAAACGAGTGCCACCCTGCTTCATGATCCTGCCGGAAGACCCATTTCGTACATGATTATTGTGCGGGATATCTCACAACGGAAAAACCTTGAAATGCAGCTCATTCACTCGGAGCGTATGGCCGGTCTCGGCGAAATGGCGTCGGGAATTGCCCATGAGATCAACCAGCCGTTGAATACCATTTCCATGGCCATGGACAATATTATGGGAGAACTGGCTTCGGATGCGAAACTTGAACAAGAATACCTGAAGAAAAAATCGGATAAAATCTTTGAAAATATAACCCGGATACGGAATATCATCGACCACATACGGGTCTTTTCACGGGGGCATGATGATTATATTTTATCAGGATTCAGTATCAATTCGAGTATCAGGAATGCCCTCTCAATGATTTCAGAACAGTTTAAGCATCATGCCATTGACCTGACACTGGCACTGGATGAGCACCTCCCTTACGTGAACGGAAATACCTATAAATTTGAACAGGTAATCCTCAATTTACTTGCAAATGCCAGGGATGCGTTACTTGAAAAGGAGGCAAAGCTTGGGGATTATTTTGACAAAGTGATCGAGATTAAATCGTTTGCCGGTGAGGAATGTATCATCGTTGATGTAACGGATAACGGGATTGGCATCGCCGAAGAAAATCTGAAAAATCTGACTCTGCCGTTTTATACCACAAAAGATCCCGGTAAAGGTACCGGACTGGGCTTGTCAGTTTCATATCAAATTTTGAAGGAAATTCTTGGGACCATGGAATTTTCAAGCCAGCTGATGCAGGGAACAAGAATCAGAATTATCATAAAAATCAAAACGGAAGCAAAGAATGACCAAACAGGAAAAGATCGAAATTCTGATTCTTGATGATGAGAAGCAATTCACGGAAGAGTTACATGAATTTTTGCAAAAGTCAGGTTTTGAGTCATTTGAGACTAATACCTATGCTGAGGCCAAACGGGTTCTGGAACATCATGAAATTGATTTGATGATCCTTGATGTCCGTCTTCCGGGAATCAGCGGTCTTGATATCCTGAAAGAGGTGAAGGTTAAGCTTCCAAATCTGGAGGTAGTGATTATCTCGGCACATGGGGATATGGATACGGTGATCAAAGCCATGCGCCTGGGTGCGTTCGATTATTTGCGCAAACCGTTCAGGCATATTGATATTCAGATTGTGATCGAGCGTACCCAGAAATACCTGCACATGCAGCGTAAACTGAAGCAGGTTGAAGAACGGAATTCACTCATCTCAAAAACCCTGGAAGAAAGAATCGACCGTCACTTTATCGGTGTGAGCCCGCTGATCTGCGATGTGTTTGAAGCGGCCGTAACTGCTGCAAAATACCCCGACGCCAATGTGCTGATAACCGGTGAAAGCGGCACCGGCAAAGAGAATATTGCCCGGATCATTCACTATTCGAGCACCCGGAAAGACCATCTTTTTTGTGCGGTTAACAGCAGTGCCATTACAGACTCCCTGCTGGAGAGTGAATTCTTCGGACATAAGAAAGGCTCGTTTACCGGGGCCATTGCCGATAAAATGGGGTTCTTTGAAGTGTGCAACCAGGGCACTCTGTTTCTCGATGAAATTGCCGACATGCCTTTGAATCTGCAGGCGAAAATTTTACGGGCGGCCGAAGAGAAAGTGATTACCCGGGTAGGGGATACGTCCCTCATTAAGACCGATTTCCGCATTATCTCATCCACAAACATAGATATTGAAAAACGCGTGGAGGAAAATAAATTCAGGTTGGATCTGCTTCACCGGCTCAATACCCTGCATATCCATATTCCGCCACTCAGGGAGCGGCCGGAAGACATTAAGCCCCTGCTGATCCATTTTACGGCAGAGTTCGCCCTGAAGCTGAACAGGGCCATTTCCATTAATCCGGATGTGTATAAAAAGCTGGAGAAATACGCGTTCCCCGGCAACATCAGGGAGTTAAAGAATATGGCCGAACGTGCGATCATCCTCTGCAAGTTCAATTCGCTCAGCATTGAAGATTTTCCGTTAAAGTACCAGGCGGTTGTCACCCCTGAACCCATAACCGATGTGGCTAACCTGAAGCTGCAGGAGATCGACATGATCCGCAAGGCGCTTATTTCCACCAAATTCAACCAGAAAGCGGCAGCCGATGTGCTTGGTATTACGCGGGATGCGCTGATACGAAAGATGAAAAAGTACAATATCTCGATTGGCAAGGCTGAAAACTAAGTATAAAGCCAGGAGACCTGCACCATCTTGTTACAACATGCAGCTAAGCGGAAAGGGTTTTAATTTTGAACCAACTTTCGAGCCAACAATTTCATTTTCATGCAGTTGTTGCATCGTTGTTGCATCGTTGTTGCATCTTTTCAGCACCATGTTGCTTAAATTCAGCACTTTGAAGCATCGTTGTTGCGTCTCTGATGCGTCTCTGATGCGTCCCGGTAGCATCTTTGCAGCATCTCTGTTGCATTTTCCCGGCGGTTCCGTCCCGTTGGGGCTTATTATTCGGAGGTTGAACAACTGGTGAAATTGTTCAATGCGATAAAATCAAAGAAGAAATTCCTCCTGATCCTTAATGTTAATCGGAACACAGCCCCGAATGGGGCGTA
>CAZVNF010000293.1:0-3525 GCA_964628215.1 uncultured Draconibacterium sp.
TTGGTCGGAATAGCATTGAAAGTATATGCAGTGGAACTGCACAGAGGATGAGCCGCTGCGGTTACTGCCACGCTCACCGGGGAAGCGCTGGTTACCGACATGGTGATGATGTTGGAGGTGGCCGGGTTTCCCGTTGCACAAAGTGCATTGGATGTCATCACACACGTAACCTGGTTATTGTTTGCCGGAGTGTATGTATAAGTGGTGTTTGTAGCGCCTGAAACGTTTGATCCGTTTACTTTCCATTGATAAGCAGGGGTGGTCCCGCCGTTTACAGGAGTTGATAAATAGGTAACCGATGTTCCTGCACAAACCGGGTTGGCCGAAGCTGCAATTGAAATTCCTGCAGCAGAACCTGTGATGACGTTCATGGTGATTGCGTTTGAAGTTGCAGGACTCCCTGAAATACAGGTTGCACTTGAAGTCATCTGGCAGGTAATGATATCGTTGTTAGCAGGTACATAGGTGTAAATCACGTTGGTAGCGCCAGAAATGGTTGTTGCGTTTTTCTTCCACACATATGCAGGAGTGGCCCCGCCATTTACCGGTGTGGCCGTAAACATAACCGAAGTTCCCATGCATGCCGGGTTGCCTGAAGCGGCAATGGTAACACTCACCGGCAATGCAGTTGTCAGGGTCACTGTTAGCGAGTTCATGTTACTTCTGTAACAGTCATTATAGGCAGCAACGCAAACCATACCGCTGGTTGTGCCAAAGGATACCGTAATTGTTTGGGTTCCCTGTCCTGCACTGATAACTGCCCCCGGCGGAACAGTCCAGTGGTATCCGGTTGCGTTTGCCACAGCCGCAATAGAATAGGTAATCCCGGTTGAGTTAATGCAGGTGCTTGTAATCCCTGTGATGGTGCCGGGTGTGGCAAGGATCCCGGTATTTCCCATCGGGATCCATCCGGCACTGTTATAATATTGCATGTCATTGCAGTCTACGTTATAGATCATCAATCCGGTCGCCGGCGTTGGAATGCCATTACGCTGAGCAGTAGTCATGCGGGGAGGGAGAAACCCTTTGTTGGTGAATTTGACATCCAGTCCCGCTGAAGAGTTGGGAGCACTGTTATCTGCATTGATGCCTACCTGGGCAACGACATCTGCTAAGATAACGTTAAAAATCAGTAAAAAAACCAGTACATGTTTCATAGTAATTAAATTGATTGTGAATTAATTAACGATGGTTGTGTTATGTAGGTATCCTAACATAAGTCGATGTTTGTCAGCAGTTTAGCTAATGTATGAATAATTATAATATGAATGTTTTATTTAATTAAATTAAATCTTATATATTGACTTCCCCACGAGAACAGCTTTAAGATTATCACCTGTCACAGTATTATTGTTCGCTTCGTCACTGCATATGGAACAGGAAGCATTGGTTTGCTATAAGTTACAACCAGTTGGATTGTAACTGCATCGCTCCGCATACCTTTAAAATATTTTGTTAATTCAACAAGTTATTAACAATCCCCCCACCTTTTCCCCCCAACCCCGATTAAGCGTAAAATCCACCTATGAAAACACCATTGCTTGAACCGGGGAAATACTATCATGTATACAACCGGGCGAAAAACGGCGACCCGCTGTTCGAAGGGGAGGAAGCCTGCCGCTTTTTCCTGAAGCTCTACCAGGCGCATATTTGTCCAATCGCCGAAACGTATGCCTATTGCCTGCTGAGCGACCATCTCCATTTTTTAATCCGAATCCGGGAGGATGCGGAAGGCGGGCTTTATAAACAATTTGCTTTGCTGTTCAATGGTTATACCAAAGGGTACAACAGGCATAATGAAAAGATGGGTAAGGTGTTCAAATTCAAACTTAAACGCAAGGAGATAAAATCCACTCCCTATTTCCTTGAGATGATCAGGTATGTGAATCAGAACCCATGGCGGCATGGTGTTACCACACATCCTGCAAATTACCGCTTCTCCTCTTTCAGGGCTACCATGACCGCCGGTCCCACATTAATTGCCAAAGAGCAGGTGCAATCCTATTTTGGTTCTCATGCAAACCTCGAAGCAAACCTCCTCACCCAGGTTGATGAAAAGGTGATAAAGATGTTGATGTTGGAAGAATAACAAGTTTTAAGTTTTAAGTGCTAAGTTTTAAGCGGAGTATGTTTAGTGGTGTTTGGTTTCATGGCAGGAGAGGGGATGAGTTTGTTCCCCTCTCCTTTGGGGTGAGGTCAGATATATTACTATCTTTATCCAAAATCCCCGGCTCATGAAAATGATTGGATACCTCCTTCATTTTTTCTTTATTTCATGGCTTTTTCTTGTGAATCAGGCTGTTTCCCAGGAAATGATTACTCTTAAGGGGATGGTGGCAGATTCCGTGACCGGGAAAGGCCTTCCGTTTGCGCAATTATCTGTTCAGAACAGCACCATGGGTACGGTTACCAATGAGGATGGGAAATTCAAACTGGATGTGCCCGACAGGTATGCAAAGGATACATTGCTGATCTCTTATATGGGTTTTGCAACCTTAAAGTGCCTGGTTTCCGGGCTTGCAGGCGATTCTGTAACCCTGAAGTTAAAACCCGGTTTACTGCATCTGGGGGAGGTCGAGATCATCGCCTATACTCCGGAAGAGGTTATTCGAAAGGTGGTGGCCCGCATCCCTGACAATTATGGCAAAGATTCGGTGATCCTTACTGCCTTTGTTCGTTCACAGAAATTTGCCGGAGGTAAACTGGCAGAATATACCGAGGCAATGATTGAAGATTTAAAAACAGGATATAGTCTGTTTGCCCGTAAAGATGAAAAAGATCGCAGCCAACGGTCAAATGTTCCGCTGTTACTAAAGGGACGTGTAATTTCTGATACAAATCTTGTGAACTCCATCGGCGACCTGGGAAAAAGTGCCGGGTGCCTGGGTTGTAATTTTGTTCATGATTTTGTCGAATTCTACTATCATACGGTATTGGATGAGAAACTTTTCCGCTATTATAACTTTAAAATGGAAGAGGTGATCAAACCCGAAGGTGGTAAGATCTACCACATCTGGTTTGACCAGAAAAAAGGGGTGAAGGAGATGCTCTGGAAAGGGGAGATGTTTATCAACGGGGCCGATTTTGCCCTGCTTAGGATTTCCCAGAAACCCAGTTTCGAGGCATATGATGAGTTTGAAAAGAATAAATACAAGCATCCCTGGACGATCCTGAATTCTCCCGGATGGATACAGGAAATGCCCATGATGGACCGGACCACAACCTATTCATCCCGTAACGGAAAATATTACCTCAGTACCATCCGGATTCAAAACTGGTTAACATTCAACCACCCTGTAACAGGAAAACGTGTGAAATTCGCCCATAAAAACGATGTGGTAATAACCGACGCTACCCGCGATCCTGAAAAACTGAAATCATTCAAAGGAGATAAAACCATCGGAGTAAACCAGCGCTGGGACCAGCTAACCGGAACCACCGACGACTCCTTCTGGGCAAAATTCAACTATCTGCCCATCGAAGAAAAACTGCAGGAAAGTCTGGGAAAAATGGTAAACAGGTAAA
>CAZVNF010000294.1:0-3514 GCA_964628215.1 uncultured Draconibacterium sp.
GACTGGTATGACAACCCCGAAATGATGGGCCCGGAAATGGAAAACCCGTCAGAATTGTGGCTCCGCCGCGACCACAAACACGACCTTGCGTTCCGTCCGCTGGAAACGGCGCTTGAAAAAGGAGTAATCGATGCCATGTACAGCCAAAGCAGAGTGCTTTCCGTACTTTCCGAAACAACCGGTAAATTCAAGTCAATCGAAGATCTTTCGAGGTATCCTGACTGGACGTTACAGGTGGCAAACATTCCTGCCGCGATTACCTGCAGTGATGTGATGTACAATGAACATCCTGAACTTGCGGTTACCTTTATGAAAGGAATGATCAAAGTCGGGCGCTGGGCCAATGAGCACAAACGTGCCGCTGCCGCCATTCTCGATAAACAAACATTCTATCGTGATGTTGAAGATACCTACGAAGGAATCAGGCTGGTTGATATGGTTCCTAACCTGTCGCCGCAAAACCTGGTATCGGTCGAGATCGGTAAGGACTTTATGTTTAGCCATGGTTACATCAAAAATAACTTCGATGTTCATACATGGGCTGCTCCTGATATCCTTGAAAAGGCAGCAAGGGAACTGCTGGAGGAAGAATGGAAGAAAAGAACTACTGCCAAACTACCACAAACGGCCGATCCGCTTGCATCAGCAATGCGCATTGGATAAACTGTATCAAAATAATCATTAATATATAGATAATTGAAATACAAACCACTAAGGCACTAAGTACACTAAGGGACACTAAGGATAAAAACAGTCAGTAATCACTTTGTGCTCCTTAGTGTACTTAGTGCCTTAGTGGTTAACATAAGGATTATATTCATGAAAATAAAGAAGACCGCTGCTTACAAAACTACAGTTCAATTAATGTTGATTTTCGTTGTCCTGGGATTGTCTTTTGACGCTCACAGCCAGGAAATGAAATTCGACCCCAAAGGCAACCCGGATAAATGGAATTTCAATATCAGCCCATTTTTGATATTGCCATGGGTAAATGGAAATGTGCAGTCGGAAATGCTTTCACAGGACTTTGGCATTGATCCTGCTGATTTTGTCAATTCACTGAACGGCACGTTTATGATCAATACCGAGTTGTCGAAGGGCAAGTTCTTCGTTGCTCCATCCTACATTTACCTCCATAATGATGTGGCAAAAATTCTTTGGACCAGTGAGAACGGCAAACAGACCATCACCGCTGAACCGGCCATGCAAAAACATATTCTGGAGTTGATTGCCGGGATGCGGTTGAGGATGGGGACTAAATTCATGCTTGATCCTTATGTCGGATTCCGTTACACGATGTATCACCTGTTTGGATCGGTACAAGGAATCACGAATACCACTGGTTTTGATGAAAATGTGGATTTCTGGGATCCGATCCTGGGATTCAAGGCACATTTCTATCCTCATCCAAGGATTCCGATCGAGTTAAAAGCGGATGTTGGCGGATTCGGTGTTGGGTCGAAACTAACCTGGTCAACCTGGTTCAACCTGGGTTATTCGGTTTCCCCAACTGTTGATCTGCTTATAGGGTTTGCAGCCTTATCGAATCAATATGAGTCGGAAACTGCATCGGGCAGAACATACGGCATGACATCATTAACTTATGGAATTTCGGTTGGTGCAAGATTTTATATTCCATCACGCCTCAAAGACCCGGCGGTTTTTAAAAAAATTCAGTGAGAAAGACTAATGGATGAGAAGGAATCTCTTAATCACTTTATTTGTTATCATGATGATTTTTAACCTGTCACATACCGGCATTGCTCAGAATTCTTCGTTTGAATTCTGGCCCGAAACCGATATCTGGTACAGGCTGACTCCGTCCTGGCGTCTTTCAACATTTATCCCCATTACGAAATACAACGAGAGCAAGGACCGTGATCTGAACATATACCTGCATGTCGATTATGCATGGGGAAAAACAAAACATCCATTCTACGCCAGGCTGATGGATGCAAAGAGGGCGCAAAATATGAAGGCATGGATGGTTCGTGGCGGTTTTATGGAGGGTTGGAGCCTTGGAGAAAATGCAGGTGATTATACTGAGGATATGCTTTTTACCGAAATTCACAAGAGGGTGCCCCTGAAGGGTGAGGTATTGCTTTCCCAGCGGTTTCGCACCGACCTTCGCTGGGTGGGCAATGATGCAGATTTTTCGTACAGGTTTCGTTACCGGATTATGGTTGAGAAAGAGTACACCGCAGGGCGCAGTTCCATTATTCCTTATGTGAATGCAGAACCATACTGGGATTCGCGCTACTCAACAGTGAACAGGATCAGGCTTATCGGAGGTGCCACGGTGGCGTGGGGACCTCGACTGGCGTATGAGGCCAACATTACCTATCAATATGATTCACATTATGACACAGCGAACCTTTATGCTTTCAATATTATCCTGCATGTGTACTTTGAAACGGCCCGGTCCAAAAATAAAGCTGAAAGTTATGAGCAACCAGTGTTTGAACAACCATACAAGAACTAATTTTTATTCAAAAATGACAACAAAAAAAACAGATTATTAAGAAGTTAACCAGAAAGCTATGAAACAAACCGTATTACTGATTGCAGCATGTTTCTTTCTTTTTAGACCGGCTTTCAGCCAGGTCTATACCAATAAAATTGTGGGAGAAAAAAATGAATTGCTTAAAGATAGTATTGAAAAAAAAGGATACCCCTATGCTTTACCGATCTGGGGTAAAAAAGCTGCTGCCAAAGGATATCAGCTGCCTTACTCTGCCGGTATCAGTGTGAATTATTTCTGGCAGGAGTCTGATCTGATCATTGATAACCTCATGGTGGGCTTCAACAATGGGGAAATGCACAACCTTGATGAGATCATCAGGTTCAACGATGCAAAAGCAACAGCCAATTCAATCAATCTGAGGCCGGATATCTGGGTTTTCCCATTTTTAAATGTTTATGGTGTATTTGCCAAGGCCAAAACATCAACAGCCATCAATGCCGGCGTATGGTTTCCCGATTTTGACAGCACCTGGTCGCAGGTTGGTTCAATTTCGACCACCGCCAAATTTGACGCCACCGCCCTTGGTTTTGGATTAACGCCAACCTTTGGTTTAGGCGGATTTTGGATCGCCCTGGACATGAATTTTGTTTGGACCGATGTAAGTGCGCTTGAAAAGCCCGTGTTTACCTTTGTCTTTGACCCGAGATTTGGCAAAACCTACCAGTTTAAAAATCCGAATATGAACATCGCCGCCTGGGTGGGCGCTTTCAGGGTTAATTTCACCTCAAATACCGCAGGTTCAATAAACCTTTCAGAGGTAATTCCAACTGCCGATCTCCAGGCAAAAGTTGACCAGGGGTTCGTAAAAGTTGAAGAAACCTCGCAACAGCTAACCGCGTGGTGGGACGGGCTGACCCCTGTTGAACAAAAGAATCCGATCAACGTATCAAAGTATGATGCCGCCAACAAGGCCCTCACCAAGGCAAGCGATGTATTGACTGCAGCAGATGCGGCGCTGAAGGATGGCGAGAGTGCCACTGTTCAGTACTC
>CAZVNF010000295.1:0-3453 GCA_964628215.1 uncultured Draconibacterium sp.
AACAACTGGTCTAACCAGTCATCAGCCCCAAGGGGAGGTTTTAATGCTGAAATTGCCGAATTGTCTGACTTAAGAGGGATGTTAAAATACCGGGTCATTTTTAAACCGGAAAACAGCTCTTCACTTCCCGATTTAAAATTGCACTGGGACGCCCAAAGAGTGATGTTTTCGATGACTGATAAAACCAATCGCTGGCAGGTGTACGAAGTGGGAATTGATGGAAACGGACTTCGGATGGTTATTGAATCGCCTGAAGAAGACCTCGAGTTTTTCGATGCGGCCTATCTCCCCAACAATAACGTGGTTGCCGTTACAAATATCGGCTATCATGGAGTTCCCTGCGTAAGCGGGGGCGATGCAGTGGGTAATATGGTGCTGTACAATCCGCAGGACGGTAATATGAGGCGCATCACCTTTGATCAGGATGCCAACTGGCACCCCAATGTGATGAATAATGGCCGGCTGATGTATGTTCGCTGGGAATATACCGACTTAACCCATTACTTTTCGCGGGTGGTAATGCACATGAATCCCGATGGAACTGAACAGCGCTCACTTTACGGAAGTGGCTCGGTTTTTCCCAACAGCACATTTGATGTTCAGCCAATACCTAATCATCCAACCCGTTTTGTGGGTGTTATCTCGGGGCATCATGGAGTGGTCAGAAGCGGGCGGCTGATTATTTTTGATCCATCCAAAAACCGGAAGGAAGAAAAAGGGATGGTACAGGAAATCCCATTCAGCAAGCGGCCCATTATTCCTCTTGTTAAAGACGATCTGGTGGGTGGCGTTTATCCTCAGTTTATAAAACCCTATCCGGTTAATGATAAATACTTTCTGGTTACTGCCAAATTAACTCCTAACAGTCTTTGGGGTTTGTACCTCGTTGATATATTCGACAACATGACCTTGATTACAGAACAGGAAGGGGAAGGATTTATTCATGGAATACCATTGCAAAAACGCCAGGTTCCGCATGTTATCCCGGATAAAGTAAGACCTGAAAGCAAAGATGCAACCGTATTTATTCAGGATATATACGAGGGCGAAGGTTTGCCTGGTGTTCCAAAGGGCACGGTGAAATCACTTCGGGTTTTTGCCTATGAATATGCTTACAACAAATCTCCGTCAGACCATGTGGCACAAGGTATTCAGAGCGGATGGGACATCAAGCGCCTGTTGGGTGTTGTTCCTGTTGAAGAGGATGGTTCTGCAATGTTTACTATCCCTGCAAATACCCCTGTTTCACTTCAGCCTCTTGACGAAGAAGGAATGGCTGTTCAATGGATGCGTAGCTGGATAACAGGTATGCCGGGAGAAGTGGTTTCTTGCGTGGGTTGTCATGAAGACATGAACCAGATACCCCGGCCAGCCAGGGCGATGGCCTCAATTAAGCCGGCCAGGAAATTGGAAACCCCGGAAGGCGGTGTCCGACCGTTTACCTTTGAACTTGAAATTCAACCCATTCTCGACAGGGCCTGTGTGGCCTGTCACAACGGCTCTGTAACGCCTGACTACAGGGGTGGACGGATTGATAATAACGTACCCGGCAACCGTGCGCTGAGTAAAAGCTACCTTGGTTTGCATCCCTACATTCACCGCCAGGGACCGGAAGCCGGAATGAAAGTGCTCTATCCGTACGAATACCATGCCTCCACAAGTCCATTGATTCAAATGCTGAAAAAGGGGCACCATGGAGTGGAATTAACAAAGAAAGAGTTACAGACATTATATACATGGATTGATTTTAATGCTCCCTATCACAGCGCTTTCAGTGTTAATCCCTATAGAGGTTTCAACAGACTGACAGAGAATCCTTATAATCAATACGAAAGAAGAATCGAACTGATGAACAAATACGCCGGTGGCATGGGAGTCGATTGGGAGGCCGAAATTCTGGCTTATTCAAAATACCTGAACAGCCAGCCTAAAGCTGAATCCGTAAAACCGGCAAAGTCAGAGGTAAAATATAATAATGTAAAAGTGAAAGGATTTCCTTTTAATGCAAATGCAGCCGCTTCCATGGTATCACAGGAAAGCAAAACCCGGCAGGAGGTAGAGATTGCACCGGGCATAAAGCTGAAATTTGTTAAAGTTCCGGCAGGTAAGTTTATTATGGGTTCCAATAATCTTCCTTCTGATTATTCTCCGGCACATTTGGCTGAAGCGGAAAATCCATTCTGGATGGCGGAAACGGAGATTACCAACGAGCAGTTCAGAGCCATATTTCCCGAACATGACAGCCGGTTCTTCGATCAGCAATGGAAAGACCATGTGAATGAGGGGTATCCCGCCAATAAGCCGGAGCAACCTGTCATCAGGGTGTCATGGAATGAAGCCATGGAGTTTTGCAAAATTTTAAGCGAGAAGACAGGCCTGAAAGTTACCCTTCCTTCTGAAAAACAATGGGAGTGGGCGTGCAGGGCAGGAAGCGGCAATGCTTTCTGGTACGGAGACATGAAAGAGGATTTTTCACGTTTTGAAAATATGTCCGACAGGCAGATGAATAAAATGGCTGTTTCAGGAGTTGATCCGCAACCCATGGGAGAAAATAATCCATGGTATAAATATTATACCTGGCATCCCAAGGTAGAAAGTGTAGATGACGGGAATATGCTGGCAGTTGCCCCCGGTGGCTACCTCCCCAATCCCTGGGGATTGTATGACATGCATGGAAATGTAGCTGAATGGACGCGGTCAGGTTACAGTTCCTATCCCGGCAATGAAAATTTTCAAGGTGCTTCTTTGCAAAAAGTGGTGAGAGGCGGATCATGGATTGACCATCCCAAATATGCAACTGCCTATTTCCGGAAATCATTCCTTCCCTGGCAAAAGGTCTATAATGTAGGTTTCAGAGTGATTATTGATCAGTAACAAACAAAACATTCATTTTCAGTTTTACAGAATTATCATATCTTCATCGCCTTTAATTTTTACAATTTAAACTATGTTTCATTTGTATCTTACACTGGCATACACAATTCCTAACATTTATGTCTTTTTTCGCATAAAACATCTTTTCATCAGCAAAGGCTATAAACTTTGGTACACTTTTATTTACGTTTTGCTGGCTGCCCTTTACCCATTATCAAGGTATTTGCCTGACAATGAATTGAATTTCATATCACACATTCTTACAACAGTTACTGGTTATCTTTTACCATTCTATTTATATCTGTTTTTGACTATTCTTGTTTTTGATATATTGTTGCTTCTCAATTTCTTTTTTAAAATTGTTTCGGTTGAGCGCAGGAAAACATATTCATTCCGCGTTTATGCGCTTTCTGCATTGATTTTTTTATCGGTTGCAGTTGTAATCGGTGGTATAATTAACCTGAATACAATCCGTGTTTCTGAATATCAAATCACACTTCCGAAAAGAAATTCGAACATTGGTAATTTAAGAGTGGCTTTTGTTTCTGATATTCATATTGAACAAAATTTAAGCCTGCG
>CAZVNF010000296.1:0-3451 GCA_964628215.1 uncultured Draconibacterium sp.
ACTAGTTTTGCTTAAAAATTGAATTAATGGAATCCGAATCAACCAAGATACTGGATGAAGTAACCCAGGGTGATTACAAATATGGCTTCATCACGGATATCGATACTGAGTTTGCACCCATCGGGTTATCAGAAGATACCATCCGTTATATTTCCGAAAAAAAAAGCGAACCGGAATTCATGCTCGATTTCCGGTTGAAAGCATACCGGCACTGGCTTACCCTTTCGCAGCCGCACTGGGCTCATTTGAACATTGAGCCGATCAATTTCCAGGAGATCATTTTTTATGCAGCGCCAAAGAAAAAAAAGGAGTTGACCAGCCTCGACGAGGTTGATCCCGAATTACTGGCAACTTTTAACAAACTTGGTATTTCACTGGACGAACAGAAGAAACTGACCGGAGTTGCGGGCGTGGCGGTAGATGCGGTGATAGACAGTGTATCTGTCAAAACCACATTCTCCGATACCCTTTCAAAATACGGCATCATCTTTTGTTCCTTCAGCGAAGCAGTTCAAAACCATCCCGACCTGGTAAAAAAATACATGGGTTCTGTGGTCCCCTATACCGATAATTATTTTGCCGCACTGAATTCTGCGGTGTTCAGCGATGGCTCTTTCTGCTTTATTCCGAAGGGCGTTCGCTGCCCGATGGAATTATCCACCTATTTCCGTATCAACGCCGCCAATACCGGGCAGTTTGAACGTACCCTGATCGTTGCCGAAGAGGGGGCTTACGTGAGCTACATGGAAGGGTGTACGGCGCCACAACGCGATGAAAATCAGCTTCATGCAGCCATTGTTGAAATCGTGGCCATGAAAGATGCTTCTGTGAAATACTCCACCGTTCAAAATTGGTATCCGGGGGATAAAAACGGACTTGGAGGCATTTATAATTTTGTGACCAAGCGAGGCATCTGCAAGGGCAGCAATTCCAAGATCAGCTGGACCCAGGTGGAAACCGGATCGGCCATTACCTGGAAATATCCGAGTTGTATCCTGCTCGGCGACAATTCAGTAGGTGAGTTTTATTCGGTAGCTGTTACCAACAACCACCAGCAGGCAGATACCGGAACCAAAATGATGCACCTGGGGAAGAATACCCGCAGTACCATTATTTCGAAAGGGATTTCTGCCGGAAAGAGCAATAATTCCTACCGGGGACTGGTCCGGATTTCGAAAAATGCAGTCAATTCCCGCAATTACAGCCAGTGCGACTCTTTGTTACTCGGGGCCAAATGCGGGGCACATACCTATCCATACATCCAGGTTGACAATAAGTCGTCCATCGTGGAACATGAAGCCACTACCTCGAAAATATCTGAAGACCAGCTGTTTTATTGTCAGCAACGCGGCATTTCAAATGAAAGTGCCATCGGTCTGATCGTAAACGGCTATGCAAAGGAGGTATTAAAACAACTGCCTATGGAGTTTGCCGTTGAAGCGCAAAAGTTGTTGTCGATCAGCCTGGAAGGCAGTGTCGGGTAAGGTCTTATTTGCATTTTGATATTAATTTCAGACTTTTGATATTCTAATTATGTTGTTACAGATTAAAAACTTACATGCCAGTATTCATGGCAAGGAAATTTTAAAGGGGGTAGACCTTATTGTGAACAAGGGCGAAGTTCACGCCATCATGGGACCGAACGGCACCGGAAAAAGCACCCTGGCATCAGTAATTGCCGGGCGGGAGGTCTTTGATGTTACTGCCGGTGAAATTCTTTACCAGGGGAAAAATTTGCAAAAACTCTCAATTGAAGACCGTGCGCGGGAAGGTATATTTCTCGGGTTTCAGTACCCGGTGGAAATTCCAGGCGTGAGCATTACCAATTTCATGCGTACCGCGGTAAATGAGGTGCGTAAGTTTAAAGGCCTTGATCCGTTGCCGGGAGGCGAGTTTCTCCGGTTGATGGAAGAGAAGAAGCAATTGGTGGAGATTACCTCGAACCTGACCAACCGTTCGGTAAACGAGGGTTTTTCGGGCGGGGAAAAGAAAAAGAATGAAATTTTCCAGATGGCGATGCTGGAGCCCATGCTGGCCATACTGGATGAAACGGATTCGGGCCTCGACATCGATGCCCTGCGAATCGTGGCAAACGGAGTAAACAAGCTGCGCCGCCCCGACAATGCATTCCTGGTGATCACACATTACCAGCGCCTGCTCGACTATATTGTACCCGATTTTGTTCACGTGCTTTTCGAAGGAAAAATTGTGAAATCAGGAGGGAAGGAACTCGCGCTGGAGCTTGAGGAAAAAGGATACGACTGGATAAAGAAAGAACAAGAGTAGGGAGAGGTAAATACATTTCAATGCAGACTGATATTAAAGAATCAATCAACCGGGAACGGTTTGTGAAACTGTTTGAACAAAACCGGTCATTCCTGAAAATTAATGATACCGGGCAACTTGCCGGTATCAGGGAGAATGCCATGGCCTCCTTTTCAAAACAGGGATTTCCTGACACTACGATGGAAACCTGGCGCCTGACTGACCTGGAGGAGAGTTTTGCCCGCGGATACGATTATCCGCTGCGCCCTTTTGAGGATGTGGATGTACAAAAAGTTTTCCGGTGCAACATACCGCACCTCGATACCGCGGTGATCGGCCAGTTGAATGGCTGGTATGTTTCGAAGGATGTACCGCTGATGGAACTGGGAAATGGCATCATCATGGGAAGTCTTGCTGAGGCCCGTAAGAAATATCCCCAGCTGATAGAAAAGTATTATGGAACCATGGCGGATGATGCCACTGAGGGTTTTACCGCACTGAATACGGCTTTTGCGCTGGACGGGGTGTTTGTTTTTGTGCCCGACCATGTGAAAAGTCCCAAACCGGTGCAGCTGATCAATGTGATCCATCACGAAGAGAACCTGTTCCTGCAGTCGAGGAACCTCATCGTGGTTGGAACAAATGCAAAGCTATCCCTGGTTCATTGCGATGATTCATACAACCACCAGGCTAGTTTTTCGAATATTGTTACCGAAATCCATATCGGCGAAAATGGGGTGCTGGACCATTATAAATTACAGAATCTCAATAACAACAGCACACTGATCAGCTCGGTGTATTTTAAACTGGAAGCATCTGCCAGCCTGGAATCACATTATATTTCACTGAATGGAGGTTTGCTGCGCAACAACATCAGGGTGCTTTTCAACGGAGAGCACGGGAAAGCGGGCATCTATGGCATTTATCTCATGGATCGCAAGCAGCATGTTGACAACCAGGTGTTTGTTGATCATGCCTCAGCTGATTGCACCAGCAATGAAACCTTCAAGGGGATCCTTGATGAAAATGCCCGTGCCATTTTCAACGGGCATGTCCTCGTTCGCCGTGATGCAACGAAAACCGATGCAAGGCAGAGCAATAAGAATATCTTGCTCACCGATACGGCAAGGGTAAATTCGAAACCTTTCCTTGAAATATACAATGATGATGTGAAATGCTCTCATGG
>CAZVNF010000297.1:0-3408 GCA_964628215.1 uncultured Draconibacterium sp.
AATTATTAATAATCATTTCCATATAAAATGTTCGCATACCGGAGGAACAGGTTCAACGGGTGAATAGTAGTTTCCAGGTCACAATTGAAATAGATGATGATTGTGCAGTTCTTTTCATTGCTGTGGAACATCACGGAGGTAAATCCCCAGAGGGTTCCGCCGTGCCCATAAAATGAACCGTTCTTCAGCAGACTGAGCCCATACGAACCAAAGAGCCCGCCTACATAACGCATTTCGTTCAGCCGCCGGCTTTGTAATGAATCTGACAATAACCCGCCACCAACAAGCTTTTCCGCGAATTTCTGCATGTCGCGCGGGGTCGAAAACATCGAACCGCATCCCCAGGCCCTTGATATGTCGTAAGGGGTCGTCATTTCTCCATAATAATTAATATCGGGAAAGTAATAACCGCGGGCATGGGGTCCGGGGAAATCCGCGCCGGTGTTTTGATATCCTGTGTGTGTTAATTCCGTGGGGATGAGGATACGGTTGTTTATTTCTGCTTCCAGGGTGTTTCCGGTAACCAGTTCGATAATCAAGCCAAGAATGACCGTATTGGTATTTGAATAACTCCAGTCGCTTCCGGGGTTGCAGGAAAAGGGATTTGCAAAGCCGGTGGCAGCAAGTTCCTGCGGGGGAAAAACTTTATAAGGATCGCTGGCGTATGAACTTATAAACTGTGGATCAGCAAAGTAGTCGAACACCCCGCTGGTCATGTTGCAGAGCATGGCAACCGTGATGCTGTCTGATTTTGGGTATGAAGGGAAGAATTTGGAAAGTTGATCGTTCAGGGAGAGTTTCCCCTCATCCACAAGCTGCAGCAAAACTGTTCCGGTAAAGGTTTTCGTGTTGCTGGCAATTCTGAAAGTATAATTGCTATCCATCGGCGCCTGCGTTTCCGTGTCGCTGACCCCGGTGGTGTACATCCAGTCAATTCCCCGTTTATGATCAACCACCAGCGCCACAATTCCCGGAACCGTTGTGTTTTGAATAATCGAATCGGTAACGGTTTTCAATCGGTTGACAAGCTCCCGGTTGGGATCAGGAGCCAGGTCTTTTTTACAAGCAAACAAGGTTGCCGATATAAAAAGAACCGTCAGGATAAAGAGCTTTTTCATTGTTGTCATGGTTATTCATTTTATGCTAACATATTAATAATCTTTCCCATACAAAATATCCATGTACCGGTGGAACAGGAAGTCGGGGCGAAGTTCGAGGAGGCAGTTGAAATAGATTATTACCGTGCAATCCTTTTCATTACTGTGAAACATTATGGAGGTGAAGCTCATCACGGCTCCTTTATGCCCGTAAAAGGAGCCCCATTTCATCACACCAAGTCCGTAATAATCGCCCAGTTCATCAATATGTAAATCAGAAAGCCTTCTTTTTTGCAAAGAGTCGGACAAAAGCCCTCCACTGGCAAGTACTTCGGTATATTTCTGAAGTTCACGCGGGGTGGAATAGGCAGCGCCTGCAGCCCAGCCCCAGGAAATATCAAAATGTTCGGTCAGTTCCTCATTTTCAACGAAAGTTTCCAGATAATATCCTTTCCCGTGAGGTCCAGGGAAAGTGGTTCCGGATGGCAGGAAACCTGTTTTTATCAGGTTTAGTGGTTGAATGATGCGGGAATTGATCTCTGTCCCGAGGGTATTTCCGGTCAGCAATTCGATGATCTGTCCGACAATAATAGTATTGGTGCTTGAATAATCCCATCCATTGCCCGGACTGAAATTAAAGTCATGCGAAAAGGCTATGTCCACAAGTTCCTGCGGCTGCCATATTTTTTCAGGATTGGCGATCAATGCGGGAAAAAACAACGGATCATATACATAGTCGAAGATACCGCTGGTCATATCACAAAGCATGGCAATCGTGATGCTGTCTGATTTGGGATAGGCAGGAAAATACTTTGACAGCTTGTCGTTCAATGCGACTTTTCCTTCATCCACCAGTTGAAGCAACACGGTAACCGTCATGGTTTTGGTGCAACTGCCGATTCTGAAAGTGTTGTTTCCGTCCATCGGCAACTTGTTGGGAATATCGCTGTAGCCGGCTGTGTAAATCCAGTCAATTCCCATTTTATGGTCAACCACAAGGGCCACAACGCCGGGCACATGGGTGTTTTGAATGATGGAATCCGTAACGGCCTGCATCTGGTTGATGATAATTTGATTGGGATTGTCATCAACCCCCTTTTTACAGGAACCAAGAACTGTCAGCGTGGATAGAAAAACCAAAAATGACCAAAACGTGATATTTTTCATGACTTTTCTGTTCATATCATTTTTCAGGTTCTCCGGGATAACCGAGTGCGGAACGGGCGCTATAGGCTGCGCTATAAATGGCCTTTATGGTAACCATTACATCTGGTATTTCCCAGGCGCTTATGTAACTGATAACGGAAACATCAGTTTCGGGATCATACACCATAATGGATAGGTTTCCAATTCTTGCTCCATTATGCCCGTATCCAAGGTTCGTGGAGTACAAACAGCCTAAGGCGTATGAGTTGTTTCCTGGCGACCATGATGTTGTCATTTGTTGTATAGTATTCTGCGTCAGTACATTCTGTCCTTTTATCAGGGTGCGTATAAATGTGTTCAAACCTCGCATGGTGGCATATCCGTTTCCTTCGCCAATCTGACCCGACATATTGAAACCGCAAAAGGCAATCGTATTGTCAGGTTCAATCAGAAAATGGCCGCAGGAGAATGGTGACGGCATTTCAGTATCGGTAGCCTGGTATGGAAAATGGGCATCAATGGGCACTATTGCGGCTGGACCTGTTATTTTATCATAAAGATAATCGGATAAGTGTTTCTGACTTCCCGCATGAAAGGAATAAACCCTGCCAGCGATTTCGCTCAGGATTACAAAACCTGTATTGCTGTAATGATGGTCAGTTCCAGGAGCAAAGTAGGAAAGTTGGTGCTGGGCAGCCTGGCCAACCATTTCTTCCGCTGTAAACTGATGGTTCTGATCCAGTGCCATCATGTACGACGTATAGGAATCACCATTGCATGCGGGCACCGAATCGTTATCTACATCGTAAACTCCGGCGCTGTGCTGAAGCAGCATTTTGATGGTGATTTCGCCTTTGTAGGGAATATTCCAGGCATCCGAAGCCGGAACATAAGGCAGGTTGCTTCCCGGAATGGTATCAGTGATTAAATCGTCAATGTTAAGCCAGCCATCTTCCTGCATATTCAGGATGGCGGTACTGGTAAAGGTTTTGGTATTGCTGGCAAACCTGAAATAAGTGTCAGGGGTGATAGGTTGATAACCCTGTCCGGCTGAACTTGAAAACCATGAACCTTCCGGGGTCTCAATAAAAACGTTGAGGGTCGGAACAATTTTACCGATGTCGGTTTCCACTGCGAGCCTGACTGAATCCACGGCGGCATCAAT
>CAZVNF010000298.1:0-3389 GCA_964628215.1 uncultured Draconibacterium sp.
TATAAATTAATTAAAATCAACGAGAAATGTTAAAACAGTACGAAACCGTTTTCATTATGACTCCCGTTTTGTCTGATGAACAGATGAAGGAAACGGTAGAAAAGTATCAGAAGTTCCTCGTCAGCAAAGGCGCTGAGATAGTTCACGAGGATCATTGGGGTTTGCGCAAGCTCGCCTATCCCATTCAGAAAAAAGCCACTGGATTTTATCACCTGATTGAATTCAAGGCTGAACCGACCCTGATCAGGGAGTGGGAAGTGACCTTTAAACGTGATGAGCGGATCCTCCGCTTTTTAACGGTTGTTTTTGACAAGCACATGCTCGCCTACAGCGAGAAGAAGCGTGCCAGGTCGAAAGCTGCAAAGGAAGTAAAAGAATAATAACCATTCAAAAACTGTTTGATCATGGCCACACAACAACAAGGTGAAATAAAGTATCTGACCCCGATAGCGGTCGATACCAAAAGAAAAAAATATTGCCGTTTCAAGAAAAGCGGTATCAAGTACATCGATTTCAAGGATGCTGATTTTTTGCTCAAGTTCGTCAATGAACAGGGCAAATTGCTTCCCCGCCGTATTACTGGTACATCTACCAAATACCAGCGTAAAGTAGCACAGGCAGTTAAACGGGCCAGGCACATTGCCCTCATGCCCTATGTTGGAGATTTATTAAAATAAGGAGGCACGAACCATGGAAGTAATTTTAAAACAAGACGTCCTCAACCTGGGCTATACGAACGAAAAGGTTAATGTAAAGCCCGGCTACGCGAGGAATTATCTTATCCCTCAAAATATTGCCATTCTGGCCACCGAATCCAATAAGAAAATTTTGGCTGAAACCCTGAAACAAAAAGCACATAAAGAGGCCAAAATCAGGAAGTCAGCCGAAGATCTGTCAGAAGGATTGAAAAACCTGGTGGTAAAGATTGGTGCAAAAGCTGCAGAAAGCGGAAAAATTTTCGGCTCCGTAAATGCTATTCAGGTTGCACAGGCATTGAAAGAACAATTTGATTTCGATGTCGACCGCAAAAAAATTCACGTTGATCATGAACATATTAAGGAACTTGGAACCTACAAGGCTAAAATCCATCTTCATAAAGATGTTCAGGTAGAGATCGGACTCGAAGTTTTTGCTGAATAATCCTATTCGGAAAATTTGTATTTTTATCCCGGAATCCTAACGGTTCCGGGATTTTTTTATGCTGTCACAAAGCCAGATCAAACATATAACGGCCCTTAAAGTCAAGAAGTTTCGCGAGGAATTTAATCAATTTTTAGCCGAAGGTCACAAACTTGTACTGGATTTGGTCAACAGCGGGTATCAAATTGAGGGAATCTATGGCTCAGGTGAATGGATACTGGCTAATTTCACTCTCCTCCGCGAAAAAAAAATACCGGCTTTTGAAACCTTGCCCCGTGAAATGGACCGGATTTCGGGGTTGGCAACACCCAGCCCGGTATTGGCTGTTGTGCAAATTCCCGGTCCCGTTTCGGCGGTTTCCATGGTTGGCCGTATTTCTGTCTCTCTTACACTTGCCCTCGATGAAATCCGTGATCCCGGAAACATGGGAACAATTATCCGTGTGGCCGATTGGTTTGGGATTGAAACCATTCTCTGTTCCGAAAATTGTGTGGATGTTTATAACCCTAAAGTTGTACAGGCTTCCATGGGGTCAATCACCAGAGTACAGGTGATCAGCTGCAATCTTGTGGAAACTCTCAGAACCCTCACCGGGTCAGCCACCCCGGCAAATGGAGGCGGCAGTTTTCCCATATATGGTACTTTCCTTGAGGGTGATTCAGTATTCTCCACCCCCCTGAGTGTTCATGGTATCATTGTGATTGGCAACGAATCCCGGGGAATATCTCCCGCATTGGCTCCGCTCATTAACCATAAAATAGTCATTCCGTCCTATGGTTCATCTGCCCTGGGCAAAGCCGAATCTTTGAATGCCTCCATTGCCACTGCCATTGTTTGTGCTGAATTCCGCAGGGAGAAATTGGAAAAATAGAAATCACCTAAGTGTTCAATATGAATCAATCGTTGGTTTTCCTGCTTGTTCTTTTGGGATATGGATGTTTCGCCGAAGGTTTTCCCAACGAGGATCGCTGCTATAGTTCGTCTGTTAAAACCATCCAGGTTTACAAGGAGGGTTTCGAATTATCGCCGCCGGTAATTCAACTTAATTCCACCGAAAGAATCTCCATACAGTTTGATGATCTTGATCCGTATATCAAACGGTATAAATTTACCATCGTACACTGCGGAGCCGGCTGGCAAACTTCATCCGACCTCACCGTGTCCGATTACATAGACGGGTTCCGGGAGGAGAATATAGACCAATATGAATACTCCTATAATACCACCGTAAAGTATACTCATTTTATGGCAACCTTTCCAACCAGCAACATGAGGCCGAAACTTTCAGGAAACTATTTATTAATGGTATATGAGGATGACCCGTCTCAACTCGTTTTTACTTTCCGGATAATGGTCGTGGAGGCATCCCCGGTGGTTGTGTCCGGAAGGGTTGTCCAGAGTTCATCAATGGCCGAACGCAATGCCCGCCAGCAGGTTGATTTTGTAGTACATCTAAATGGATTCCAGGTACTTGATGTAGGCCGTGAAATGAAGGTGGTTCTCAGGCAAAATGGCAGATGGGACAATACGCTCCAGGTTTCGAAACCCCGTTTTGCGCGAACGGATGAGCTTGATTATCGTTTCGATGAATCTATATCGTTCAGCGGTGGCAACCAGTTCCGCAATTTTGATATTAAAAGCCTGTTGTACCAGAGTGAACGTATTGCCAGGATTGCCTATGATACCACATACCAGGTTTACCTGCTTGCCGATCAGCCTCGTACTTTTAAACAGTATGCACAGGAGAAGGACCTCAACGGCAGATGTTATATCAAGAATGAAGAGCATGCTGAAAACAGCAACACTGAGGCGGATTACGCCTGGGTGCATTTCTTTTTTCCTTATCCGGTGTTGATCACAACCGGAACATTTCATGTTATCGGGGAGCTTACATACTGGCAAACAGACAATTCGAGCCGGATGTATTTCAACCCCGAACACAAGGGATATGAACTCAATCTTTTTCTGAAACAGGGCTATTATAATTATATGTATGTTCTGAAAGAAAATGGTAAAATGACCGGGGATGAATCATTATTGGAAGGCAGTCACTGGGAAACTGAAAATGACTACACCGTGTACGTTTATTTCCGTGAAACCGGTTCGCTTTACGATAGATTGGTGGCCATTAACTTTTTTAATTCGCTGCAATAAATTAAAAAGCACCTCACCCCTTACCCCCTCTCCGGAAGGCCTACTCTTTATACACATCTCGTTTGTTTGATAAACAACCTATTGAATTACCCCAA
>CAZVNF010000299.1:0-3377 GCA_964628215.1 uncultured Draconibacterium sp.
CCGGTATTTTGGCAAATTCATATAAACACATTTGGTTTTTGTGTAATTTTGCAAAGTTCTAAAAGTAAAAATTCAATAATTTGTTCAAATGGTTGCAAACGTAGAGCTCGAATCGAAAGTAAAAAATGTTCTGGAACAAATCCGCCCATATCTTCAGGCCGACGGGGGTGATGTGGAATATGTAAACATCACGGAAGATAACACCGTGAACATCAGGTTACTGGGAATGTGCGGCAATTGTCCCCACAGCCAGATGACCCTGAAAAATGGCATCGAAGCTGCCGTGATCCGTGCACTTCCGGAGATAAAATCAGTTGAATCTGTTTCAGCTGAATAATTTATAAGTATTTTCCTACTATGGGCATCCGGCGACCCATGCCGAATGCTTTTGGAGAAACCCGCAGGATCGGGGGCGTCTGGAAACGTTTGTATTCATTGGTGTTGACCAGTTTCAGCACTTTGTTAACCATCTTTTCATCAAACCCCATACCTGTAAGTTCACCGGGGCCCTGATACTGTTCGATATAGCAAAAGAGTATCCGGTCAAGGATGTCATAGTCGGGGAGTGAATCTGAATCTTTCTGGTCGGGCCGCAATTCAGCTGAAGGAGGTTTCAGGATGGTATTGATCGGAATGATCTCCTGCTCCTTGTTGATGAAGTTTGCCAGTTCGTAAACCTGAGTTTTATACAGATCGCCCAGTACCGATAATCCTCCGCACATATCCCCGTAGAGGGTGCCATATCCAACCGCAGCTTCGCTCTTATTGCTGGTATTCAGCAGAATATATCCAAACTTGTTCGACATTGCCATCAGGATAACTGCACGCAAACGGGCCTGGATATTCTCTTCAGCAAGATTAAAAGGAAGTCCGGCAAACTGTGTTTGAAGTGTTTTTTCAATGGAATGAAACGCTTCAGAAATGGGAATGATATCAAATTCAATTCCGAGGTTTTCTGCCAGTAAAACTGCATCTGAAATGCTGTGGTCCGAAGAAAATTGCGACGGGAGAAGGACTGCGCGTACGTTTTCATTTCCAAGCGCTACCGATGCCAGTGCCAGGGTGACAGCCGAATCAATTCCGCCCGAAAGTCCAAGGATCGCCCTCGAAAAACCCATTTTCCTGAAGTAATCACGGATTCCCAGGATAAGTGCGGAATAAACCAGGTTCGTGGTTTCCCGGGAAATAGCACCATTAAATCGCTGAAGAACAGAACCTGAACTGGTGGTTTTGGATGATTCCACGGTAACATACGGTTCTCCGTGTTGAACTTTGCTTTCTGCCATCGGGAGTTCATATGCCTGGATGTCTTCTTCAAAGACTTTCAAACTCCGGAGAACCTGTCCCCGGTGATTGACAACCATTGATCCTCCGTCAAATATGAGTTCGGTGTGACCACCCACCTGGTTGACATAAATGACCGGCAACCCATAGGTAACCGCATTTCGTGTGAGGATATTGCGCCTTATTTCAGGCTGGTTGTAATTGAAAGGGGAGGCTGCGATGTTGATAATTACATCAGGATGAAGTTTTGCAAGCTCATCCATTGGATTGCGAACATACAACGGGTCATCGGAAATGTTCCAGAGGTCTTCGCAAATTGTTACCGCAAAACGGCATCCATTATATTCAACCACTGAATGGGGCAATCTGTTTGGTTCAAAGTACCTGTACTCGTCGAAAACATCATAATTCGGCAGTAATGATTTATGGGAGAGGGCAAGTACTTGTCCGTTCGCCAGAAAACAGGCAGTGTTATACAATGGTTTTCCTTTCGGGGCAGGATTGATGGAGGGGGCACCCACGATAGCTGCAATTCCATTGCATTTTCCGGCAATTTCAGCAACTGCCAAATCGCATCTCCTTATGAAATCGCTGAATTCCAGGTAATCACGTGGGGGGTAACCACATACTGACAGTTCGGCAAAAACAATCAGGTCCGTATGATGTGATTTCGCCTTTTCAATAGTTTCCACGATCCGGGAAACATTGTTTTCGAAATCGCCCACACGGTAGTTCAGCTGAGCCAGTTCAATTTTCATCGGGAAGGGTTAGAAAAGGAACCCGATATTAAGTTCCGCATAGTTGAGCTGGGTTTTTTCTTTAAGGTTTGTTTTGTAATTCACCCCGGTAAGAACATTATTGAGGGAATTGGAATAGGAAAGGCCTATAAGGATTCGCGAGGATTCATCAATGCTGTATTCACAGCCAATACCCACTAAAATTGATTCCTTGATGAGGGTGGTTCCATTGTTGAAATCGTATTGCTGGTCAACAGGATTGCCTGTTGTTGGTTCAAAATGCTCTTTTACCGTAGACTTAATGCGAAAACCTGTTCCCAGTCCGATCTGGCCGAAATAGGAAATTTTCCCGAAGGTCTTGGTCTTCATCTTAATCATCAGGGGAATTTCGAGATAAAGGAAATTGTATTTTCTGAAAACGTTTCCATCTTGCAGCGATGTAATGCCTTCCACCAGCAGTGAGTCGGAATAGTTGAGCGCTCCGTTTAGAAATTGAAAATTAAACCCGGTGGAAATAGCATAATTTTCGGCGAAATAAAATTCACTGATAAAGCCGATGGTGCCTCCGAGACGTGCTCCATCACTGGAATAGCCTTTCGTTCCGGGACTCATCCACCCGATATTCGGGGCAATTTTCAATCCCAGTTTGAGCGGAAGTTGTTTCTGGCTGAACAGTGCGCCCGGTAAGAAAGCAATCAAGAAAATAAAAGCAAAGGTATATGGCTTTTTCATGTGGGTTATTTATGTTGAAATAATGAGGAAATCAGCAACAAAAGTAGCTATTAATCCTCCAGTCATTCACAGATTCTTTATATTTTTATCCAAAAATAATCAACAGAGAAACACGTTTGTTTCCTAAACCCTTTTTAAAAAATGAACTACCGGGAAATACAGCAATTCAGGCAATCGTGGATATGGATCGGACTGACACTTCCGGGAATGCTCATTATTGGTTTATTCGGTTTTGGGATTAAACGCCAGGTGATTGACGGGCAAACATTCGGGAACAATCCGATGAGCGATACCGGTCTGATCGTGACGTTTGCCTGTGTTTTACTTGTGCTCCTGTTACTTGTTCTGCTGTTTTTATTTGCCAGACTGACAACAGAGATTAATCATTCAGGGATTGCCTTCCGGTTTTTCCCATTTCATTTTACCTTTCGCAGGATCAGTTGGGATACCGTTGAAAAATATGAGGTGATCACCTATAACCCGATCGGGGATTACGGAGGCTGGGGGATAAAAGGAAATAAATACGGACAGGCTTACAATGTTTCGGGCAACCTGGGACTGAAAATCTACTTGAAAACCGGGAAAGAGATTCTTATCGGCACACAAAAAAAGACCGAACTGACC
>CAZVNF010000300.1:0-3322 GCA_964628215.1 uncultured Draconibacterium sp.
TGGTAGCAGAATTTGTGATCACGACAGGATTATTGGCAAATTTAAAAGAGGCGATCCTGGTTTTCCATCCCGTGGGGGATGTAGTTGATAAGTATTCTGTAGTATACCAATAAGTAGCCTTGGCGGAAGGATCACAACTCATGGCGCTGTAATCTCCCCAGCGGGCATATGAACCTGTTTGCGAACCACCGCCAATATAGATTCCTCTTTCAGCAATGGTCATCTGGTTCAGCGCATCATTCTTTTTCCTCCCGGTATACCTGATTGAAGGATACAGGCTGGAACCGGATACGGAGTATCCCATGGCCATGTTTCCACTTGAATCCATGGCAATACTGGCCATCCACCGGCTGTTATTGTCTGATAACGAATAGGTTCCCTGTTGAAAAACCGACCATGCCCCGGTCGTTTTCCTCAGCTCATACCAGCGGATGCCGGCGACCGAAGTTGAAATATCCACCGAATGGTTGCACACCAGCGTTGAATAGCTTCCAAATGACCGATATTGTAACCGGTACATCAGGCGGTCATTCAATGCGTCCAGTTTCACACTCGTACCAGGCTGGGTAATACCGGAAATGTTGGCAGTAAAGGCATTCACAGGAAGAGAAAGAAGGTTGGTAAAAGTGGAATTGGCGGTGTTGGCCCAGTCCACATGAAACTCATAAATACCCAGGTGGTCATTGGTTGCACCATCGAATTCGTACATGAAATAGTTCGGTGTGCCGGCAGCAGGAAATGGTCCGTCGCAATCGGAAGGGAGCCAGGAATATGCATCATCGGATGCAGGCTTGGTAAACATCACCATGGTGGCGGCAGGGCTCCCGGCGAGCATCAGGGTGCGGTTATAGGCTACCGCTCCTGCCCCGGCATAATTGCCGAAAGTTGCAGTAAAGATGTTCATCGACATATAATACCCGTCTCCCCATACTCCGAATTTTGGATAATCGGGCATGTTGGTAAAGGTGTATTGATAACGGTTCCAGGAGCCGGTCGGATCACCGGTTTGAGAAACTGCAACCATCTGGAAAAATGGACCGTCAGGATAATTTGGCAGTGAAAACTGGGAAAACAGCCAGCGATCGGCCTGTTCATCATATAAAACCACTGCATCACCGTCATTTGAATTGTTGGGTAAACCGTTAAAAACAGTGCTGTTGGGCAACGGGCCCAGCACAAGCGTACCTGTTTTATTATAAATGGCATAATGGCTGTTGACTACCTGGAAATAATGATTTGGTCCTACATCTCCATGGGTATCCGGAGGGTATACACCTTCTGTGTTTGTATTTCCGTCAAAATTGACAATGGTTGTATCTGTAAGCACCATCCCATCCAGTGTTTGCAGGGCCGGGTCGGATAACCCTCCGGGCATTTGTCCCTGCGGACGTGGCCTGATGTTGAATTTGTTCTTAACCACTCCATCCTTCCAGGTGGTTTCAGCTTTTGGAGGAAGCGATTTTACGAGGTCTCTCAATGGGGGTGAAACATCAAAATACACCGGGGCCTGAACGACAGGTGATGATACGTTATTTTGCCCGATTGAATGACTCAGGCTGAATACCAGCAATAACAATAACAGTGAAATCTTTCTCATAAATTAAACAAGTTAAATGGAAGTACGGAAGATGTTAATAATATCAACTTTTGACAGATTATTTCAGGAAAGGGCAAGGTTTGTTGTAAGGGAATGAGGATAACACCGAATCGGTAAACAGGTCAATATCATTCTGATTGCAAATTTACCATATTTTTTATTTTAACAGGCTGTAAAGCTTCAATAATATATATCTTTGTGAATAAAGCAATACAAAGCTATGCCATCAACCCTTCCCGGCTCAAAATCAATTATCAGTTCAATACTCCAAAAGAGCAGTCTGAAACAGGAGGTTTATCATAAAACCCTGGATGTTTTTAACATCTTTAAAAAGGAGAGTGAAGAATTCATCCGGGTGAACAAGAACCGCGTGAAAAAGGCGCCTTATCCAACCCTGTTTGAATACAGTGACAGAAGCATGTTCGAATTCCAGCTTAAATTTGGTTCGGATATACTCATTTTCTTCATGCATTCCAATGTGTTTGAGATTCCACGCGACCATGTAGTCATGAAAAGCAGTTATATCCGTGATGACAAATCCAGGTCCTATTGCGGTATCATCCATATATTCAATTTTCTTGCCGATTCCTTTAAATATAACAGGAGTAACGACATAGGTTACTGCATCGGCCGGATATTCGTAAACCGGGAGAACCACTATTTTACCGAAGGGAAGCGGGAGATCGGGCTTTTATATAACAATTTCACAGGAAACATCCTTGATCAAAAAGCAATACAGACCATCCTCCAATCCTCTATTTTATACACCCTGAATTTTGACCTGCTAACTCCTCCGTACGACAATATCAAAGAGGTAACCCTGGCAGACATGCAAACCACCCTCGATGCCATGTCGATCAGTACCGGCAAAAGGCTTGGCTTCCGGTTTCAGGCTGACCCTGAATAGTTGTCAAAATACAACCTCAACCAATAACTCTCTTAGCGATGCGTACGTGTGGGAAAGGATGCAATGGAGTGCCTCCGGTTTTGTCCATTTAACAAGGAAAATACCCTCGCTAACCTGTGGTTTTAAACTCTGGCCCGAATCTGCTTCCATGGCAAACCACCTTGTTTGTTTCAGTATGGGGGTATTCTTTTCAATATAAATATGCCACGTTGAGGAAAGTTCCTGTGTAACCAACACCTTTCCAACACCCGTTTCTTCCTGTACTTCTCTTATTGCGGCTGCGCGGGCTGAAAGCAAATCCGTTTTTGAATGTCCGGCACCCGGAATATCCTTTTTCTCAATTTTCCCCTTTGGCAAATCCCAGAATCCCAGCCGATGAATAAAGAGATACTCTCCTTTTTCATTCTTAACCAAACCTCCTGCTGCCTGTACAACTTTGAAAAAGGTTTTAAACACGTCTACTGCCCTTAAAGTTTCGCCAGTGGTTGTTTCCGGTTCATAAATAATAAAATTGCGGTATTTCTCATATCGCATAAATTCCTCCCATGAGTTGCGCAACTGTTCCCCGGAAAGGTATTCTGTCACCATATCAGAAGGCAGTGTATTAACTGGCAGCACATTAACAAATCTAATAATCCGGTCATTCAGGAATATTTTCATGGAAGGAGAATTTACAAAGTAAAAGTACGTTTTTTTCACTACCAGCCAACTGTGAGGTTGCCGGCTTTTTGTTATCTTTGCGGTTGAAAATAATAAATTACCCTATGATCTATAACAAAGACATTGCATTAAAAACAGCTGAACTCCTGCTGAAAATT
>CAZVNF010000301.1:0-3250 GCA_964628215.1 uncultured Draconibacterium sp.
CCAAAAACAACACCGTGATCCCTCAGGCGTGTTAAACCGGGGAAAAACTTTGTGTATTCATTACCAGGAGAAAGCGTCCGGAACCCAAGTATCTCTTTTAATCCCTGGGCAACACCTTCTTCGGGGCCGTATCCTTCCGGTGGAGTCTGCATTTGATCAACCATTATAAACAATATATTCGGATGGGATGGTACAGTTTTCTTATCATTACCAGGTGAAAAACCGGAAATTAGAATCACTCCAACAACTCCGCAAAACAGTATAAATGTAGAAATCAGGGTGGAATGACGGTTTAATTTTTTTATATTACTTTTCATTAACAGGTTTTAAAAATTTATAATTGTAATTCAAGTAGAATATTGCTCGTGGTAAATAAATTTCATTCATTGCCGTTTCATAAGTCATCTTTTACGCATCGTACCGAAAATCCATGACCCGGCAAGGTTGTGAATCGGTAAACTCCCTTATCGTTATAATAGATGCTGCGGTACCAGGGCAAGGTATCAGATTGGGAAGCTGACCAGTAAACAGCGTAATTGTTAAAGCTTCGAAAACCCCCATGTGTGTTACGATATCCGCCTGGTAATGATGTAAACCCGGCGTAGTTACTTCCATTGCCATCGCCAAACCAATTTACAGATGATTTCAGTTTTGGGCCAACTTCTCCTGTGTTACGCAAATAGAGAGAATCTGCAGTTATTTGAATCATCCCGAGGTCTGTCTCCAGGTTCTTCCATTCATCATCATCGGGCAAATGCCAACCAGCGGGACAAGCTCCCTGTATTGTTAACGTGGTAAGTGGTTTTCGACCATCACGATTGATTGCAGCCGGCCAGTTATAGAGTACACCGTATAATTTATAATTCACCGAGTTTTTCGCATTATTCACAATACTGTCTTTATAATCATAAACATAATAATATTTCAATGAATCTGAACCCTTCGAGGATAAATTTACCGCAGGCAGCCACGCCAGATTCTCGGCCATCCAGGTTTGAGTTCCTATTTTTACAATGGCATAGCTCTTCCCATCGGTATCAATACATGGTGCAAACTCAACCTCATAGTTTGTTGATGTGACTGGTGAATCGGTAATAATAGTTGTATGAACTCCACCCTGGCATCTGTAAAGGATGATATCACCATCTGTAAATCCAAGGTTGTAGATGCTCAGTTTCTTTAAATACGGTGTCTTGTTTTCTTGCGCCGAACCTGCAAGCCGGATCTGGTTTTCAGTTCCTGATGATTCTGAACACATAACTTTGAAACCCTCGTTTCCCTGATCTGTGGAAAGACTTATCATATAGATACCAGCTTTCGACAAGGAAAGGTCAAAGCTGCTGGAACCGGGCTGAACCACAGCCTGTGTTTCCGCAACCAACTGACCGATAATGTTATATACCTCCAGCGACACCGTTTGTGTTTTCAATACGTTGGCGACAAATGTAGTTTTGCCCGAAAAAGGATTTGGATAAACAGTTCCCTGGTTATTTATTACTGTATGCGGAGTAATCCCTGTGTAAAGGTTAAGTGTCAGTGTTTCATTTCCGGGAATGGTTACATATTCATTGGTTCTGAGGTTTGTGGCTTTCACACTATCGACATTTTCAGCCGCACCTGATGCAGTAAATGTCATGTTGAGATTTTGTCCGAAAAGGATTACTGACATCAGCATTATTATAGCAAAAATGATTGATTTTAACATATTTACCAAGATTAAAACATCGATTGTTCATAAGGAATAAAAATCTCATTATCAAATCCGGAATCAGTATCCATCTTCCCGGAAATTAACATTATGTGTATCTGGATCAATGGCAGGAACCTCCTCCGTTGTGATAATCTGAGCGTAAGGATCCATAAGTTTTTTATGTTTCAAAACAGGATCATCCCATTTCCAGTATTTTGGTGTATTTACAGCTCGCAATGGGCTCACGGGCGAAAATGCGAAAGAAGAAACAACAGCACGTCGCTGGATTATTTTGGTCGCTGACACATTTATCACCATCAGGTCGGCAGCAAATGTGATTTCTCCTACGGGATAGTGATTGCGCACACTTTGCGTGGCAGAAGCGATGGTATCGTCCTGCGCCTGGAAATGGGTGGCCACTGCCAGCCGTGGTGGTGGATTCATCTGACTGAGGAGATACCCGAAAGCACCCTGGGGCGTGTGTGAACTGTTTTGTACCTGCAGGGCATAATCATAGGCAATAGAAAAGTTGGGATCACCGGGTGTCATTCCTGAATTTTTAATTGCCCAATCATTCGCCGGCATCACCATTTCATGAATCAGCACATCTACTCCGGCTGCCTGGCTGATCATATCATAACTTGGTTTTGTGTCACCACTGAATATCATTGATAAACCATTCCATTCCAGTTTATAACTTATCGATCCTCTCCTGCAATGTATAGCCGGGAAATGTGTTATTTTAACCCCGGTTTCCGGATTGTTATAGGCAACGTTGTCTCCCATAGTTTTCCCCGAAAGCTGCCAGTCCAACTCTATCGGAAAAATAGCATATCCATCGTCAGGATTATCGTCGGAAACCTGCTTCGGTATCTCACGCAAACCCCATCTTGTTTTAATTTGATCAGGGAGCGGATTGCTTGCATAACTGGTTGAACCAAAGCTGAAACTTTCTGTATGCCAGCGGTTAAATTCCCTGAACCTCTCACAGAATATACGTGTTCCGTCTTCATATGGCCCCCAGGTTTTCCCTTCAGGATCCTTATAGGTAAAATCAGATTTGGTGGGTCCCCAGATGTAAAGCGGAGATTTTCGGTCTTGCGAGGGTCCGAAACAGTAAATGTGAGTCAAATCGCTTGTATGGTCACCATGCAGATGTGTTATAAATATTTTATTCATCTTACTCATTGGTATTCCCATGGCGGCATATTTTGCCATAACACCAGTTCCGCAATCGAAAATAAATTGATCACCACTGCCAACCTCCACAAAAATGCTGTTGCATTCCTGCGATAACCTGGCAATACAGGAGGTTCCAAGAAATGTGATTCGCATTTCATTTGCGGCCAGTGTTTCCCCGAGAGGAAAAACGGGCAATGCGTCAAAAAGGGAATTCTTTTGTGATGGATCAGATTCGTTCAATTCGCTTGAACTGCCAAGGCCACTGAGCGGACTTGCCAGCATGAGACCTCCCATTGAGGCTCCGGAAAGCTTTAATATTTCTCTTCGCGTCAGTTTCATAGTTATTAGATTATAATTATTATTTGCATTCACATTTTG
>CAZVNF010000302.1:0-3235 GCA_964628215.1 uncultured Draconibacterium sp.
ATTTTTTATAAATTTACATGAAATAACCGTCAAAAATAATTGCTGTGAAAAAAAAACTGCTTTTTATAATACTCCTGTTGACTGCAGGTGCAGTATATTCCCAGAATACCTGTGCCGACCTCTTTATTTCTGAATACGTGGAAGGCTTTAATAACAACAAGGCGCTTGAATTGTACAATCCAACGCCACAACCAATTATTCTGGATAATCAGTACCGATTGATCCGCTGGGGGAATGGCAGTACCATTTCAAACGAGGATCCGTCGTATGTACTGCCATTAACCGATACCATTCAGCCATATGGGGTGATGGTCATTATTCAGGATACGACCAAGCCCGGACAGGATACCATGATCTGGCCTGCCTTGCGTAAAAAAGGTACCTGGCTCGCACCTTATGATTATGGTGGTACCACCCCAGGTTGCAATGTGGCATTCTGGAACGGCGACGACGCCATTTCGCTTCAGAAAAAGCAGGCAGGAAATACCTGGACCGACATTGATATTTTTGGTGAAATAGGCGTTCGCCCGATGAACTGGAATGGAACCTATAGTCCTTCCGGGGCCTGGACGGATACTAAGCCATACTGGCGGGGCACCGGAATATACCTGACCAAACGAACGCTGAAACGACATCACCAGGTTACTTATGGCGTAAACCGTTTAACCATGAACCACTACGGGGACAGCACAACCAATGGTCTTCCGCACAGTTTTTATGCCCTTCTCGAGTATGATTCACTGCCTGTCAATTTTTTCGACAGCCTGGGAAGTCATTGGTGTGACTGCCAGTTAGGTGTTGGCGTTAAACCCATTGAAAAACCAGGGCTTTCAGGAAAAATCACCATTTATCCCAATCCATCGGCAAGTTTATTGATGGTTGAATATTCACAAACCGGTGATTTTAATGAGGCACTAATTGAAATCACAGACGTAAATGGGATTGTAGTGAAAAGCCAGCCAATGGTTGGAGTGAGAAGTCAAATAGATATTTCCGCCCTGTTTCCGGGGATATACATGGCCAAAGTAAGCATGAAGGGAGGTGTGCTGGTAAAAAGATTTGCCAGGGTCGGAAGCGACTGAGTTTTTTTATTGCCGGGTCACCGTTCCCAGGGCTGAAAGGTTCATCCCCGGCGTAACAGAGAGTGCGGCTCCATTTTCGATCAGCATCGCACCGCACGACATACCAGCGTTGCGTATCACCGGCATCCGGATGGCCGTTGCAGGTATCTTCACACTTTCGTTGACCGGTACTCCTGAGGGAGTCCAGTTTCCACCGGTATTCCAGTCATCACTCAGGGCACCGGTCCAGGTTTTGGTGTAAAAAACGCCCTGGGTGAGGGTAGCCTGTTTCAACACAATTTCGTTGCCCGGATCAAAAGTGAAAGAGGTGGGCTGTTTGGAGAATGTCCACATATATTCCTGGTAATTGCTGGTGTTCATGACCCTGATCAGGCTGTCGGTATTGTCCTGGAAATGGATTTTCAGGATGACCGGCATCTGGAAAAACGGGGCATTTACCTGTGTTTGTTTTGTTAAAAAGTGCACATCCCAGGTTCCGCTTCCAAGGGATTCAAAATAATACTGATTGGCATACACAGGGTGATTAGGCGCATAGATCCATTGGGTGAAAAACCAGTTATAGTTTTGTCCGGTAATCAAATTTACCTTGTCATTAAAGTCGGTGATCCTGGCAGAATGGAAACGCAGGTTTGTGTCATTTGAATAGGCTTGCATGGCGTTAAAAAACTGGGTGTCTCCCAGAGTATACCTGAGCATATGCAGTACACACGAGCCTTTGGCATAGGTGATGGCATAATTGAAAAGGGTATTTACCCCTGGAGTTGTGATGGCCCAGGATGGATTGGAAATTGCCCATCCGGGGTTTCCGTTCAGATAATTTGAAGCGTCGTTGTTTATCTGGCTCTTATATAAGGTATATCCCCCGGTTTTCTCCCACCAGAAATTTTCAGTCCAGGTGGCAAATCCTTCATTCAACCATATGTCGGCCCAGGTATCGCAGGTAATCATATCTCCAAACCACTGATGGGCGTATTCATGGGCGATGAGGGATTCGCTCCAGCATCCGGGGCATAGACTGGTAAGTGTCTGATTCTCCATCCCGCCCCAGGCAAACTGGCTGTTGAGTGTGGCAAAACCGTTTTTCTGGAACGGATGTTCGCAAAAGTGTTGAGAAAACCAGTCGGTCATGGGTTTTATCACTGCTTTGGCATTTGTCACATTTTCTCCGGGGTTGTAATAAAACCGCATCGGAACACTGTCGGAGGGGTTTGAAAGCTTATGCCAGTAAACGATATCGAGGTTGTAGTTTATTTTGGAGGTCATAACCACCAGGTATGTCGCCACATTATGGATGCTTTCCCAATGGTAGGAAAGCGTGTCGACCGAGAATGTAGAATCCATCAGTTTCCCGTTGGAAGCAAATTTGCAGGTGGAGGGCACTTTGGCTGTGAGGTCGAGCAGTGCTTTGTCTGAAGGCTTGTCCCAGCATGGGAACCATTTTCTGGCCCCTTCCGGTTCACAATCGGTAAACAGCATTCCGCCCGAAACATACAGTGCGCCATCGGCAACATCCTTGTGTTTGTAGTAAATTTTCAGTTCGGCGATCTCTCCTGGGATGTATGTGCGGTTGAGGGTAACGGTAAGGATATCGTTGGAATGGACAAATGAAACCCCCGCCAATCTTACGGAGTCAATGGTCAGGGAGGAATTGACCGCATTCAGTTTAACCGTTGACAGGGTGGAATCGACCCTGAACCGGATGATGTTAAACGCGGTGAAACTTTTTGGATAAGGGGAGAGGTAGCATTTATAAAGGTTGAGGCTGAGGGTGTATTTCAGCACATCAAACGTATGGGGAATGCTGTAAACGGAATTATCGGACAGATCGGGTAAAGAAAGTGCGGATGATTTTTTCTGCTGACAATAGTGTGCCCCGCTCAGTTCCGGATTATGCTGTGCCCTGGTAATCAGCGCAGATAAGAAGAAAACCAGGATAAGGATCGTATTTTTTCTCATGATATGGATTGTTGAAGTATATTCAAACAAATTTACAATAATTAAAAAGTTTCATACTTCAGAAAAAAGTGTTACTTTTGCACCCCCTGAATGGTACAATGTACCATACATGCCCGGATGGCGGAATTGGTAGACGCGCTAGTTTCAGGGACTAGTATCCGTACGGATGTGCAGGTTCGAGTCCTGTTCCGGGCACA
>CAZVNF010000303.1:0-3225 GCA_964628215.1 uncultured Draconibacterium sp.
CCTTCGCTGGCAGCTTTTTCAAGCAGGCCTTCAAAGGCAGCGCCTTTCACATCCACATCCATCGAGGTCCATTCGTCCTCTTCGATCAGGTTGAGTAATTTTTTCAGGCTCACCGGGTTGTTAAAGCGGTTCTGTGCCTGGGTAAATATCTCACCCAGCAGGCCTTGTTCTTTGGCCAGTTCCCGGAGTGTATCGGTGTAATGATCCATCAGATCACCGCCGCTTAAATTTTTCAGGGCCTGCCAATTATATTTTTCGGTGAGACGGACCTCTTTTTCATCTGCCATTTTGAGGAACAGCAGGAAAGAGAGTTGCTCGATATAATCGTTATAATCAATTCCCTCATGTCTTAAAGTGTGGCAGAAACCCCACAGTTTGTTTACAACATCACTCATCCGGTAGTTAGGCCGCGATGGCCCTGTTTATCTCGTTAATAATTATCTCGTATTCACCAGGGAATACCCTTTTGAACTTTCTCAAACCGCCTCTGTCAGTGAAAACAGGCAGTTCCTTTAAGTCTTCTTCATCAAGGGTCATATTCTGCTTCAGGTGTTCCCTGATATATTCCATCCATTTCTGCTGTTCATCATTTAGGTGTTTGCCTTCGGTCACCGTCAAAATGGCTTTGTTTACTCGTTCTTCCAGGCTTAGCAGGGGTTCCGTTTCTTTGGCTGCATGTTTAACCATGCTGATGATGTCCACTGTGTTCTTATGATAAACGATCCTGTGCGCTTTCTGAAGGTTGGCTTCATCATATTTACTTTCTTTCAGTTTATTCCGAAGTTCATTCAGGGCATGGGTGTTCCAATCCTTAGGCTTATTCAGCAGGATGGTGATCGCCTGGATCTCCTGTTCCTTGCTTTTTATGAAATTGGAGAAGGCAACCAGGTAATCTTCCGGTTTCAACCCGTATTTATCTTCAGCTTCAAACAACACCATTGAACTGACTTCATCCTGAACTTCGTAGCCTACCAAAAATACCTTTTTGGCCCGTTCATACTTTACCAGCAAGTCCTGGAATTCCGGGTTGCGAAGCAACTCCATGACACTGCTAAAGCTGTCGAATATTTCAGTCAGTTGCTTTGCCATTATCTGTACTTGTCAAAAAATTTGGCCAGGTATTCTGCAAATTTGCCCATGTCGCCATCAGGTATATAGGTTGCGAACTTATCCCGCGCATTCCCGCTCATATCTTTTTCAATCCGGTGCAAGCGCTTGCTCAGCCGTTTTGCGTTGGCTTTCCGATCTTCGTTGTTGTATATTTTTTCGATCAGTTCTTTTATTGTGACGGTATCAGTACCAGGGGGATCGATCTTAAAGTTGTAACTGGCATTTTTGAAATACCTGATCAACGTGCCATTGAAACAATCAAAAATCACGAAATGGGTCTTCCCGATTTCGTCACATTTCCGGGTTCCTCTACCCAACATTTGCTCCCAGAGGATCCTTGATTTAACCGGTCGTAAAAAAACAATGAACTCCAGGGCGGGGATGTCAACACCGGTGCTTAGCATGTCCACCGTGACAACAATCTTTGGATTGGGGCGGTTCCTGAATTCCTTGATTTTCTTCAAGGGTCTGTCCACGGTTGGACTGCCGGTGATCTTCGCAACAAAGTCATCACCCCGGTTAAAGGTAGATTTGCAAATGCTGACAATTCTGTCGGCATGAGAGATCATCGGGATATCATTTGTTGCAAAAATCAAGGTCTTGGGAAACCGGCCACGTTCACGTTCGAAATCATCGGTGAACTTCTTAAGCTCGATAATTATCTTCTGATTTGTGTCCGGTGCGGTTATCTTCTCTTCAATTTCAGTAGAGGTAAATTCTCTTTCATCCTCCAGTTGGTCGATGAGTTCCCTGCCTGTATCTGTATCAATAACACCTACCTGTTCACCCTCCTTTAAAAATGCACCATTCATCAGCACATCCGAGTTGATGGCAACTGCATCATAATCGACCAGGAAGCCTTCATCAATGGCCTGCTGTAAAGGATAGTTGAAAATTGGCTTCCCAAAATAGGCAACAGTATGTGAGGCCGGCGTTGCCGTAAGTCCTACTTTTACCGCATCAAAATGGTTGAGAACATTACGCCACACATTGGTTTCCTTCGATGTATAGCCACGATGGCATTCGTCGGCAATGATCAGGTCGAATGCATGGGTAGGAATGGTAAGGGTTTCTGCTTCCTCTTCAATTTCTTCATCCTCTGTAAAAGCTCCGGCTCTGCCAAAAAGATTCATGGCCATTCGCTGAATCGTGCACACATACAGGAAAGTCTTTGTACCATCCGGATTGGTAAGATATGAGTTTGGCAGAACGGTTGGATCATACACGTCGCCTTCAAAATCATCCTTTTGGAATCGCTGTGAATACAATTCGTATTCATCCTTAAATTTGATATTTCTCGGGGTATCAAATGAAGCAAAGGCAGTAACTGCCTGCGCGGCCAGCGATTTACGGTCAACCAGAAACAAAATACGTTTTGCATAGCCTGATACCAGCATCCGGTATACCAGAACGACTGTAGTGAAGGTTTTCCCGGTGCCTGTGGCCATTGCAAGAAGCATCAGGCGCTTGCCCTTTGCTAATTCTGTCTCATAGGCAGAGATGGCATCCTTTTGATAAGGCCGAAGACCAGGTGTTATGTTTTCATTTTCATCCAGCCATTTGAATGCACTTGCCTTTTTATCATAGAAGCAACTTTCCAGTGCTTCAGGTGAATGAAAACCATAAATCTGTCGGCTTAAATTATTGCTGTCTCTGGCGTCCAGATGATAAATGAGTTCGCCGTTTGAGGAATACAGGAATGGCACTCTGTATCCGTTCCAGTCTCCAATGGTATTGTCGGCACCCCGGGAATATCGTTTGGCCTGTTCGAGAACATTTTCGGCACCAACTTCTAATTTCTTTGCTTCAATAACACCCAGAATTCTACCATTGACTGCTAATGCATAATCAGCAGGTCCGTTACCAGTAGGCAATTCTTCAATTGCATAATTTTGAAGCAACCGCGGATCGATATTATCAGAGAATTTTACAATACGCCAACCGGCTGCCTTTAGCAAAAGGTCAATCCTGTTTTTGCGTGTTATTTTCTCTGATTCGTGATTCATGGTTAATATTAAGAAATGGAATAATCAAGATTCAGTGTAAAATTAAGTAAAATCCCATTCTAATCTGGAGAATATCTCTGAAGCACTTTATTAACCAGGATATCCCATC
>CAZVNF010000304.1:0-3207 GCA_964628215.1 uncultured Draconibacterium sp.
AAAGGAAAAACAGTTTTTGGCATGATGCATCACGGAATAGTTGAACAATTCACTGACAAGCACCAAAGTTTCCCTGGCTTTATGGTAGATAATTATACAGATGTATCAAGCCAACTCATGAATGCGGGCTTAAAGATTATGTTTACGGGACATTTTCATGCAACTGATATTACAAAACAACAATCAGGAAATCAGACCATATATGATATAGAAACCGGTTCTATTATTGTTTACCCTTGTTCATACCGGTTGATAACGTACATTAAGGATTCCGCATTGATCATTACAACGAAGCACATCACCAATGCAAATTATTCAGCCATTGCACCTTATCAAACGTTTCAACAATATGCTGAAGGTCTGTCGCAGACAGCCGCAGATACCCTGTTCACGACCTCACTCATGTCGGGCAGGCAAAGCACTTATATTGATACTGCCTGGCATATCAGTCATTGTATGGCAACAGCATTAAGCGCCCATTTGGCAGGTGATGAAGATAAAGCCCTTGAGGATACCGCATTGATCGGGCAAACCGGAAGACAATACGGCGCTTCTAAATGGCTTCCCGGATATTGTGATTACCTGTGGACTGATTTTATACCCAAAGACAATTCCCTGACAATTCAACTGAAATCAGGTAGTTCATATAAATAAAGCCGGAGATACCTGGTAATTGCAATTTTACCTTTTTATCAATTAAAATGAATGAATTATGAAAACTTTTTCGAGATTATTACGCGTGGCTTGTAAGCCGTCTTGCAACAACCAACGCTGGTGTGTTTGCTGCGTTAAATAGTATAATTAAGGAAGGTCTGATATTAGTGACTTATGTTCCCGGCAATCACGATTTAACAATTACAGCGGCAAGTATTGAAAGTGTCCTTTCGGGGATACATCAAGTCCGTGATAATGTGCTGGGTCTGGGTACTTATTCCCCTGCTGACTACCCTAAAATAGCCATTGAACACGGGCACCGCTACAACTTCTTTTGTGCCCCTGACCCTATCTCAAACCAAACTGTTGCACCGGGCACCATATTGCCTCCGGGGTATTATTTCACAAGACTGGCTGCTTCTGCTTTTCAACAGGGAAATCCGCCTCCGGGCGATACCACACCAGTTGTTACACCATACCTACTGGGCGGTAACTCACAGGATTTACTGTATAAATATTGGAATGAGTGGTACATAACAACGATGGAATTCCCGATATCTAACAGGTTTGATGAGAATATTATTGTAACAAATATTAATGGATTCACAGGGACGTATTCTGTTAACGATCTTGTTCCTTATCAATTAGATTCGGGCGGATTTATAAATGTGAATTTTTTTAATGGGATTCAGGATAATTGGGCTACAAGACAAACTTATAATAATGTACCTGTTCATTCTACTACTACCCGTGCAATAGATTCTGTTAATTCAGCTACAGAAATCGACCATCAGGCAAATGTACAGTACTTCTTGAACCATGCCTCAGATAAAAGAATTGTTGTTTTTGGTCATACTCACGTACCCAGGATTGATGCGGGTGTTAGTTATGACAATAAAAAATGTATTTATGCGAATTCCGGAACATGGATCGACAACAATCCAAAACTAACAACAACAAATTTTGTAGTGATAACGCCACAAACCGCTGATGAATCTTCTCAAACTGTTGTGAAACTTTACAATTTTGAACATGAAGTTGTAACAAAAATGGCTGAGGACTCATTACGCTATTAACGGCAGGCAAAACCACCTGAACGAATTGGTTTACAAACTGAACAGGGGAAACTTCGCTGATTTATTTGAACGGGTGATCATTGCCGCTGTTATTCCTTACTGATACGAAAGTGATTATTCAATTTTAATTAATTGATTGGGCACAATTGGGATTAACATCTCATTTCCCGGTCTTTGGGTCCGGAGTTTTTAAAACCTCCTGGCAAGGTGGTTTAAACTTATTACTTTGCGTATAAACGACGCAAACTTCACTTTTTTGATATGGGAAACAAGATTAACCTATGCCCTCCTGATTATCAGGTTGAGAGGCGGCAGCATTTCTCCTCCCATGGTGGCCGTAAAAACAGGAACGGAAGAAAATCCTGCAGTTTCCTCTAAGACCGCCTTCAGGGTCTATCCGAACCCCACCACCGGATCGTTTACCATCGAACTGACCGGGAACACTTTACCTGAAGCAGCGGACATTGAGATCTATGGCATCCGTGGGAACAGGGTGATGAAAACCAACCTTTCGGGTGCTGCCAGGCAGGTCATTTCCATGGAAGGACAGCCAACCGGGCTCTATTTTATCCGGTTGATGTCGGATGGAACTTCTGCAACTGGGAAGATCATTAAAAACTGACGACGTTAGATTTGTGTTTGGTTAAGCCGTTCCGGGAGACCGGGGCGGCTTTTTTTGATAGATTGAGGCTGACAGGCAATTTTGAGATGTTAATGCGAATCCAGTTCAAAGGTAAGATTTAGCGTTGTCTTCAAGCATGCAGTCCTTACAAACCTCAAAAAACTGTGCAAAATCCTTTTTGTTATCTTTGTCAAAATATTTGAATGATAAGGTTTTATGAAAGTGGAAGGCGCAAAATACAAACAAATTTCTCTTTATTAAGGTACTTTCCCTCTTCTCTTCTTCTTGTTGCAGATTTTGGTAATTCCGGCCAAGCCTTAGTTTATATCAATCACTTTGATAAAACACAAAAGGCCCCCTTTCGGAAGGCCTTCAAAACAAAGCGGGAAAATATATTTGGATAATGAGTTCTACTCGAAATCAGCGACGGCAGGTGTTGTGGGGGCCACTGCGCTAATATCGATTGTTCCAGCAACAATCTCTTCAAAGTCAACCTCGATGGGAGCCACGGGAGCCAAATTTAAAATATCAATGCTTGCAACCGGTACAATATCGCTGAAATCCGCTTCAATCGGAACCGCCGGTGCAAGAATGGAAAAATCAATGTCAACGGCGTCAAAATCTTCAAAGGTGGCTTCAGCCGGTGCCACCGGGGCAAGGGATGCCAGGGTGAAGGTGGCAGTTGCATCATTGATGGCGGTTGAAATATTATCATTCCCTGCGAAAAGGATGCCGGCATTAAGTGTAAGAACTGCTGCCAGGATTGTAATTGTTGTTTTCATTTTATCAGTGTTGTTTTGTTTGATGAAGCAAAGATATATCGGTTCTTTCGACCGGGTCAGACATTTTCGATTG
>CAZVNF010000305.1:0-3203 GCA_964628215.1 uncultured Draconibacterium sp.
CCATTTGATCCTTTTATCGATCAGGGTGGCAGGTGCCATACAGCACATGTCATTAAAAAAAGTTACAGTTTCTGCTATTCCCATCTCTTTTCCCGTGAGGTACTGCACCTTGAAAAGCGAAAATAAACGAATATCCATATAGGCATTGCCATTTTTGAAGCAGTGAAAACCTGTCACCGGCAGCCCTTTCATGACTGCCTTCATAAAGAAAAGCCGGGTGGTTGCGCCCATGAAATTGTATTGCTCTGAAGAAAATGGCATCCAGGCGGATTGTTCGTTTTTCCTGATTTTTCCGGAAAAATCTATTCTGAAATTGGTCACTTTAGGTTTACCAAGTGATCCTGTATACCGGATGTATTTTTTTACCGGTTCCGGAAGGTCAATGATATCCTTTTCTGTTAACAATGATTCAGAATGGGAACCCGGGTGGGATAAATTAAAACTCACGTCCCGTTGATACACATGATAGAATGATGAAGTTCCATATCCGATAATTGTTCCTGCCAGGATTATAATATTTGCAATGGTCCCGAATTTCGCATCTTTCCATACTGAAATTATAAGAAAAGTGGAAAGCAGAACTGCTATAAATGAAACCAGGTACCACCAATCTGCCTTTGCCAGAAATGCAATACCTGTCGCCAGAAATAAAGCACAGGCCACCAGCCAGAGCAGCCCGGATACTTTTGAGATTTCCGAATGAATATTTTCGACCGGAGCATAACCAAATGCTTTTACAAACCCCATCAGGTGGATTGCGCCATGCAAAAAAAGCAGTGCTGAAAAAATGTACTTCATAATCATTGGTTTTATGAACCTTTTGCCGATAATTTTCGACCAAAGTTAGCGTGTCAGGTGGAATTTTTTACAGAATCGATAATAAGGTTTAATTTACGGCTGAAATTATCCCAATGAAGTTCCTGTTCAAAAAAGTCTCGCGTTGCCAGGCTCATTGACTGGTATCTGTTCTCAGTATAAAACACCTGTTCGATAAAGTTTGCGTACTCTTCTGGTCCGGCGCTTAACGGCAGCCTACTTCCATTGACGTTGTTATGCACAACGGCTCCTATTCCACCTGTATCTGTTGTAACACTGGGCATTCCATAAGCGCTTGCCTCCACAAAAACCACCCCGTAGCATTCGGCCCGGGTTGGCAAAACCAGGAAGTGATGACTTAACATTAATTGGTGGAACTGCTGTTTCGCTTCAGGTTTGTTTTTATTTATGAATGGAATAACGGTCATGTCATTATCTTGAAATTGTTCGGGTGGAATACATCCGCAAATGGTTAGTTTTACTTTATATCCCCGGTTTTTAAGGTGCCTGAAAGCATTAAAAGCGATCTCGCCTCCTTTACGTTGCCACTCTACTCCCAAAAAAAGCAAATTACACGTATCGGTTTGTCTTTGAGCAAGAACCTCGTCACGCAGCGGAATAGATTCGAGATTAGGCCCCCAGGGAATGATGTGAACCTTGTTTTGCGGGATTTTATAAAAATTCAAAGCCGATTTGGCAGCCCATTCTGAAGTGAAAATGCAGGCACTGGCATTATCCAGGGCTTTTTTTTCGATGCGATTGCCTTCCCATACTGAAAGTGCAGAGAAACCCGAAAACCATTCGTAATAATTATAGAGGCTGTGGAAGGTTGTGTCGGTATAATAAAATATGGGTATCGAAGTCCTTAACAAAGCAATTTCTGAGGAAGCCCGGGGGGCCAGGATAATATCGCAGGAATGGGAATTTAAAAGCTTTCTGAACGCTCTTGCATAGAGATACGCAAGGAAGTAACTGTGTTCAAGATTATAGCGAACAGGAAGCTTTCGAACAATCCGCCCGATAATTGAATTTAAGAAACCCCTGATTTGAACCGGACCAAGAACGTCTACTGTCTCAAAATCTTTTATAAGGGTATCGTAAATGAAATAGGAAACACCCGACAGCTTCTTACGATCGGCAGGATCAAACGACGACAAAAACAGTATTTTACCAGGGTACTTGTCTGACATGATTTCTTTTTCTGAATTAATTATAGCATAATAAATTATTAATATTCAGCCTGCCAAACTATTACGATCAACTTTAACAGTAGTAAAGATAGTTAAAGACCAAATACAAAATTATTTTTTACTTCGAAAAATTTCAAAGTACCTGCAGCATCACATTTTTTCTTCCTGATAATTTGAGCGGGATGAAAATATCCGAAATTATCGTATGATTGACACCACTCGATTTCGCACATATCCGCGATTATTTCAATTAACGCATTGTTTCGAAGCGTTGACTGCAGTCTGAATAATGTCTGATTTGAAAATAAATTATTTATTTCGCACTCATTTTCAATTAAATAACTATTTCATCCTAAACTATTCCTTTATTTTCTCTTACTGGCGCACTTATTGGTATCAGAAATACCGGAAGGCTCAACGCAATTCCAGGACAGTATTCTATTTCCAGTTCAAAACTAATTCTCAATTATATGAAAAAACTATTTGTACTGCCCGCGATCTTATTGATTTTTTTTCTATCCGGATGCAAAAAGAGCGACACCGTTACCAGCACCACAAAAAATGTTTATACCATTGCTGTGCTGGCCGACAATCATTACATGGATCCTTCCCTGCTGATAGCGGATGGTCCCGCATTTCAGGATTATCTAGTAACGGACGGGAAACTCCTGGCCGCGAGTGATGCCATCATGCAGGAGGCTATTCAGGAATTACTTCAGGCAAAGCCCGACCTTGTCCTTGTTCCCGGAGATCTCACCAAAGATGGTGAACTGGTTTGTCATGTCTCTGTTCATTTATACCTTCAGCAATTGATTCAGGCCGGGATCAAAGTAAGGGTTATTACTGGTAACCATGACATTTACAACCCGCATTCGTATCAGTACAACGGCGCCGTACAGACAAGGGTTGAGAATATCGGTCCCGATAAATTCAGATCGGTTTATTCAGATTGCGGATACAGCGATGCGCTGTACACCGATCCGTACTCGCTGAGTTATGTGTCAGAGCCTTTGCCCAATCTCTGGATTCTTGCAATTGATTGCTGCAAGTATGATAATATAAACGATTCGATTTATACTGCAGGAGCGATCAGACCCGGTACTATGAAATGGGTGCTTGACCGGTTGGCCGAAGCAGCTCAAAAAGGAAAAACAGTTTTTGGCATGATGCATCACGGAATAGTTGAACAATTCACTG
>CAZVNF010000306.1:0-3203 GCA_964628215.1 uncultured Draconibacterium sp.
GTTATGCCCGGAAATCGGAACAAAACCAGGTTTGGGTGGGCATGGCCAAGGAGACAGCCCATCAGCTGGGTACGCCGCTTTCGTCGATGGTGGCCTGGATGGAGCTGTTAAAGCTGAAAGGGCTTGACGAAGAAACCATCCGCGAAATTGAAAAGGATGTGCAGCGGCTGGAGACCATCACCGACCGGTTTTCGAAGATCGGTTCAGCCACCAAACTCGAAAAAACCAACATTGTGGCGGTAATCCATGATACCGTGAGCTATATTCGTTCCAGGGTTTCCGCAAAGGTTATTTTCGATATCAAACCCTCAATTGATCAGGAGATCATGATCCCGCTCAACCTGCACCTTTTTGAATGGGTCATTGAAAATATCTGTAAAAACGCGGTGGATGCCATGGAGGGCAACGGCAATGTGACCATTGAAATTACCGACGATGATGACCACATCCACATCGACATCGGCGATACCGGCAAAGGGATCCCGAAATCGCGGTTTAAAACCATTTTCCGACCGGGGTATACAAGCAAAGCCCGCGGATGGGGTCTCGGACTGACCCTTACCAAGCGGATCGTGGAGAATTACCATGCCGGCAAGATCTTTGTCAAAACCTCCACCATCAACAAGGGAACCACCTTCCGCATTATCCTGAAAAAATAGTCAGCATGGGTATAAATTCTCTGAACTGTAATCCGCCGGAACAACTTTAACCAAAAAACATCGTCATGAGATTTTACGAAATCAAAAAAGGAAACCACTACTGCTCCATGAGCATCTTTGAAAAGATCGGCGCCATCGGGTGGAAGACCAAAACCCTCTCCGTGAAATTCTGTTTCCGCAACCAATGCTGGTGGGCTCCTCCGCGGAACACGGACGACCTCGACCTGAACAAGCTGGCCGGGATCGGCTACGGCACCAACCACCACAACAACTCGGTGCGGCTGTCCTGGGTGCCCGATTTCGACAACCAGGGCATGATCAAGGTTTTCGGCTACACCTATGATGAGAAAAAGACGGGGCAGAAGTTCGCCATGTCCTTCATCAAGTCTGTCCGCGTTGGTCAGACCGTTTCCGGAAAGATCGAGAGCCGGGACAACGGTTATTTCATCACCGTCGGCGACGTTACGGTGAAAATGGACAACATCAACGTCGATCCCAAACTCACTTTCAAGCTTTATCCCTATTTTGGAGGAAATAACACCGCCCCGCACGACATGACGATCGAGCTCGAAATGACCTCGTAGAAGAATGAAAATCAAATACTCCGTGTCATGAAACCGTATTTTCTTTCTTTTGTTCTGACCTGGGTGGTCCTGTGCCAGGCCTTCAGTCAGGTACCGGGCCGGACCTCAAGAATCCTTTTTCAGCTAAAAGGGGATATAAAGGAGGAAAACAAGACCTGCCGCACCCTTAGCTCTACCTCCAGCCAGGCAATCAACAACCTCAACCGGATGCATCAGGCGGTCAGGATCAGCGCCCATCCGGCAGGAAGTGCAACCCGGAAGTGCTTTTATGTTGTTGAATTTCCGGACGGGACCAATATTCAGGAGCTAATCCGCGATTATTACGGTACCGGAGAAATTGAGTATGCTGAACCCGATTATGTGGGAACCGGCGGGGAAAGTATTGTACCAAATGACTTTTATTATGGCAGGCAGTGGCCGCTGAAGAACAACGGAACATTTTCAGGATACCCTTCCGTACCCGGCGCTGACCTGAAAATGGAGGATGCCTGGGGAATCTCTCAAGGAGACAGCAATGTGATCGTGGGAATCATCGACAGCGGCGTAAAAATGGATCATCCTGAATTTGCCGGAAGGATCTGGAGAAATTACAAAGAAATAGCGGAAAACAATACAGATGACGATCAAAATGGGTATATTAATGACGTTTTCGGATGGGATTTTGTTACACCCGACAACTATCCTTCAGATGATCGGGGGCATGGCACCTGTGTTGCCGGAATTGCAGGTTCAAACAGCAACAACGCCATCGGATTTGCCGGCGTCGACTGGAAATGCAAACTGATGATCCTGAAAGTCCTGAACAGTTCTAATTATGGTTACTTCTCATGGTGGGCAGACGGCATCTATTATGCAACTGATAACGGTGCCCGAGTTATCAACCTTTCTATGGGTGGGCCTGAATATTCCCTCACATTGGAAACGGCTACTGCATATGCATATAGTAAAGGGGTGGTGGTGGTGGCTTCCATGGGGAATAACAAAACGAGCATCCCCGCTTATCCAGCTGCATTTCCCGGTATTATCGCCGTCGGTTCAACCGATCCTGACGATGCCCGTACCCAGGCTTTCCTTGGAAATCCTAATTACGGCAGCAGCTTTGGACAGCATATTTCAGTAGTGGCTCCCGGTAATTATGTTCCGGGACTTAATTTTCAATCGGATACCGATTACTCGATGCTCTGGGGCGGTACTTCCATGGCCGCACCTCATGTGGCAGGCCTGGCTTCCCTGCTGGTGGCGCTAAAACCATCCTACAGGCCTTCACAAATCAGATCTATTATTGAATCGACAGCCGAAGACCTGGTGGGAAGCCCGGTTGAAGATACGCCGGGCTGGGATCAGTATTATGGTTACGGCAGAATCAACGCCTACAGAGCCCTTTCCCAGGCACTGGGTATTACGGAACCTGCTTATTCGCAGGGGCAATTTTCGGTTTATCCCAATCCGGCTTGCGGGGATTTTACCGTTTCGTTTCCACCGGGAACAAAACAAATTGTTCTCCTTGATCCATCAGGTAGGATCATATCCACGACACAGGTCACCGGAGAAAGGACGCACCTTTTCAGAGGAGTCAAGGCTGGTTTTTATTTGATCCGTTTAACCGGTGAACAGGCACCCTGCACGCTGGTCCTTATCGCATCATAACGAAAAAATAGCCACTTGGCAGGAATCTACATCCATATCCCATTCTGCAGGCGTAAATGCCATTACTGCAACTTTTTTTCACTGGCTTCGCAGAAGCTGAAAGAACCCTTTCTGCGATCGTTGAAAAAGGAGATAGAGCTTACCCGGGAATATCTTGCCGGGGAAGCGGTGAATACCATTTATTTCGGAGGGGGAACACCGTCAGTGTATGGGCCGGATTCGCTGCAGGAGGTTGTGGATATGGTGGATGCCTCACCCCCTGACCCCTCTCCTGCGGAGGATGCCTCACCCCCTGACCCCTCTCCCCGGGGAG
>CAZVNF010000307.1:0-3179 GCA_964628215.1 uncultured Draconibacterium sp.
GACGACGGGGTTCCCGATAACCACTGCACCCTCGACACCTGCCTGAATTACCTGGCGGAAGCCGGTTCCCGGTGGGCTTATCACAATGCACCATACACCTTGCTGGAAAAGGTTCTGGTCAACGCCACAGGCCAGTCCGTCAACACATTTACCCAGCAAAAGCTGAAAGCACAGACAGGGATGACCGGACTTTGGTATACCGTTGATTATGACAATGTTTTTTTCAGCAACGTGAGGAGCATGGCCCGGTTTGGATTGCTGATACAGAACAAGGGAGCCTGGAGCAAGGATACACTGCTGCACGACACCGCCTATCTGCATCAGATGATGAACACATCACAGTCTTTGAACAATTCTTACGGTTACCTGTGGTGGCTGAATGGCAAATCATCCTTTATGCTACCAGGTGTGCAGATCGTTTTTCCGGGTTCCTGGGCTCCACATGCCCCGGCCGATATGGTTGCAGGACTGGGTAAAAACGGTCAGATTGTCAGCATTTCTCCTTCGAAAAGCCTGGTAATGGTACGCATGGGGAACCCTCCCGGTTCATCAGGTTCTGAAATTCCCAGCCAGTTATGCGACCAGATCTGGGAGAAATTAAATGAAGTGATTTGTGTAGCGGGGTCGGTTGAAGATGAATATCCGGTTTCAGCCAGTCTGAAGGTGTATCCAAACCCGGCAAGTCAATCGTTTACGGTTGAATTATCGCAACAGCATTTTTCAATCGCCATAACAGACCTCGCCGGACGATTGATCTGTGAACGTAAATCAGTTTTTGATAAAATCGAAATCAACAGCCAGAACTTCAATGACGGCACCTTTTTTATTCGCGTAATCAACGAAGAAAAAATCGTATTCAATCAACGGCTTGTTATTTTACAACGCCAGCCATAAAACCTTCTCCTTCCCCCTTTTCACATTTCACATTTCACATTTCGCCATTTCGCTACCTCGCTACCTCGCTACCTCGCTATTTCTAATTTTCATACCTTTGCCAATTGTTATGTTCCCCCCATTGCTTATGAAAGATCTCCGCAAAGGCTTTTTATTGTTCCTGTTTTCAGTTGTCACGATTGCATATGCCCAGATTCCGGCGGGGTATTACAATCCTGCAACGGGCCTTTCGGGGACCCCATTGAAACTGGCTCTTCATAATATCATCGACAATCATACAGTGGTTTCCTACACTGCCCTTTGGACATGGTTCAAGCAAACAGACAAAAAGACGAACGGAAAGGTGTGGGATATGTATTCCGATGTTCCGGGAGGAGTACTTCCCTATGAATATACCTTTGTGACAGACCAATGCGGCACTTATGGCGTTGAAGGCGATTGCTATAACCGGGAACATTCCTGGCCGAAAAGCTGGTTCGGTGATGTGCCACCCATGAATTCCGATATTTTTCACCTCTATCCCACAGATGGCAAAGTGAATGGCATGCGCGACAATGATCCTTATGGTGAGGTGGGTACCGCCACATGGACCTCCCTGAATGGCAGCAAACGTGGCAATTGCATATCCCCCGGATATACGGGCGTAGTTTTTGAACCCCGTGATGAGTATAAAGGCGATTTTGCCCGCACCTATTTTTATATGGAAACCCGTTATTACACGGAGGACACCGGCTGGCCCGGCAGTCCGATGACCTCGGGATCACAGCTGCTGCCCTGGGCACAAACCCAGATGCTGCTCTGGCACCTCCAGGATCCAGTTTCGCAGAAAGAGATCAACCGGAACGATTCCATTTACAAGAATGTGCAGCACAACCGCAACCCGTTTATCGATCACCCGGAATATGCCGGCCAGATATGGTCACAGTATATGCCCCTGCCCGGAACCTATACCTGGAATGTAACCTCCGGCAGTTGGTCGTCTGCATCCAGCTGGACCCCGGCCAGAACCGTGCCCGTTCCAGGCGATATACTCATTTTTGACGGAGCGGTAAAACCTGTTGCCACGGTTACCGTTGACTTTCCGAGCCCGCAGTCGGCAGGTCGTCTCCGGATCATCAACAACGCAACTGTCACATTTACGGGGAGTACAGCGGCCCGGACTGTTACCATCGGGGTTACAGGAGCTGCTTCACCCCAGTTTGAAATAACAAGCGGTTCCTCTCTCACAGTCAACGGAGCCATCCCTGTTATATTCACCCTCCCTGCCGGGTTTACAGGCTCTGTATCAGGGAATATGACATTTCAGAATGCAGCACACCAGTTTACCTCTGCCAGTGCCAGCTCAATTGTTTTCAACAGCGGGGCGGTGTTCACTGCCGGCACAGGCTTCGGCGGGACGCCGTTTGGAACCACCGCGCTCAATTCGGTCAGTTTTTCAGGAGGATCGGCCTATGTGCTTGAATCAGGTCTGCCCCCGTTTGGTGCGGCAGTTCCCGGCAGTGTGGTTGTATTCCAGCCAGGGAGTTTGTACAAACACAAGGCAAACTCCGCGCCCTCACTTTCCGGGCGGACCTATTCGAATTTCGAGATCGATACTCCCTTGTTTAACCAGGCCGTAACCACCGGCGCCAGTGTTTGTACCCTCGACAACCTTACCGTAACCAATGCCGTTACCGCCGGTTTTGATTTCCCCGGCGGGTGCACCATCCGGGGAAACCTGTTGATAAGCAGTGGCACACTTCGGTTCAACCCTGCTTCCGGCATCCTGAAGTTCGACGGTACCATTGCCCAAACCATCAGTGGAACCGGAACACTTGAGATCGGCGCCGGCTGCGATGTTACCATCGGTGCAACTTCCGTCATCACCCTGAATAAAAACCTCAGTCTTGGTAAGGATATTTCAATCCTTCCGGGCGGAATATTCACCATCAATCCCGGCGTTACGCTTACTGTAAACGGGCAAACCGTAATTAATTAAGGAATAAACGAAAACGCCACATCACCGAAGTACGAGGTACGAATGACAAAGGACAAAGTTTGGAACCAGCCGGCCGTTGTTCGTCCTTCGAACTTTGTCCTTCCCACTTTCGTTTGTACTTTGTCATTCGTACATCGTACTTTTCCAGGGCATAATCCACATGTAAGCAGGGAGAAACCACATGTAAGCAGGAAGAAACCACATGTAAGCAGCAAGAAACTGCATATAATCCACATGTAAGCACATAGAAACATCAATATGGGAATATGAGAATGACGAATATGGGAATGAATATGTGAATTTGTTA
>CAZVNF010000308.1:0-3154 GCA_964628215.1 uncultured Draconibacterium sp.
TCGACGACGGAATGGTGATCTACGATGACCGCAATTTTACCGGGATGAACTTTGAGCAGCGTAAAACCCTGCGGCAGGAGATTGGCATGTTGTTCCAGGGGGGTGCCCTGTTCGATTCCATGGATGTGGAGGAAAATGTGATGTTTCCGCTGAATATGTTCACCCGTCAAACACTGGCTGAAAAGCTCGACCGGGTTAATTTCGTGCTGAAACGGGTCAACCTTGAAAATGTGAACCGGCTGATGCCTTCCGAACTCAGCGGCGGCATGCGCAAACGCGTGGCCATTGCGCGGGCCATCGCCATGAAACCGCAGTACCTGTTTTGCGACGAACCCAATTCAGGCCTCGATCCCCATACCTCGGGGGTGATCGACCTTCTGATAAAGGAAATTACCGAAGAGTACGAGATCACCACCATTGTCAACACACACGACATGAACTCGGTGCTCAGCATCGGCGACAGCGTGGCCTATATTTACAAAGGGGAATTGTGGTGGCGGGGCGACAAGGAAACTATTTTACATTCCGACAACAAGGAATTGAACGAGTTCGTTTTCGGTACAGAGTTAACATCGAGGTTAAAGAAATAGCCCATGTCCCTGAATTTCATTGATTATATCATCCTTGTGATCCTTGTGCTCTTCGTGATCCAGGGATACCGCAAGGGGATCATCATCTCACTGGCCTCCATTGCCGCGCTGGTGCTGGGGATTTATATCGCCGTCCATTTTTCAAACTACCTCGATGCCACACTGATGGAACATCTGAAACCCTCGAGGAAATGGCTGCCGATCCTCTCTTTTTCCATTACGTTTATCCTTGTGGTGATCGTGGTGATGGTGGTTGCCAAACTCACCGAAAAGCTGGTTGACGTGGTGGGGATGGGTTTCTTCAACCACATTGGCGGTGCGGCCCTCGGATTGGTAAAAGGAGCCATCCTGATCAGCATCCTGATCTTTATATTAAACAGCGCGGATGCCAAAGAGAAATGGCTTTCCGCGCCGGATAAAAAGAAGTCATTTTTTTACAGCCATGTTGCAAAGGTCTTCCCGAAACTGATGAAGACCTTTGGCGGGGAGATTAAATTCCCGTCAGAATGGCTTTGATGCCCGGCAGTTCTTTGCCTTCGATGTATTCCAGCATGGCGCCGCCACCGGTGGAAACGTAGCTTACCTTGTCGGCAAGGTTGTATTTGTTGATGGCTGCCACCGAATCGCCGCCGCCTACCAGCGTAAAGGTTCCTTTTTCGGTAACCCGGGCGAGGGCCAGCGCGATAAATTTCGTACCTGCCTCATAGTTGTTCATTTCAAACACCCCCATCGGGCCGTTCCAGAGGATGGTTCCGGATTGCTCGATCACGTGGTTGAATTTTTCACAGGCCCTGGGTCCGATGTCGAGTCCCATCCATGGGATCTGGATATCATCGGCGCTGCTGGTCTTTTTGTTGGCATCGTTGGAAAATGCATCAGCCAGTACCGCATCCGGTGGCAGATACAGGTTTACACCCTGTGATTTGGCCCTTTCCACAATGCTTTTTGCCATGTCGAGATAATCCTCTTCCACCATGGATGCACCGATCTCTCCGCCCTGTGCTTTGATGAACGTGAACATCATGCCGCCGCCAATAATCAGGTTGTCGACTTTATCCATGAGGTGGTTGATGATCTCGATTTTGGTCGAAACCTTGGCGCCTCCTAAAATGGCCGTGATCGGGCGCTTGCCGTCTTTTATGCATTTATCGATGTTGATGATCTCATTGGCCATGACATAGCCGAACATTTTCGTTTTCGGGAAAAAGTCGGCAATGATGGCGGTGGAGGCATGGGCGCGGTGGGCCGTTCCGAACGCGTCGTTCACGTACATGTCGCCAAGCAGTGACAATTTACGGGCAAACTCCCGGTCGCCTTTCTCTTCCTCCTTGTAAAAACGAAGGTTCTCTAACAACAGCACTTCACCCGGTTTCAGCGAAGCAGCCAGGTCGGTGGCCGATTGCCCGATGCAGTCATCGGCAAACTGAACCGGGCGGTTCAGCTTTTGAGAAAGATAGGGGATCACATGTTTCAGCGAATATTTTTCTTCCGGGCCGCCTTTTGGCCTGCCGAGGTGCGACATCAGGATCACGGCCCCTCCGTCGTTCAGTATCTTGGTGATGGTGGGAATGGTCGCATCAATGCGGTTGGTGTCGGTAATTTGATTTGAACTGTCGAGGGGTACGTTGAAATCAACCCTGATCAATGCTTTCTTGTCCTTAAATGTAAAATTATCAATTGTTTGCATGATTTTGTCCGTTTGGTTTAGCAGAGCAAAATTAAATTATTTAGGGACGACAACGCATATATTTCTAATTTTACTTTGATTTTAAAAACGAAAAAAATGGATAATCTGAGGGTAACTCTCATTCAAACATACCTTTATTGGGAAGAGACACAAAAAAACCTGGATCATTTTGAACAATTAATCGGCCTCATACGCGAACCAACCGATCTGATCCTGCTGCCTGAGACATTCAATACCGGTTTCTCGATCAATCCGGCCCTGTGTGCCGAGCCGATGGATGGCCCGTCCATGCAGTTTCTGAAGGAGAAATCCCGTGAAAAAAATGCCGTGATCATGGCCACTTTGCTGATCTCTGAAGAAAAGGAATGTTATAATCGCCTGGTTTGCATGCACCCCGAAGGAAATTTCGAAACGTATGATAAACGGCACCTCTTCCGGATGAGCGAAGAGTACCGGATTTTCAAAGCTGGTCACAAGAAGTTGACGGTGGAGGTGAAGGGCTGGAATATTTCGCCGGTGATTTGTTATGACCTGCGGTTCCCGGTGTGGAGTAAGAACACCTGGAGCGAGGGTAAGTATGGCTATGACCTGATGGTGTGCCTGGCCAACTGGCCGGCCAGCCGTGCCCATATCTGGAAAACCCTTCTGATGGCAAGGGCCATTGAAAACCAGGCATATATAGCCGGGGTAAACCGAATTGGCGACGATGGAAACGGCACCTGGCACTCGGGCGATTCAATGGCATTGGATGCAAAAGGGAAAGTGCTGTTTTCTGCTGAACCAGGAAAAGAAATGGTGGAGACGGTCACCTTTTCAGCCGAAGACCTTGCACTTTACCGCGATTCGTTTACCATCGGAATGGATTGGGACCAGTTTA
>CAZVNF010000309.1:0-3150 GCA_964628215.1 uncultured Draconibacterium sp.
CGCAACCAGTACATTCCTTCATTGCCGGAACTTTCACCTGCCTTGAAATTCATATCCAGCAGCACGACATCGATGTCGCGGGTCGATATTTCATGTATCAGTGTGTTTGGACCGGAAAGGGTGATCACTTCAAGGAATTCGGATTTCAGAAAGATGCGCAGGGCATTCAGCACGCTTTTATTGTCATCAACAATCAGCAGTCTGCCTTCTTTTAATTTTACTTCCATAATCATGGTTTTTGGCCTGACCCTCTGCCCCCCTTCTCCTCCAAGGAGAAGGGCCCGGGGGATGAGGTCTTAATGATACAACCTCTGCAGGAGATGAGGTGTATTACAGTCACAAATGTATAGAATGTTAACAGACATCTGTTCATTATGTTTACAAATTATTTTAGTGCTATTTTATAATAATCAGATAATCAGTATAATAGTGTGCATGGCACGAAAATTGAAATAATAATGTGATTCTAAAAGTAACCGTAATGATAAAAACAATCAATCTGACCAAACGGTTTAAAACCGACGAAATCGAGACCACCGCATTAAAGAATGTAAGCATGGAGGTGAAAAAAGGTGAATTCATCGCCATCATGGGCCCTTCGGGATGCGGGAAATCGACCCTGCTGAACATCCTGGGGATGCTTGATAATCCAAGTGACGGCGCGTATATTTTCAATGGCACCGATGTCTCGAAATACAAGGAAGGCAAGCGCACCCAATACCGCAAGGGCAACATCCAGTTCGTGTTTCAGAGCTTTAACCTCATCGACGAACTCAATGTTTTTGAGAACGTGGAACTGCCGCTGCTCTACCTGAAAAAAACAGGTGTTGAACGGAAGCAAATGGTGACAGAAATCCTTGAACGGATGAAGATCGGCCATCGCAGAAAGCACTTTCCGCAGCAGTTGTCGGGCGGACAGCAACAGCGGGTGGCCATTGCCCGTGCAGTTGTTCCTCAGCCACAACTGATCCTGGCCGATGAGCCTACCGGTAATCTCGACTCCAAAAACGGAATTGAGGTCATGAACCTCCTTTCGGAATTGAACAAGCAGGGTACAACGATCGTAATGGTCACCCACTCCCAGCGTGATGCCGCATTTGCCCACCGGATTGTCAATTTATTCGACGGCCAGATAGTGACCGAAGAAGTAGCCCATCATCAGCAAGCCTTCTGAATATGAAATGGTTCATGATCATCGTGCTGGTATTGAACATTACTTGCAGACCAATGCAAACCTTGGTAGCACAAAAACCATGGGCCCTCGACCAATGCATTCATTATGCCTGGGAGAACAATTTTTCGGTTCATACCGGTGAAATGGATGTCAAAATCCGTAAAGCAGATTTAAGACAGGCCGGTTATGATTTATTACCGTCACTCAGTCTTCAATCATCATTCAACCAGAACTTCGGAAGAAGTATTGACCCTACAACCAACAGTTACATCGATGTACAGTTCTTTAACAACGGGTACGGGGTCGGATCGGCAGTTGATCTTTTCAAGGGCTTCATGAAGTTGAATACCATTGATATGCAACGGTTGAACTATGAAGCGGAAAAGAACAGGTTGCAGCAGGTTCGGAACGAGGTTGCATTTAACGTGATCAATGGTTTTTTTAATGTTCTGCTGCAACAGGGATTGTCCTCCATTGCATGGGAGAATTATCAGCTGTCGCGCAACCAGTTGGATTACGCCATAAAATTTGTTGAAATTGGCCGGAAACCTGGCACAGATATACTTGAAAATGAAGCAAATATGGCAGCAGACAGCTTTCTGCTGGTTCAGTCGCATCATTTGCTCGAACAGGCTACCCTGGGTCTGAAATACCAGATGAACTATCCCCTTGGCGACAGCCTGGTGGTTGACACGCTGGTTTTGTCGATTTTTTCCGGCACCATGGATACCTTGTCAATGGAAGAGGTCTTTCTTGCAGCATCTGTTGCATTGCCCGATCTAAACTATGCAAGGAATCAACTGAAGGCTGCGCATAAAGCTGTTCAGATAAGCAAAGGAGCTTTCTCTCCAAGTTTGGGTTTGTATGCCGGCTGGAATTCATTGTACACCGAAACCGATCGCGACAACAACAACCAGGTCATCCCTTTCTCTGACCAGTTGACCAATAATTCAAACGAATATATCAGCCTTGGAATTGAGATCCCCCTGTTCTCGAAATTTTCGAAATACACTTCGTTAAGCAAATCGAAACTGAAATACCAGCAGGCGAAAATTCAGTATGAGGATATTTCTTACAAATTGCAGATGGGAGTAGAAAAGTCGCTCACCGAATGGCGGTCAGCCAGGGCCGAATATGAATCCTCACTCAGCCAGCTTGCAAAAAGTAAAAAAGCATATGATGCCGCTGAAAAAAAACTGGAGAAGGGACTCATCAACATCATCGAATTCTATATCCAGAAAAACAAATGGTTCAGGGCAAAAACCGAAGTCCTTCGCACCGGGCTGCAGGTGCTCCTTAAAGAGCGGTACATCCGTTTCCTGATGACCGGTTCGTTGCTGGGGGAAGATAGGCAGCTTTGACTTTACTTTTTGATTTTTAACGAACCCTTATTTTTATGGAAACCCAATCATCCTCCGGCATGGACCGGGTCATCAAAGAGAACTGGTGGATTAAGAAGAAATACTGGAAATATATCGCGGGAGGTGCGATTATTTTTGCCATCATCCTGTTTTTTATCTTCAGGGACTGGACAAGCACCATCAGGGTGGAAAAGGAACGGCTCACCATCGCTTCCGTGCTACAGGGTGTTTTTAACGATTACATCACCAACGACGGTATGGCGGCTCCCATTTCAACGGTGTACCTCGATGCCTATGAAGGCGGAAAGGTTGAAGAAATCATTCTCGAAGAGGGAAGCATGCTGAAGAAAGGAGATGTCATTATAAAACTCAGCAACAATGATCTAAGTCTCAACATCCTCAACAGCGAGGCGCAACTGGCCGAGAAGTCAAACTTTCTCCGGGAGGTAAGGATCAGGATGGAACAGGAAAAACATTCCCTTGAACGGGAGGTGCTGAATGCGAAGTTCGACCTGGTTGCGAAGAAGAGGACCTGGGAGCAGAACAAGGAATTATACAAAGACGAGCTGATCTCGCGCGATGAATTCATCCGCTCGGAAGAGGCCTACACCCTTG
>CAZVNF010000310.1:0-3149 GCA_964628215.1 uncultured Draconibacterium sp.
GTCAATGGCAGCAACCTGAACATGACCATGCCCGACACACGCAAAACACTCGAAGCCATTCAGCAACTCGAACTGCTTGTTGTCATTGACACCATGCCCATGGAAATTACCGGGTGGGCCGATGTGATCCTGCCCGAATGCACCTACCTTGAGCGGTATGATGTTCTCAGAAACGACCATAACCGGGAACCGGTGATCGCCCTGCGTATGCCCGCCACCGAACCAAAGTACGATACAAAACCCGATTGGTGGATTGCAAAGGAACTTGCTGGTAAAATGGGCCTTGGAAAATATTTTGACTGGAAAACATTTGAAGATTTCCTGGATTACAAATTGAAACGGATGGGCTCATCCCTGGATGAGATGAAAAAGATCGGGGTGAAGAAATATGAACGAACTTCGGGTGACCTCTATTTTTCGGACGAAAATCCACCGGTGTTTGACACCCCGTCGGGAAAGATCGAACTCTACTCCACCCAGCTCGAACAGGCCGGATTTGACCCATTACCGAGGTACACTGCCCATGAAGAACCCCCGGAAGGATTCTACCGTTTAATTTATGGCAGAACGCAAACCCATACCTTCAGCCGAACCTCCAACAATCCGAACCTGTCGGCCATCATGGCTGAAAACAAGGTGTGGGTCAATCCAAAAGTGGCCGCCAACTGGCAGCTGAAAGAAGGACAGGAGGTGTGGCTGAAAAACCAGGACGGTTCTACTACCCCTTTTCCGGCAAAGATCAGGATTACCGAGCGCATCAGATGGGATTCAGTGTATATCGTGCATGGATTCGGCCATACTGCCTCACAATTAACCCGTGCTTTTGGCAAAGGTGTAAGCGATGCTGCCCTCATCACCAAAGTTTTAATCGATCCGGTGATGGGCGGAACCGGGATGAGGGGGAATTTCGTCACATTTTTAACTGAAAACCCGGATAAGGAGGAGAAGGCATGAGATTCGCAATGGCCATTGATACTAAAAAATGTGTCGGCTGCAGCGATTGTGTCGTTGCCTGCCAAACTGAAAATGAGGTTCCCGTGGGCTATTGCCGCGACTGGATCGTAGAAGTAAACGACGGGACCTACCCGCAGCTTGAAATGGAGATCCGGTCCGAACGCTGCAACCAATGCTCAAATTCTCCCTGTGTGCGTTGCTGTCCCACCGGGGCAAGCCATTACGACTATGGCGGAATTGTGCTGGTAACACCCCATAAATGCATCGGCTGCGGGGCCTGCATTGCCTCCTGTCCATACGATGCAAGGTACACTCATCCAAAAGGATATGTGGACAAATGCACTTTTTGTGTACACCGTGTAAAAGACGGACTTCCTCCAGCCTGTGTGGCTGTTTGCCCTACAAAATGCCTTTATTTTGGCGACACCGACGATCCGCGGAGTGAGATATCACAGGTACTGAAAAAGAGAAAATATAAAAGGTTGATCCCGGAAGCCGGCACAAACCCCAATCTTTACTTTTTAATCTGAATGCCATGAGAGAAGAGTTAATCATCAGTGGTCGCATGAACCCCATGGTGGATCCAACCCTGAACATCTGGCACTGGCAGATCCCCTTATACTTGTTCCTGGGCGGGGTGGCCGCCGGCATTCTTTTTTTTGCTTCGCTCTATTACATCATGGGCCGTGAAAAAAAATATCCTGCAGCCATCAAATGGGCTCCCATGCTCACCCCTGTTTTACTCGTTCTCGGATTGGGGGCGCTTTTCCTCGACCTCAACCATAAAGCATTCTTCTGGCAGCTTTACCTTACAATCAGGCTGGAATCTCCCATGTCGTGGGGAGCATGGACGTTGCTGGTAATCACTCCGGTGTCTATCATCTGGTCGGCCACCTGGATCAAGGAACTGAAGCCCGGCCTCCACTGGAAATATCCCTTCATGGATCAATGGGAGGCATATTTTATTAAACACCGGCTCATCATTGCCTGGATCATGCTGCTCTCCGCAGTAATCCTGGGAGTATATACCGGAATCCTGCTTTCAGCATTTAATGCGAGGCCTCTCTGGAATACCAGTATTCTCGGGCCATTATTTTTCGCCTCCAGCCTTTCCACCGGGGCTGCGGTGATCATGCTTATGGCGAAAACCCACCTCGAACGAAATATTTTCAGCCGTATCGACCTGATGATGATCGGAATTGAGTTGTTCCTCATCGTGCATATGTTTATGGGATTCCAGGCAAGCACCCAGGTGCAGATCGATGCTGCAAATATGTTCCTCGGAGGCCCTTACACGGAAGTGTTCTGGATTTTCGTGGTTTTTATCGGGCTGATAGTCCCGGCATTTCTGGAAGTACTTGAATTGCTGGGATTTAAAATCCCGATTGTCATTACCTCCGCACTGGTGCTTACGGGTGGGTTATTCCTGAGGTTCATCATTGTATATGCCGGGCAGGCGAGCAGGTACCTTTATTAAAGAATATCGAATATTGAATATTGAATATCGAATGTCATATGTCGAATAATGAAGTGAAAAATATGGAAACAACGGGTGAAGTTAGAAAGACGAAGTATATGAATCCCTACATTGGCGGGGTTTTGCTGGGGTTGGTTTTGCTGGCGGCAAACTTTATCTCCGGACGCGGACTGGGTGCCAGCGGCGCAATTAAAAGTGTAGTGGTGGCTTCAACACAAACGGTTGCACCGGCCTATGCCGCTAAGACCAAATACTTTAAAGAGTATCATGAGGAGCATTCCGGATCTCCCCTGAACAACTGGCTGGTATTTCAGATGCTTGGCGTGGTTGTGGGAGGATTCGCATCCGGGGCCCTGGCCGGCAGGCTGAAGTTCAAGGTGGAACATAGTCCGAAGATCACCTCGCGGCGCAGGTTGGTTTTTGCGTTGCTCGGAGGCATCTTCTTCGGGGTAGGCTCTCAACTCGGACGCGGCTGTACCAGTGGATCTGCCCTGAGCGGGATGGCCGTGATATCCTTCGGCGGAATTATCACCATGATGGCTATTTTCGGTGGAGCTTATGCTTTGGCGTGGTTTTTCAGGCGAAACTGGATCTAGATTCACATGCATGGAAAAATGTGAAATCTGAAATCTGAAATGTGAAATGTGAAATGTGAAATTTGAATAGATTGAAAGTCAATTATTATAAATTTTTATTACATTATGGGACCATTAGCTGT
>CAZVNF010000311.1:0-3105 GCA_964628215.1 uncultured Draconibacterium sp.
ATATTCCTTGAAGGTCCGATTTCAAGTAAGGGGATCCTGATTTGAGGTTGTTCATGCCAAACCAAACGGCAATGATCACTGCAATAAGCAAGGGAACCCACGTCCATCCGCTATTCTGAATAAATACAAGCGTGCCATTGACCTGTCCTCCCGGGGGAATTGGTTTTGGGATCCCATCTCCTCCCAGGGCGCCGAATAACGCAAATCCCATGGTCACTGGTAATAGCCATTGCATCAAACTCACGCCAAGGTTTCCAAGGCCGGCATTCAAACCAAGTGCAGTTCCTGCCATCTTTTTCGGAAAGAAATGGTTTATGTTCGACATGGATGAGGCAAAATTCCCGCCACCAAAACCGGATGTCGCCGCAAGAAAAGCAAACATCATATAAGGTGTATTCATATCCTGTAACGCGATGCCTGCCCCGATGGAGGGGATAAGCAGCAACAGTGTGTTGATGAAGATCACGTTTCTGCCTCCCCCGATGGCAATAAGGAACGAGTTGGGAATCCGAAGAGTGGCACCGGCAAGCCCGGCAATGGCGGGCAAAGAATAAAGCATGGCTTTGTTGACAGCAGGGTCACTGCTGAACCTGAAGCCAAGACGTTCCATCTGGACGATAATAATACTCCACATCATCCATACCGAGAATGCCAGCAACAATGCCGGGATCGAAATCCATAAGTTGCGGTTGGCAATTTTCTTTCCGGTTTTTTCCCAGAAACTCAGGTCTTCCGGATTCCAGTGTTCAATGGTGTTTGACCTCATATTTCTATTATTAACATTAATTTCTGATCAGTTGAAGTTTATTCAAACCTTGTTTTAACTCTGCGGTTTGTGATCCAGGCGATTGGAGAATTCAGGTGCAGCCCGTTTCATCATCCTGGCGATGACTCTTCTCATCCACCACAGGCAAATCACCGACAGAGTGAGAAGGAACATCCAGGAACTTGTCCATAAACCGGTCCACTCGAGCAGGTATCCAAAGATGATAGGACAGAAGAAACCGCCCAATCCGCCGATAACTCCAACCATACCTCCTACTACACCCACCTGGTCGGGAAAATAATCGGGAATGAACCGGTAAACGCCTGCCTTGCCAATTCCCCATGCAATGCCTACAATAAATACCAGAATGGCAAAAATCCACATGTTGGCCTGAAAGTAGATCTTTGTTATTCCTTGAGCAAGCATTTGCTTCTTTTTCACTTGTTCACCCTCTTTTACTACAGGTTTCTGCCACGAATCTTTTGACGGTAAAATGAGCAAACCTGATTCATCAAGGTTTGCAACTGTTTCATGTTTATGAATGACAGGATATGAGATTCCGTCAACCTTTATCAGCGTATCCGATACAAAGGAGACGTTGCCTTTTTTTGCAGCTGTGATTGCTTTTCCAGGCGAGAATATCTCCATCCTGGGTACCATTAGAAGAAAACAGGTAGCAATGGAGATGCCGAACACCCAAAGCATCACATTTCGTGCACCCCACATGTCGGCCATCCAGCCCCCCAAGGCACGGATCACTCCAGAGGGTAAGCTGAATACCGAAGCCAGCAAACCTGCCATTACCAGAGAAGCAGAATAGACATTCACAAAATAGGGTACCAGCCATTGCGAAATAGCCACAAACCCGCCAAAGACAAGGAAATAGTAAAGGCCAAATCGCCAAACCATTGCACTTTTCAGGGGTTGAAGCAGTTCTTTCATGGTTTGCCCCTGGACATGATGTTTTTTATTTTCAGTGAAGAGAAGAAAAAAAACCGCCATGATCACAAGGGAAGAGGCATAGATGACCGGTAGAATCCTCCAATGATCCATTGCATTCCCCCCGGTAAAATAATTCAAAAGCGAAGGCGCCAGGAGGGTAGTCACGGCTGCACCCGCATTGCCTACTCCAAAGATCCCAAGTGCTCTCCCTTGCCACTCTTTTGGGTACCAAACCGATGTGTTTGCAATGCCAACTGCAAATCCGGTTCCGGCCATTCCAAATCCAAAACTGCAGGCCATAAATCCCCAAAAGCTATCAGCCAATGAAAAGAGATACATTGGGATGGCACAGAAAAGCAACAACAGTCCGAATACCCATTTACCTCCATATTTATCGGTTAAGATTCCCATTGGAAGTCTGAATATTGATCCTGTAAGCACCGGGATCCCAATCAACCAACCCACCTGCACGAGTGTGAAATTGTACAGCCCGTTGTCAACGAGGAAGGTGATCATCACCCCATTAAACGTCCATACCGCGAAGCAAACTGTAAAGGCCAGGGTATTAAAAAACAACATTTTGTGAGATTTTCCGGTGGCTTTATCCTGCATGATTCCAATAAATAAAGGGTTGATTTTTTATGATTGTCCTGCTTTCTTTTTTCAGGAATTCTTTGCTTTAACCTCAGGCGACATGGCTGTTGAATTTCTCATCATCTTCCTGTCACGGTTCCAGATCACAACCTGGAAAGGTCTCCAGAAATATTTTACCGGGAAAACCAGGAAGTGCATAAACCGGCTGAATGGGATCAGTGCGATGAGCAGAAATGCGGTTGAGATATGGATTTTAATGATCAGGGGCATTGCAGAAACTGCAGCCAGATCAGGATTCATCAAAAATAATGAACGGATATAGGGAGTGAGAACTGCTGCAAACCAGGCTGAGCCCCAGCGATAAGTTAATGCAATCCAAATCCCGGTCACTGCCTGGGTGAGTAAAACAACAAAGACAGCAATATCCATATCGGTGGTTGCCCGATGAAGGCGTTTATTCCTAAGGCGCCGGAAAACAAGAATAACTACTCCGGAGAAGAAAGATATTCCAAAAATCAGCGCTGCGGATTCAAGAATGACAAGTCTCACAGGGTTGCCATTCCAGGCAATGACTGATGCAGGGAACAGAAATGCGATCAGGTGCCCAAAGAACAGGGCTATAATTCCCCAATGCATAAACAACCCTCCGAAGAAGAGATCCCGGCTTTCGAGGAACTGCGTCGACAGGGAGGTTACTTTGTAAGCCTGTGTTCCATAAACATAAACAGAACCTACCAGCATCACAATAAGGGCTGTGTAGGGCAATGCGATGAGTAAAAAAATGTCGCTCATGGGATTAAAAT
>CAZVNF010000312.1:0-3084 GCA_964628215.1 uncultured Draconibacterium sp.
CCATATTTCAGAAGCCTATCAAAAGTATTACTTTTTGTTAACGCAATAACATTACGTAGGGATTATTTTCCTTTGCCGGCAGAAAACAGAAATCGGGTCATACGTCATTTGATGCCCGGTGATGAAATCGTCGAAGAGATCAACCTGCCTGATATTGAACGCAAGTCAGGTTTTGCGTGAAATAATGAAGTTACTTGCCGCTTGATTTTTTTGAGTAAATGTACTTGCCCCCGCCCATCGTCGGTGAGAGTCCATGTTCCGCTTACAATGCTTTAAATGACAAACACATCAGATTGGAATTGTAAAGTAAAAAGTTGACCCCCCATTTTTGTTGGATTCCACCCAAATTTTCCCACCATGCAATTCCACTATTTTTTTGCACTGTGCAAGGCCAATTCCCGCTCCCTCGAATTCATTGCGGTTTACCATCCGTTTGAAAATGATAAAAACATTCTCCCGGTATTGGTCCTGAATGCCAATCCCATTGTCCTCAATGGAAAACTTCCATTCTTTTTCAAGACTTTCCACTGAGATTTTTATTTCCGGGCAAATTTCCTTTTTACGGAACTTGATCGCGTTGCTGATCAGTTGAAGGAATAGCAACCTCAATTCTGTCGTATATCCTTTTACACTGGGGAGTTTCTGCAAAGTTATCCCGGCATTGCAACCTTTTATGGAAACGGATAAATCAGAAAGAACATCATGAACAACTTCATTGCAGTTTACATCGGCAATGACCGTATCTTTTCCCAGCAATGAATAATCAAGCAACCCCTTTAACAACAATCGCATCCGGGTCGCCGAGTGATAAATAAAATCGATGCTTTTATTGCCATCTTCATCCAGTTTCCCGGCATACTCTTCGTGAAGAAGATTGGTAAAGTTGGTAAGCGTAAGGAGCGGTTCCGAAAGGTCGTGAGAGGTTATATACAGAAACTGCTCTATTTCCTTTAAATGAAACTGGAGTTCCTTATTTGTGCTTTCGAGTTGCCGGGTGCGATCATTCACCCGGTTTTCCAGGGTTTGATTTAATCTCAGGATTTCATTTTCCGCCTGTTTGATTTCGGTAACATTATGAACAACCGTAAAACGGTACGTTGCATCCTGCAACCTGATGTTTTCCGATGATAAAAGTACATTTCTGATATCGCCGTTCTTCGCTTTCAATTCAGCCTGCGCATTGGTTACATTTCCATTGTGGTTTGCCTTTAACAGGATTTTGTGCTTTGATTCTGCTGATAATATCCCCAATTCCGATACCGATTTTCCAATGACCTCATCCTTGTCAAACCCGAATAAAACGCAGAAAGCATCATTAACTTCAATATATTTATCGCTTGTCAAATCAGTCAATCCACATGCTGAAGGATTGAGGTAAAAGACTTTTGAAAATTTTTCTTCTGACAATTTTATCTTTGAAATATCCTTTGTCACTCCGAAAATAACAGGATTACCATCCCAAATCCCATAGGATACCCTCGTTTCAACGGGGATGAGAATCCCCGTTTTTGTCATAACCGGAACAGGACAATATTCAGTCAGTCCACTCAACATTTCACCAACAATCCGGCCAGCTTCATCGCGGCGTTCAGCGGGATGAACCATAAGGACTGATTTCCCCATGAGCTCTTCACTTGAATAGCCAAGACGCTCGACTACTGTAGCATTTGTATGAATTATATTTCCCTGAAGATCTAGGACCCAGAGAAAATCATCAATTGTGTTAAAAAAGGCATCGTAATTGTTCCGGGTTTGCTGCAATAATTCTTTCGCCCGGTTAGATTCTGTGATATCCCCCCGATGGCCAATGATTTCTTTTTCATATAACGCAACCAGTGAATTATACTTTTGTTCAAGTTCCTTCAACTCCTTCATAAGTCAGACTTTGGGTGCCTACCGGTTAAACCCGATAACATTAAGGATTGCATAAATAAGAACCCTGATGGTGTTATGGTATTCGTATAGTCTTAATTTGGGTCAGTTAACTAAGTTATATCTCTCCTGGTGTGAAATGCATTTTAAGGAAACCTAACACATATTTACGAAGTTTTTATAAATCAATGCAAACCGAAAAAAAATCAACACCAAATATATGGAAAATAATCCACAGGCAACCTAACGGAAATAATAATTCCTGACGCTCAAAATGACCGCATTTTTACAAAAAAGGATCAGGTTGTATTTAATTTAATGTATCTTTGGGATTACAAACGTGTTGTGTATGTGTGGCCCGTTTTATACCGTGGGCATTAACACCATTCAAAGCGCGGAGAATCATTGTTTGGGAAGCCTTTTGTTAAGATTCATATTATACAAGTTACACTCTGATCTGCACCCTTAATTAACCTAATCCTCCAAATTATGAAAAAACTGTTATTTATCCTGATCCCGGTATTCTTTATGACAGCTGTGTCGTGCAAGAAATCAACCCCTGTGGAAGATCCGATCCCCTATACGACATACACAGTCAAATCTGCCACAAAGACATTGAAACATGCCTCTAATTTCGCAAAGGATTTTTGTTCAACTTCTACTTTCTGCTGCAGGTTCACGGCTACCGCTGATACGACCGACGCAGAGACAGTGAAATTCGGTATCCCGGGCGACCCCATCGTAGGCTATGTATATTATTCAGGATTGTACCGTTTTTCATGTTTTTATGTCGATCCATCTGGCATTCGATATGACCTTACTAACAATCCTTCATCACTTTTTTCTGTTGTATTTACGCAATGGGATGGTCAGGGTGGCTGGGCTAAAGGGCATTTCTCCGGGTGGATGAAATCCCCCGAAAACGATTCAATCCTTTTCCAAAACGGGTATTTCCAAAATAAGATATGGACCATTGGGACCAAATAAATTCCCGGCATATTCCCGGCCCTTTAAAATTCTGCGAAACGTTGCTGTAGAAGGGAGATTGAATTTCCCTGATTCCTTCAGGAATAAACTGTGACCGCTATTGGATCAAGAGGGATTTTTGGGGTGCAGAGATTCTCGCACATCAGATTTCACATTCAAACAAACTTATCAACACACACCTTTATGCCATATACCTATGACAGCGACACTTTATGGGCTATTGAA
>CAZVNF010000313.1:0-3072 GCA_964628215.1 uncultured Draconibacterium sp.
TTGGCCGCAACACCGGGCGGGTCCATGCTGAATTCGGCCGTATCCCTTGGGAGAGCAGGTATTTCAGTAACTTTTATAAGTGATTTCGGTTACGATCATGCCGGGGACCTGATACTCCGGTTTCTGTTGCAAAACAACATCTCAACCGAATACATCAGCCGGTACACCGATGGGAAAACAGCAGTGTCACTTGCTTTTCTCGATCATCAGCAAAATGCGGATTATTCCTTTTACAAAATTTTCCCGGCAGAAAGGCTGACTGTCCCGCTTCCTTCAGCTCAGCCGGATGACATTGTGCTGTTTGGATCCTTTTATGCCCTGACCGGGGCTCTTCGTTCAAAAATAATGGACTTTATAAGAGTTGCAAAAGCTACGGGTGCCTATGTTATTTATGACCCTAATTTCAGGCGGTCACATGTGGGCGAATTAGAAACCCTGATGCCCTGGATCCTTGAGAATATAAGCATGGCTGACCTTGTGAGAGGGTCTGATGAGGATTTCAGAACCATATTCAACGCAGAGAGTGCTTTGCAGGCATGGAATGCAGTGAACAAAGCAGGTTGTTCATCGCTGGTTTACACAAAGGGTGGTGAAGGGGTGGAAGTGCTGGCAAACGGATTTTCGAAATCATATCATGTCCCGGAAATCGAACCGGTCAGTACAATTGGAGCCGGAGATGCATTCAATGCAGGCATAATTTATGAAATGCTTGGCGGAGAGAAAACCACAAAAGGGATTGAAGACAAAATGATCGCTTCCGGAATCCGGTTTTCAACAGAAGTCTGCCAAAGTTATGATAACTATATCTCTGCCGAACTGGGAATGCGGTTACAAAAAACAACCTGAAATGGCCCGTGGAATATATACAATCCTTCTGCTGATCATCGCCAATGCATTCATGACCCTCGCCTGGTATGGCCATCTTAAATTCAGGGAGATGAACTGGTTTCAAAACCTGGGGCTTATCAGCATTGTATTGTTAAGCTGGGGAATCGCGCTTTTCGAGTATTTCTTCCAGGTTCCTGCAAACCGGATCGGCTACAAGGAATTCGGCGGCCCGTTTTCACTGGTGGAACTAAAAGTGATTCAGGAGGTGATCACGTTACTTGTGTTCACATTATTTACGATCTTGTTTTTTAAAACAGAGACTTTCCGTTTAAATCATTTAATCGGATTTTTCTTTTTAATTTTAGCGGTCTATTTTATCTTTAAAAAGTAAGCCATGAAGGCAACCAAAATATCGATTGATTCCTTTCTATCTGCCCGTAAAGTAGCCATTGCCGGTGTTTCCAGGGATAAAAAAAAATTCGGGCATGTGGTATTCAAACAACTCAAAGAAAAGGGATTTGAAGTTTATCCCATTAATCCGGAAACAGACAATATTGATGGAATTCCCTGTTTTCGCAGTGTGAGTGCCCTGCCTCTCAATGTTCACACGCTGATAATCATTACTGCAAAGAAACGAACCCGGGAAGTGGTAGCTGAAGCTATGGCTAAAGGGATCGACAATATCTGGATCCAGCAAATGTCAGACACTCCCGAGGCAATTGAACTGACCAGATCCCACCCGGTGAACCTTGTCACCGGGGAGTGCATCCTCATGCACATCGATCCGGTTACCGGGATACATAAGTTTCATCGCAGCATCAGAAAACTGTTTGGGTTATATCCCAGGTGATGCTTACCTGCTTAAGTGTTGCGGATTACCAGTGAAGTATAATGTTTCAGGGTGCTGACCAGGAAAAGAACCAGGCCTGAAGCGGCGATACCCGAACAAACCAGAAACGCGGTTGCAATTGAAAAATTCTGAGAGACCACCCCGGAAAGGATCATTCCCAGGCCCATACCCAGATCGACGGCCATATACAAGGTTGAACTGGCAGCTCCTCTGCGTGTTGCCGGCACCATGTTGTTGATCATGGTTTGGAAAGTGGGGAACACCACTCCATTTCCAAATCCCAGGATCAAGGCGGCGATATAAAAGCCGGTCTGATTTTGCCACAGCGCCAGCAAGGGAAATCCGATGATCAGCAATGAAAGGCAAACGACGATAATTCGCGCGGGACCATTGCGGTCGAGCGATTTACCCACCGCAAAACGGGAACTGATGATGCCAAGTGCGTAAATAAGAAAAAAACCTGAAGGATTTTCGATCCCGATATCCTGTCCGTAAAGTGCCACAAAAGAAATCAGCCCTCCGTAGGTCAGCATGATTATCAACAGATTCACCGAAGGTATAATTGTATTGGTTTCAACGAGGTCCTTCCATTTAAATTCGAGATTGGCTTTAGGCTGGAAATAATCCGGATATTTTATGGAAGCCGCCAGGCCGAGGCTGACCAGGCTGATCAGGCATCCGGCAACGAACATGGCGGAGTATCCTCCCTGCTGAAAAATCACTGTTCCTATCATGGGCCCGAGCGCCATGCCGGCTGTGGTGGAAATGCCAAAATAGCCAAAACCCTGTCCCCGTTTATTTTCAGGAATAACATCCCCGGCAATGGTGGTGTTGGAAGTTGTGGTCAACCCCCAGGTTAATCCATGGATAAAGCGGATAACCAGCATGGTGAGCACTGTTGTTGCCATGATGTACCCGTTAAAGATAAGTGCATACACGAGCAGGGAGGCGAGGAAAATTGTTTTGCGCCCGAATTTATCGAGGCTGAATCCGCAAAACGGGCGAATCAGGATGGCTGCTACCACATAGCAGGCCATGACACTGCCAACGATGCCTTTGCCTGACGAAAGCACATCCGACATATATACCGGTAGTGTAGATATGAGGGAATAATAGGCGCAACACATCAGGAAGTTGGAGAGAGTGAGCAGCGTAAAATCCCTGTTCCATACTTTCTCATTCATGGTATCCGGCACTAAAACGGGTGGTTTAAGGAATCAAGATTGAAAGAAAGAGCAAAATTATCATTTTAACCTCAGAATCCTTGTCCTGACGCTTGGAAGTATGAAAAATATTTTTACCTTTGCACCCTCATAAGGGGAGCATAGCTCAGCCGGTTCAGAGCATCTGCCTTACAAGCAGAGGGTCACAGGTTCGAATCCTGTTGCTCCCAC
>CAZVNF010000314.1:0-3053 GCA_964628215.1 uncultured Draconibacterium sp.
GGTGGACGGGTGGACGGGTGGACAAACGGCGGCTCATTGCTCATTGCTCATTGCTCATTGCTCTTTGCTCATTGCTCATTGTATTTCAATCTTCCATAAGCACATACGGCGCCCAAATTGTCGGAATGGATGTCTGTCTGCAGCTAATCCATTGCAATTTTACTTCCCTCAGCGCTTCACTGTAAGTTTTACCCGACATCCACAACCGGTAAAAATCGAGCATAAAGCGTTTCGACAAGTTGTCTGTCACATTCCAAATGGTTGAAAGAACATTCCGGGCACCAGCCAGAAACAGAAGGTTAGGTAAAAAACCATCAGAATTTCCTGTATTGAGCCGGGCAACCCCGGATGCACAGGCACTCAGGACCACTAAATCTGCCTTGAGCTGCATGGTATGTATTTCATCCGGTGTGAGTATATCTTCAGAATACAGGCTATTCCCATTTGCAGACTGACACCCCGCGAACAGAAATCCTCCGGCACGGCAGCCTGGTTTTTCAACTAAATAATGGGTTGCCAGGTGAATGATTCTCCCATAGGAAGCCATGAACATGAATCGGTCCTTTAGCAAATATCCGTCAGAAACCAACCATGTTGAAAAGCCATTCTGATGAAATAATTCACCAATTTCCATAATTTCACTCATTGCCCCCGGCAACGATGCCGTTCCAATACACCTTGAGGACGCAGGCGAAACCCCTATGAATTCTATCATATTTTCACTTGAAAATTTTGAACCCTTTGGGGCAATCTTTGCTTTCTCATACCTCATAGATGCAGAAATATGGTAAACTACCTCAAAATCATGAATCAGGTAATGTGGACAAACTCTGTTTCCTACAGTTTCCAATTCACCAATGCGAATAAAAGCTTCAAACGGAACTGCAACCAAACGGCTGCCAGGAATAATGATCAACCTGTGCTTCCCGGCTAATATATTAAGTATTGGTTTAACAAGAAAAAAATAGAGGATTTCTCCGTGCAATTGAAAATCTTTCGGATCTGCTGATTTAAGCTTCTTCCGAAAGCATTCAAGGTTGCTCCAAAATCCGGGATCAAGAGATTGAATTGTTACATTGGAAGACTCCCTCGCTATTGAATTAATTTGAACCGATGAATCAAACAGGATGTACTCCAGCATCACTTCATCCTGACTCAGGCTGTTTTGCCAGATCCGAACCGCCTCCGGGCTAACGGTTGTCTCAGATTCAGCAAAATCAGGAATCGCCATTATCAGCGTTATAGTCAATATCATGCTCGTTCTGAAATACATTACAGCCATAAGATTAGTTTTTTCTTCCCGGTAAAATAGTTAGTTTGCCCATAAAAACAAGGTCATCCTCCACCATGATTTTCCAGTAATAGAGTCCCTCCTGAAACTTTTTTGTGTTCAGCAAATAAGAAGAATCATTCAAAACCGGAATTTCTGCCAAACGGGTTCCGGTATTATCCAGAATAATTATATTTACCGGCGCCGAAAGATAGTCTGCCTTCCAGGTGAACAGTACATCAACACCGGCAGAAATGGCAACGTCTGTACCTGGCAACATCAAATTAAACAGGTCAGCCCTCATCACCGATCCGATTAAAAGTTCAAACTCAACCAGCGGTTCATGCTTTTTTGCAAATAATGCGGGATGAGTATTTTTAATGGCCGGAATTGTTCCTGTATTACCACTATCATGAAACTGAGGTATAAAAACAGGTTGTTCCGTCTCGCGGGCCTTTATGAACTGCTGCTGAACAGGTTGCACGGGCAATCTGTATGTTGACGCATTGTTATACCGTACCAGATAAAATAATCCACCGATCATGGCAAAGCAGAGTAAAGATGCTGCCAACAGCAAATAATTCAAACGAGAACTGCCATGGGTGTTTTGCCGGGAAGCCTTACTGATTTTATTCATCAGGTCGATCATATCTTCATCTTCCAGAAAATGATTCAAACGCTCATCCAGTTCAACCTCGGCGCGCAGTAACGGACTGTCATGCATCCGACTCTCAAACAAGGCCTTTTCATTTATACCCAGTTCCTTTTCATTATAGCGATCAATCCAGTCGCTCGTGATTTGATTTTTCATCATAGTATAAGAATTGCTGACTTTCAGGGTCATTCATTATTTTTTTCCGAAGTATATTTTTACACATATATTTTCTGGTCTTTACATACGCCTCATCTTTATATTTCAACAGTTTTGCAATCTCACCGTATGAAATTTTCAGCAAATAAAGCTGCAGCAGGTGCCTGCAATCAATGGGTAAAAGCATCAGGTGCTTGTACAACAGCCGCTGACGTGCAAGGTCTTCGTATTGAAGTTCCTGATCCTCCATATAATACTTCTCCCTGGGTTCATGCACAGAATAATCAGCCTGGTACAACAACTTGAACTTATAATCAAGCCTCTGCATCCACAAATTTTTGCAAATCCCAATAAAATACGTTTTCAGGCTGCATTGAAGCAGGAACGGTTCAACCTGGCATTGTTTATATAACACCACAATTGCATCCTGAAGCAGGTCCTCCGCATCCTGCTCATTTCCTGAATTTTTAACCAGGTGATGCCGTATCAAAGGAAAATATTCCTGATAGATATACCGGATGCTTTTACTGTCCCTTTTCCTCAGGCCTTCGATAAGTTCTTTATCAGTGAATCTGTAAATCATATCCGCGATTTCTATGGGTTAATCATCTTTTTTCAAAAAGGTGAACCCGTTGTTAATAACTTTTTTTACTTGCCGCATCTCCGCCCGTCAATAAATGCGCTGACAGAAGGTCGCCTAATAGTAATGACAAGTGAAAAAGGCAAAAAGTTGGAATGGGTAAAAAAATATTTTCAGATCCTGAATGGCAGCGTTACGAAAGGGCAGTTACATCCATGTAATGCACCTCTTGCATTGATCTGAAAAAGAAAGCAATGGATCAGGCAGGAATACCAAATCTCACCCGGTCTGTTTTACTTTGTGTTTAGATTTAGAAAAGCCAGAGATGAGATGGGAGGTTTCGGGAGGTTTTCGGGAGGTTTTCGGGAGCTTGCAGGGACAAACCTGAATGC
>CAZVNF010000315.1:0-3035 GCA_964628215.1 uncultured Draconibacterium sp.
CGGAATGTTAAACAGTACCACCCTGAAACGATCAGGGGCATCGGGGATGATGCAGCCGTAATTGATGCAGGCGACAAGGTGATGCTGCTTTCCACCGATCTGCTGGTGGAAGGAATCCATTTTGACCTTACCTACATGCCTTTCAAACATCTTGGATATAAAGCTGCCGTGGTAAATATCTCCGATATCGCGGCCATGAACGGCATTCCAAAACAAATGACGGTTTCACTGGCGGTTTCCAGCCGGTTTTCGGCCGAAGCGCTCGACGAACTCTATGCCGGTGTGATCATGGCCTGCGATAAATATAAAGTCGACCTGGTGGGTGGCGATACCAGTTCGAATGTAAAAGGGCTGATGATCTCGGTGTCCATTCTGGGGGAGGCGAAAAAAGAGGAGGTGGCCTACCGTAGCGGAGCCGGTTCTGGCGATCTGCTGTGTGTATCGGGCGACCTCGGCAGTGCCTATATCGGCTTGCTCATACTTGAACGGGAAAAATCGGTTTTCCAGGTTGACCCGAATATGCAGCCCGAGCTATCCGGTTTTGATTACCAGATCGGGCGGCAATTAAGGCCCGAAGCCCGGACGGATATCCGCAGGTTGCTCCTTGATGCCGCGATCAGGCCAACATCCATGATCGATGTTTCCGACGGGCTGGCATCCGAGATTCTGCACATCTGCAAGCAGTCGGGGGTCGGGTGCAAACTGTTCGAAGGGAAAATCCCCATGGATGAACACACCCGTGAACTGGCCAAAGAGTATAAGATTATCCCCAGTGTGGCTGCCCTGAGCGGTGGAGAAGATTACGAACTCCTTTTTACCGTGAAGCAGGATGATTATGAAAAAATCAGGGATATCAAAGGAATCAGCATCATCGGACATATGACGGCCGCATCTGAAGGGAAAAACATGATTACCCCCGACGGGAAATCCATACCGATAACAGCACAGGGATGGGATGGCATGAAGGGAAAACAGGAGAAATAATGATACGGTTACCTGGTGAAATGGATTTCCCTTCCTTTCCAGGAGGACTCACCAAGCGATCTGAAAAACGGGATGCAGTAGTATCGCCAGGAAATGCCGTAAAACGGGCTTTTTGTGGGCCAGAAAGAGATAGTATCCACCCCTGCATGTTTGGCTAACTCTATAGCCTGAAGAATCATCTCTTCACGGTCATTCCAGTTGAAGAGGAGATACTTCCATTCAATAACAGGAGTTGATCCGCCTTTTTTGCTTCGGTGTTCCACAAGTTGCTTCATATTATTATATGCTTTGGAGAAGGAAGCCCCCCGCTGGTACTTGTTCATCGTATGGTCATCGATTCCATCAATAGAGAAGAGGATATGGTTTGCGAGCAAGGCAGCGTCCAGTTTATTCACGGTGTTCAGCAGCAGGCCGTTTGTAGAAATTCCAACTGATAAATCAGGGTTCACCTGAAGGAGGATTCGAAGCTGGTCACTCACATCGTGCACAGCAAATGGCTCACCCAGGCTGAAAAATGATACCGATCTGATTCCATATTCGCGGATGGTTGCGGCAATCTTGCGGAGGTCATCATGCGTCATATGGGTTGACCGCCTGTTCCCGAGGATTAATTTTCTATAACATGCTGCGCACTGATAAGGACATACAACCGTATTCTCAACCATGATGCCCCTTGTGCATATTTTCCAGTTTTCCTTGTGATGAAGAGCCTGTTCGGGTGTTGCCTCCCTCAGATCGGAACAAGATGCGCATTTAAGAATCGGCAGCCTTCCGGAAGTCATGCTGTGACGAAAGTGCTTCGCTTTGGGTGAGGCGAATACCTCCTCAAGACTGTTATACATTAAATCGCCAATTTGTCCGGAACTGTCATAATCCTCGCAGTTACAGGATACCGTCATGTCGGAGTTTATACACAGGTTGTAGTCAGACTCCCCCGCCAGTGCCGAACAATAGAAACGTTTGCCAGCAACTTTTGCGCGCATTTCCAGGAAGCGCCTTCTCAACGCACGATACGTGCGCTGACTATGGTAGTTAAACTGTTCTTCATTCATGTGACAAAACCTTTCTTCGGAAATCAGCCTGTGGCCATCCCGACCTTTAGTTAAATAGTTTTAAAACCGACTCCACTTTAAACATCATGGTTTCGCTGAAATCGAGATGGGTCACAAACCGGATTGTTTCGCCATCCAGAAACAACGCATGGATGTCATGCTCCTTTAAGCGGGCGATGAACTTTCCGGAACTATCCTGTTCACGGAGGGTGAAAATAACAATGTTGGTTTCAACCGGGATCACCCTCTCCACAAACGGAAGGGTTGCAAGTAATTTACCGAGATACCTGGCACGGTCATGATCCTCTTTCAGCCGGGTGATGTTGTAATCGAGGGCATAGATGCCGGCGGCCGCCAGATAACCCACCTGCCTCATGGCACCTCCAAATGTTTTCCGAACCCTGCGCGCCCGCTTGATAAAGGACTTGTCGCCGATCAGCAACGAGCCGATTGGCGCTCCCAGCCCTTTCGAAAGACAGAGGGATACGGAGTCGAACAATTTCGCATAATTCTCCGGTTTCTCCCCGGTTTCTGCGAGGGCATTGAATATACGCGCGCCATCCAGGTGAAATTTCAACCCGTGTTTCCTGCAAAGTTCGGAAATCGAAACAAGGTCCTCATACTTGTAAATCGTTCCACCGCCTTTGTTCATTGAATTTTCCACCTCAACCAGGGATGTCACCGGCCGGTGAATATCATCCGGATTGATATGGCTTTCGACCTCTGCCGCCGTTATTTGTCCCCGGTCGCCATCGAGCAGGCAGACCGACACCCCTGAATTGCGCATCATGGCGCCGCCTTCATAATAATAAACGTGCGAATATTTATGGCAGATCACTTCATCACCCGGACGGGTATGTACGTTAATCGCAATCTGGTTCGTCATGGTTCCCGAGGGGCAAAACAATGCAGCCTCCCTGCCAAACAAAGCCGCAGCCTTTTCTTCAAGGGCAATCACAGTAGGGTCATCCTGGAAAACATCGTCGCCGACTTTTGCCA
>CAZVNF010000316.1:0-2941 GCA_964628215.1 uncultured Draconibacterium sp.
GTACGAATGACGAAGTACAAAGTTTGGGGCAGGCCGGCCGTTGTTCGTCCTTCGAACTTTGTACTTCCCACTTCCGTTTGTACTTTGTACCTTGTATTTCGTACTTTTCTCCGATGCATTGATTGGCTGTATATCCCCATACAGCTCTGACTTTTCGCACCCAAAACACTAAGCAAAACAGGCGAAAGTTTCAATTGATCATTAAACTTTCCATATTTTTTATTTGGTTTTATTCTAAATAACATTTATATTTGTATTGGAATTACTTATCCTGATTCATTCGCATTTAAAAATGAAACCATGAAAATTAACATAATACTTGCAAGTGCCCTGCTGCTTTTCTGTTTTACCGGCAAAGCACAGGTGGCCATCAATACCGATGGCAGTAGCGCCGTTGCATCGGCCATGCTTGACGTAAAGTCGACCACGAAAGGAATTCTCATACCCCGCATGACCGCCACTCAACGTGGTGCAATTGCCAGTCCGGCCGCCGGTTTGATGGTTTACCAGACCAATGCCCCCATTGGATATTATTATTACAACGGTGCGGCCTGGAAACAGATGATGGAAGCCTTTCCAACATCGCCCGTGCCTCCGGCCAATGCCCTCCTTACCTACGACGGAACAAACTGGGTGGCAAAAAGCCTGTTGATTGGCCAGGCAGGAGGAAATACACCGGTGCTTAACATGCAACCTTACCTTACGCTGAACTATTGCATTGCACTGACTGGTTATTTTCCGGTGCAGAACGGACTGGATCCGTACATTGGAGAGGTGGAACTTTTCGGATTTAACTATGCACCTGTGGGATGGGCGTATTGCAATGGCCAACTCTTACCGATTGCAACCTACCAGGCCCTGTTTTCACTCCTGGGCGTTACCTATGGAGGAGACGGTGTAACTACCTTCGCCGTACCCGATCTGAGAGGCCGGGTTGCAATTCACCAGGGTACCGGTCCCGGTTTGTCAACCCGAACCATCGGTCAAAGTGGCGGAACTGAAACCGTAACCCTGTCGGTAACCCAGATGCCATCGCACACCCATACCATAACATTTCAATAGCAGCAGTATGAAAATAACCATGATATTTGCAGCCGCTGCATTGCTTTGCAGCCTGTATTCCCAGGCACAGCCCGGTGTTGCTGTCAACGCCGACGGCAGCCTCCCGAATTCCTCTGCCATTCTTGATGTAAAGTCGGGTACAAAGGGAGTCCTTGTCCCCCGCATGACCTCCGTTCAACGCACCCAGATTGCAAGTCCGGCCACGGGGCTGCTGGTTTACCAAACCGATGCACCCGGTGGCTATTACTGGTACAATGGCACCATCTGGAAACGTATATTTGATGCCCAGGCCGGCACATCCAACCCCCCGGTAAATAACCTGCTGACATTCGACGGCACAAACTGGATTGCAAAAGCACTCATTCCGGGGTTAAGTGGCGGAGCTCAGCCGGTTTCAAACATGCAACCGTATCTCACCATGAATTATTGCATAGCACTTTATGGAATATTTCCTTCAAGAAGTACCATCAACCCATTTGTCGGGGAGATACAACTATTTGGATTTGCATTTCCACCCAGCGACTATCTTACTTGTTCAGGGCAACTCATGTCCATAAACCAAAACATGGCCCTGTTTGCCCTGCTTGGAACCATGTATGGCGGGAACGGTCAAACTACTTTTGCATTGCCTGATCTGAGAAGCCGGGTCGCCATCAACCAGGGGCAGGGCGTTGGTTTGTCAGACACGTATATTGGAGAACAATACGGATTCGAAAACATGTATTTAACGGTTTCAAACCTTCCTGCCCATACCCATGTGGTGACATTTCAGTGATGAAGCATTACAGACTGGTAACCATATTGTTTTTCAGCATCCTTTCAACAGGATACCCTGGAATTGCCTCCCCCGTTCTTTCCGATTCTGCCCGGAAAGCTGTACCCGATTCCTGGGCGTACAATATCCTCAATATCGTCAGGCAAAAAGCTTTGCCGGGTGCCGTGGTAAAGGTTGCCGTGATTGATGACGGATTCAGGCTTTCCCACAAAACGCTTAAAAATTTTATTTACACGAACAAAAAGGAAGTTCCTGATAACTTTCACGATGATGATCAAAACGGTTTCATTGATGATGTTCATGGGTGGGACATTTCAGACAATGACCCCGATGTTTCTGTGCCAAAAGGAAAAGAAAACACCTATTACCATGGAACCTATATTGCCGGAATTATCGTATCGGTTTTTCAAAAATGCTACGGGGATGATGCATCCGGGTCCCTGCAGATCATCCCGGTGAAGGTGCTTTCCGACCATGCCCGCAGCACCTATTTTGAAGATGCATACAAGGGCATCAAATATGCCTGCGACATGGGTGCCGACATCATTTGCTGTGCCTGGAGCGGCGGCCAGTTTTCGGATGAAGAAAAATCCATCCTGGGTGCTGCCCTCAGAAAAGGGACTATCGTAATCGGGGCGGCAGGGAATTTTTCCACGGAGAAAGCCGAGCCTCCCTCCTCTTATCCCGGGGTATATTGTGTGGCATCGCTGGATACCCTTTTACACAAAAGCAGATTTTCGAACTTCGGAATGAGGGTCGATATTGCGGCGCCCGGAGATTCCGTTTACGGACCGCATCCATTGGCAGACAATGCATTTATCCATGAAAACGGCACATCTCCTTCTACTGCAATTATTGCAGGGTGCGTGGCCATTCTAAAAGCACAGAATCCGAAATCATCGGCAAAGGAAATATTTGAGGCCATCGGCAATACTGCCAGACCGGTTGACAGCATCAATCTGACCTGGTGCGGGAAACTGGGGGCCGGGTTGCCGGATGTGGCAAACGCAAATGAATACCTGCATAACAAGGATTTCAGGTATGCTTCTTTTTCTCCGTCACGTTCCAAAGGTAAAATTACCTACCGGAAAAAAAAGAGCCGGG
>CAZVNF010000317.1:0-2940 GCA_964628215.1 uncultured Draconibacterium sp.
CAACCCTTAAAACTTAAAACTTAACACTTAACACTTATCTATTAAGCTCTTCCCACAACATCTGCTTCAGTTTCTCAAGTCCGGTCATCTTATGCGAAGAGATGAAAACCGTTGGAATTTCAGGCAAATCCTTTTTCAGTTCGTCCAGAATCTCTTCATCCGCCAGATCTGATTTTGTAACAGCCAGTACCCTGGTTTTATCAAGTAATTCAGGATTATATTGCGCAAGCTCGTTCAGCAGTATCTCATATTCCCTGCAAATATCCTTTGAATCGGCCGGAACCATAAAAAGCAGGGTGGAGTTACGCTCAATATGCCTCAAAAACCTCAATCCCAACCCTTTTCCCTCATGTGCACCTTCAATAATCCCCGGGATATCCGCCATCACAAATGATTTGTTGTCATGGTACCGCACAATCCCAAGGTTGGGAACCAGCGTGGTAAAGGGATAATCGGCGATCTGGGGCTTTGCCGCTGAAATTACAGACAACAGGGTGGATTTCCCCGCATTGGGAAAACCAACCAGTCCTACATCTGCTAAAAGCTTCAATTCGAGAACTTTCCAGAATTCGAGCCCGGGTTCTCCCGGTTGGGCAAATTTCGGGGCCTGGCGGGTAGGGGTTTTAAAGTGGTCGTTTCCCAGTCCTCCACGTCCGCCGGGGACAATTATGTAGGTTTGCCCGTCTTCGGTGATCTCACATTCAAACTCGTTGGTTTCGGCATCCCGTGCCACCGTACCGAGGGGCACATCTATGATCACATCCTTGCCGTTGGCACCGTGCATAAGTTGCTTGGAACCTGCACCTCCGTGATCCGCCTTCAGATGTTTGGTAAATTTAAGATGCAGCAATGTCCAGAACTGGCTGTTTCCTTTCAGGATGACATGTCCTCCCCTGCCGCCGTCTCCGCCGTCGGGGCCACCATGTGCGTTGGTACGGGTACGCATAAAATGTCGTGAACCTGCCCCGCCGTTGCCGGATGCACAGTGAATCTTTACATAATCAACGAAATTTGAGTCAGACAATTGGTTTCTTTATTAGTGTTATGAAACGTATGACGATTCTGCTATTTTTTTTCACAGAGTACCACAGAGGAACTCCACAGAGAGCCACAGAGTGAGAATTTCTTAAAAATTCAGGTTAAAAAGAAATTACAGTTTGATTTCAGAGCAAAGCTGACTAAAAATATCATCAATCGTTCCAACCCCGTACACCTCTTTATATAATTTTTTATCTGAATAATAGTCTATCAATGGCTTGGTATGATGATGATATTGAACCAGCCGGTTTTTAACCACATCTTCTGTATCATCCTTGCGTCCCTGGTCCTGCGCCCGTTTCAGCAATCGTGTAACCAGCTCATCCTCGTCCACTTCCAAAGCCAGTACCAGCGAAACTTCCTGGCCGTGATTTAACAGCATCTTGTCCAGTTCCTGGGCCTGGTTCAGGGTACGGGGAAACCCGTCGAGCACAAACCCCTTAACCGTGCTGTTGCTAACAAACACCGACTCCATGATCTCTATCAGAAGCTCATCAGAAACCAGGTGTCCGCTATCCATAACCGATTTAACCTTTAACCCCAGTGGAGTTCCTCCGCTAACTTCAGCACGAAGAATATCACCGGTTGAAACATGCTTCCAACCAAATTTCTCAGCAATTTTCACTGCCTGGGTACCTTTTCCGGCACCCGGCGGACCAAACAGGATCAGATTGAACATAGGCTCATATTTTAGGGAACAATTTTGTATATATCAGGCAGGTTTCTGCCATATCCATTATAATCAAGTCCATACCCGACGATAAAATCATTGGATATTTTCAAACCGATATAGTCGAGTACAAAATCTTTCCGGAAGGCCTCCGGCTTAAAACAGAAACAAGCTACTTTCACACTGGCAGGGTCCATTTCCTTCACATCCACAAGCAGTTTATCCATGGTGATGCCGGTATCTACAATATCTTCCACAATAATCACATGCCGGCCTTTTAAATCTTCATCGATCCCTATCAACTCCTTCACCTTCGAAGTGGTCATCGTTCCGGAGTAAGAGGCAAATTTCACAAAGGAGATTTCGCAGGGGATGGTGATTTTGCGCATCAGATCGGAGGCAAAGATAAAAGCACCATTCAGAATGGCCAGCAACAGGGGATTCTTCCCGGCAAAGTCGAGGTTTATTTCATCAGCCACCTTTTGAACGGCCATATCGATCTCCTCCTTGCTGATAAACTTCTCAAAAACCAATTCTCTCACCTGTACCTTTGTCATAATCAGTGATATGTTACTTTCGCACAAAGGTAGTTAAATTATGTTTAATTTTGTAAGGTAACCTGAAAACTACTCACATGGAAGCCAAAGTCAGCATCATCATGGGCAGCACCTCCGACCTCCCGGTTATGGAAACAGCTGCCAAATTTCTGAACGACATGCATATCCCTTTTGAAATGAATGCCCTGTCGGCCCACCGTACTCCCGACAAAGTAGAGGAGTTTGCCAAAAACGCCCACAAACGCGGCATTCGTGTCATCATTGCGGCAGCGGGTATGGCAGCACATTTACCGGGGGTTATTGCAGCCATGACCACGCTGCCGGTGATAGGCGTACCCATAAAAGCATCTCTGGAAGGACTGGACGCCCTCCTGGCAATCGTCCAGATGCCCCCGGGCATTCCTGTGGCAACCGTTGGAATAAATGGAGCCCAGAATGCAGCCATCCTTGCCGCTGAAATTCTTGCCATCAGCGACCCGGAACTTCACAAAAAAATGGTTGCTTTTAAAGAAGAACTGAAAAAAAAGATCATCAAAGCCAATGAAGAGTTGGAAGGGGTGAAGTTTGAGTACAGGGTGGGATGAAGTAGCGAGGTAGCGAGGTAGCGAGGTAGCGAAATGGCGAAATGGCGAAATAGCGAGGTAGCGAAATAGTGAAATTAGTGCTTTCGGATGA
>CAZVNF010000318.1:0-2894 GCA_964628215.1 uncultured Draconibacterium sp.
TAAATACCGGTGATTTGGTTACATACACGATGATCCCGGTAAAACTGGCCGGTCCTGCACCACAGGTAAGGATACCGGGGAGGCCGTTTACGCTTAATCCTTTTATAATCAGGGATTATTCGATGCCTGTAATCTCAGTTATCAGAGAATTTACAGGGTTAAATGGTGCGGTCATTCCCACTTTCGCAGATCCCTCAAAAGTTAAATTTACCATCACCCGGGTGAGCAGCAGGATTGTATTTGTAAAGATCATCAAGCATAAAAGGGCTCCGGATACAGCAAAATTGATCGGGACCACCTACACAAAGGAACAGGATGGAACAGTTTATACCGCCTGGATTCCAGTATTTGAACCTTCCTGTGTTGTTATTGATAACCAGCTGAATATTTCCCCGGGATTTGCATATACCATCCAGGTACGAAGCGAGTCAGATGTTTTCGGGAAAAAAATCACCTTAATTTAAACCAGTATGAGCAGAGATTTAAATGAATATTATGACTCCTTAACAGTCACCTATTTCAGCGAAACTGATCAATTCTTTGTCTATAATTTTGAAGTGGTTTTTACTATTGAGGATGAAAGAGGCATTCAGTTATCTAACCTTCAGAAAGCCCAACTCTCCAGGCTTCTGGAAACCGTTGGCAGATATGAGATTTCCATATTCAGCATCAAAGGGACATGCGGCCGGGCAGAACTTGTCGCTCCTTCCGCCACCCCTCCTCCTTCCCCTCCCCCTGATTTAACCATTGCCAGCAACCGGGCCAATGCATGTTATGATTACATACGCTCGGTAATTACGCTCAATGCTGGTGGTAAACATGGAAATCTGAAATTAGGCCTGGAGAAATCTAAAATTGCACGCCCGTTCAATCCGTCAGAATTAACCATCCTGCAATTAAAAGATGGTCCCAATGGGTTGTCAACCAGGCGGGTATGTATTACTTTCAGTAAGAAATTCAACTTTGTCATCAGCGCCTCTTCCTCGGTTGAGCATTCAACCATGTGGTCATTGGATATGGGTTTGGAAATAAACCCCGGAATACCTCTTCCATTGCCATTCGACACTTCTTTCAGCACGGCAGTGCTTTCTATGCTTCCCGATGGGGATAATTATACCGGAAATGAACTGACCAGACCCTATGAGGTGGTTATTCATTCGGTAGGAGTGCGCGGAATTGGAGGCGATAAGTTCCTTAAAAAATTTAAATTCACCCGGAAAATTCTGGCCAATTTAAAAACAGCCTCAAGATGGGGTGAGCAATCATTCAGAGACGGATTTGCAGCATTGGCAACAGAGGCTTCCAAAAAATCATTTATCAAAACCAATTTGCTCGCACTGTTGAAGAGCTTTGCGACTGCATCAGTTGCCAATTTGGCCGGGATGGGTTTTTCTATGGATTTACCAGACACTGTTGAAAATCCGATTTTTATCACAGAAACCCCTTATAGTTTCGACGACATGAAAGTTTTTGACATGTTGGGCATGGATGGTTCATTCATTATTCCAGTTATTGGTGCACAGGCTACGGTGAGTGTTTACCTGGTCATGGTTTCGCCGGTTGTATTATTTGTGAATTACGGAATATCCCTTTCTCCCACATTAAGTACGGATTTTCTATCCTTGGAATTTAAAAGCATTTCGTTAAAAGGTTAATATACTTTTATATGCAGATAACGCCATTAGGTTATTCAATTTCAGATGCAATTCAGGAATTTTCAGTATTCGACCTGAAGTTTTTAGTGGAAGATTATATCAATTCCCCGTTTAAAACAACCCTGGATAAGGCGCTTGTATTAAGCGTACTGATTACTGATAAAAAAAAGGACGGAACCCCTTTGGACGATAATGCCCAATTTAAGATCCTCTCCGCCCTCACATACGAAGAGGAGGTGGTACTGAGCCTGATCCATGGGTTATTTTCGATTACCTTCGGGCTGAGCGGAGATGAAGAACCTACCATCGTTCTGGAAGCCGATATTTTCGAAGACCGCACAGATCTGCGCATCACCGCCATGGCGACCGTTACCGCCGACCTGACCAATTTTCCAACCGCTGCCACACCGTTTTTAAGGAGGATGAATTTTATTTCGGATACGACGCTGCAGGATTTAAAGGATGGGAAAGCGGTTCAGCTGAAACTGGCAGAGAGTGCCGCTGATAAAAATTTGAAAATGGAACTGGCCAACTTTGAGTCAACCATATCCTTGAATTCAAATTTTGAATTTGGCATAAAAAGCGAGGCCGGCATATGTGAATTATCAACCCCCGGACCTTGCCAGATAGGCAACACCGGCTTTATCGTCTATTTTGAAAAACTGGGCTTCACCGGCAAATTTCCGCAATTTGGGTTGACCGTAAATGAAGCCATTATTGTTCCCCCGTCGTCCTTGAAATTGGGCGATGGCATCCCTTTCCCACGGATAACAATCCAAGATGGAATGATAAACGGCAATGGGATTTCAGGCAAGTTTTCCGCATTGTGGGATTTGCAGTATGATGAGGCTCAGCTTGCCACCAACCCTTTTGCATATAAAATCGGGGATGATTCTTATCCAGCCAGCTTTTTCCATGTTGGCGACCAGGCTCTGAAAGGCGGGTTGAAAAAGATTGAACTGGTTTTTGAAAACAACCAGCTGGTCTCATCAGATGTGGTTGGACAAATGCTCATCCCGTATTTTGACCTGCCGATCGATTTCAGGTTGAACTTCAGATCCATTGATGATTTTGATGTTGTGCTTACTTCCCTCACCAGGGAAGGACTGATTCTTACAAAGGAACACCTGTTGCGACTGAACATCACCAAAATTGGAATCAATCCCGGTGTTGGCGAAATAACCATCTCCGGCGGGCTCGATCCGCTGCTGTTTTCAAACGAAGGCATGGTGTGGCCCC
>CAZVNF010000319.1:0-2856 GCA_964628215.1 uncultured Draconibacterium sp.
TTTCATTCAGCCCAAAACTGATATTTAAAATATCATTAACCGGATTTGGGTAAAGGGTAATTTTTGATTTATTTAAATTGTTGTTAATGAGGTCTTTTAAACAACTGGTTGTTTACTTATCGCTTAAACGGAGCAGTACCTGTAACGGTAATTCCCATACTGCGTGCAGTACCGGCAACCATTTTGGTAGCCGACTCAAGAGTAAAGGCATTCAGGTCAGGCATTTTGTCTTCCGCAATTTTTTGTACCTGCTCCCAGGATACTGAAGCTACCTTGTTACGGTTAGGTTCGGGAGAACCTTTCTTCAGATTGGAAACTTCCATCAATTGTACGGCAACCGGAGGAGTTTTGACAATAAAATCGAATGATTTATCCCTGTAAACAGTAATGATAACAGGAATAATCTTCCCTGCCTTGTCTTGCGTACGGGCATTGAATTGCTTACAAAATTCCATAATGTTCACCCCTTTGGCACCTAATGCAGGTCCAATGGGAGGAGATGGATTTGCAGCCGCTCCTTTAATCTGGAGTTTGATAATTCCACTAACTTCTTTTGCCATTTTACTTTGTGATTTTGGTCAAGACGCATCACGATACGTCTCAAAAATAAATACTGATCCGGGCTCACCGCAGTGAGTCTTCTACTCTTTTTGAACTTGCATGAAACTTAACTCCAGTGGGGTCTTTCGTCCGAAAATTTTGACCATCACCTTAAGCTTTTTCTTCTCTTCGTTAATCTCTTCAATTACACCGCTGAAACTATTAAACGGGCCGTCGATAACAGTAACTGTTTCCCCGACAATAAACGGGATATTCACTTCTTCGCCCTGTTCTGACAATTCGTCAAACTTTCCTAAAATGCGTTTCACTTCAGAAGGGCGGAGCGGATGTGCTTCACCTTTAGCCCCAAGAAATCCCAGGACTCCCGGTATGTTTCTGATTATATGCGGTACTTCCCCTACCAGGGTGGCTTCAATTAAAACGTAACCAGGAAAGTAGTTCCGCTCCTTGCTAACTTTCTTTCCATTTCTGATCAGGTATACCTTTTCAGTTGGAATGAGCACCTGTGAAACAAAATCCTCGAGATGATGGTTTGCAATTTCACTTTCGAGATATTGCTTTACCTTTTTCTCATTCCCGGAGATAGCCCTCACTACGTACCATTTTTTGGTTACTTCAGTCATGCAGATAATGAGATTGGTACTCGTTTTTTGGTTTAACCTTAGATAAATAAACCCCGAAGGATTTAAAAAAGTTTGTAGAACTGAATGAGGACATTGCGGAAAACTTCATCCATCGCAAATACTATAATGGCGATGATCAGCGAAGCGACAGAAACCACAATGGCACTGCCTTGCAATTCAGACCAGGAAGGCCAGGATACCTTATGCATAAGCTCATCGTAGCTTTCCTGAATATAAGTGACAACTTTGTTACTAGCCATTTATCTAATGTTTTGCACGGGTGGTAGGAATCGAACCCACAGCCTACGGTTTTGGAGACCGCCACTCTACCAGTTGAGCTACACCCGTGTGTAATTAAACTTTAACTCTGCGAACCTGTGAAATGGTGAAATAATTTTCACCATTTCGCTATTTCGCTATTTCGCTATTTAATATTAGTCGAGGATCTCAGTAACCTGACCGGCGCCTACAGTACGGCCACCTTCACGGATTGCAAAACGAAGTCCTTTGCTCATGGCGATTTCGGAAATCAGGTCTACATGGATCGTGATATTATCACCAGGCATACACATTTCAACACCTTCCGGCAGATGGATTTCACCTGTAACGTCAGTGGTGCGGAAGTAGAACTGAGGACGGTATTTGTTATGGAACGGAGTATGACGTCCACCTTCCTGTGTCTTCAGAACATAAATTTCTGCCTTGAATTTTTTATGCGGTGTAATGGAACCGGGTTTTGCGATAACCATACCACGACGGATGGAATCTTTGTCGATACCACGGAGAAGCATACCGGCATTGTCACCAGCCTCACCTCTGTCGAGAATCTTGCGGAACATTTCAACACCGGTAACAACTGATTTCAGTTTTTCTGCACCCATGCCGATAATGTCGACTGGGTCACCTGTATTGATAACGCCGGTTTCAATTCTTCCGGTAGCAACTGTTCCACGTCCGGTGATAGAGAAAACATCTTCTACCGGCATAAGGAAAGGTTTGTCAACATCACGCATGGGCAATGGAATGTAGCTGTCAACAGCATCCATGAGTTCCATGATTTTATCTACCCATTTTGGTTCTTTATTCAAACCGCCCAAAGCAGAACCCTGGATAACCGGGGTGTTGGCTCCGTCGAAACCATAGAATGTGAGCAGGTCACGGATTTCCATTTCAACGATTTCGAGAATTTCAGGATCGTCAACACTGTCGCATTTGTTCATAAAAACAACGAGCTTGGGTACACCAACCTGACGGGCGAGCAGGATGTGCTCACGGGTTTGTGGCATAGGACCATCAGTTGCAGCAACTACTATGATAGCACCGTCCATCTGGGCAGCACCGGTAACCATGTTCTTGATGTAGTCGGCGTGACCGGGGCAGTCAACATGTGCATAGTGACGGAGAGCTGTTGAATACTCGATATGCGCCGTGTTAATCGTGATTCCACGTGCTTTTTCTTCGGGTGCATTGTCGATTGAATCAAACGACCTGAACTCGGATAAACCTTTATCTGCCAAAACTAAAGTGATGGCAGCAGTTAACGTGGTTTTGCCGTGATCAATGTGGCCGATTGTACCAACATTGACGTGCGGTTTGGAGCGTGAAAATTTTTCTTTAGCCATTTTATTAAAGTTTAATTACAAAGTTTAATTACAATTTATTGATTACTGTT
>CAZVNF010000320.1:0-2852 GCA_964628215.1 uncultured Draconibacterium sp.
CTCGAATATTGCCCGCATGAACCGTGAGTTCATGTGTGCGAAGGTTATTTAATCAAACATTATAGGTTGTTGAGGAGGTATCTCCGCCTCTCCTGGTCCAATTGGTGTGGAAAAATTCTCCACGGGGCCGGTCGATGCGCTCATAGGTATGTGCCCCAAAGTAGTCACGTTGGGCCTGAAGCAAATTTGCCGGCAGATTTGCCGTACGGTATCCATCAAACCACGACAATGCAGATGACAATGCCGGAACCGGGATCCCTCCCAGGGAGGCTTCGGCAAGAAGCTTTCGCCAGCCGGCCTGTACCACATTGAGCGTATCTTTGAAAAACGGGTCAAGAACAAGATTTGTCAGTTGAGGATTCAGGGTGTATGCATTCCGGATCTTTTCAAGAAAAACAGACCGTATAATGCACCCTCCCCGCCACATCATGGCAACTCCGCCGTAATTCAGGGTCCATCCGTACTCTGACGCCGCTGCCCGCATCAGTTCATATCCCTGGGCATAAGACACTATTTTTGAGGCATACAGTGCATCTTTAAGGTGGAGCAGAAAGTTCTCCCGATCGCCTTTGAATACATATGAAGGCCCGGCCAGTATTTTCGAGGCAGCAACCCTTTCGTCCTTTTGAGCCGAGAGACAGCGTGCAAACACTGCTTCTCCAATCAATGTAAGCGGCATGCCCAGCTCGAGTGCAGTAACCGCAGTCCATTTCCCGGTGCCTTTTTGTCCGGCTGTATCCAGTATTTTGTCTACAAGCGGGGTTCCGTCCTCATCAGTATAGGCAAAGATATCACGGGTGATCTCTATGAGGTAACTACCCAATTCCCCTTCGTTCCATTCCTTGAAAACGAGATGAATCTCCGTGGCCGACATGCCTAAAAGGTCACGCATCACCTGGTAAGCCTCACAAATCAGTTGCATATCGCCATATTCGATCCCGTTGTGCACCATTTTCACAAAGTGACCGGCACCATTTTCGCCCACCCAGTCGCAGCAGGGAACTCCGTTGTCAACCTTGGCCGCAATAGACTGGAAGATGGGCTTTACCAGGGGCCATGCAGCCGGAGATCCCCCGGGCATGATGGATGGACCGTTCAGTGCACCTTCCTCCCCTCCTGAAACGCCGGTACCAATAAACAACAGCCCTTTGCTTTCGAGGAATGCCGTTCTCCGGTTTGTATCAGGGTAGTGCGAATTGCCTCCGTCAATGATGATGTCGCCCGGCTCAAGGTACGGCAGAAGCAGTTCTATAAAGTCATCCACAGGTTTTCCCGCCTTTACCATCAGCATGATTTTTCGAGGGCGCTCCAGTGAACCCGCCAGTTCCTTCAGGGAATGGGTCCCTATGATGTTTTTATTGCTTCCGCGCCCATTCATAAAATGGTCGACTTTGTCAACGGAACGATTGTATACGGCCACGGTAAACCCTTTGCCCTCCATATTCAGCACAAGGTTTTCTCCCATAACAGCCAGGCCGATTAATCCGATATCTGCAAGCTTTTTCATGATAAGGTCTGATTTTTTATAATACAAATTGGTTCAGATCAACTGAAATCCAAGGTTTTCAAATACATGCTTCAAAGGATCACCCGCATTGCTCAATTTTAGTTTATATGCAGGAAACTCCCTTCTCACAGGATAACTGCCCCTTTGTTTTTCAAAATTCTCTGGACAGGAACGGAAACGAAGGTTGTCATCCGTTACATCATAGGTATGCAGAATGGCCTGACACAGGGATATTTCGGAAGAAAGATCCCTGCAATCCAACCTTATCAACGGGGATGGCGGTTCCGGGATACCTGATGGTTCCCAATCGCTGAGCGGGAAATCAAAATGAGCGCCCAGGCTCCGCACCACCTGAACTGTTCCGTTCCTTTTACCGTCAGTAGAATACCCGGCAATGTGCGGTGTGGCAAGAAATACTTTATCCAGCAGCTGAAGATCAATATCTGGTTCATTTTCCCACACATCGATCACTGCGCCTGCAAGTTTTCCAGTATTTAATGCCATTTTCAACGCATTTCCATCCACTACCTCTCCCCGCGATGAATTTATCAACCAGGCTCGTGACTTAACCAGGTCGAGGGCAGCCTTGCCGATAAGGTGAAAAGTATTGTCCGCTCCCTCATGGTTGAGCGGAACATGAAGCGTTATAACATCAGCTTCTGCAAGTACTTTTTCAATGGGAACAAATCCATTGATCCCTTCGCTCCGGACACGAGGTGGATCATTGAGCAACGTTTTCATTCCCAATATTTTCGCCAGTGCCTCCACTTTTTTCCCGACATGCCCGACTCCGATTATCCCCAACGTTTTCCCTGACAACGGGTAGTTTTGTTTCACAGCGAGGTTAACCAGTACTGATGCGATATATTGCTGCACAGAAGCGGCATTGCACCCAGGGGCATTGGCCCAGCGAACCTCATGCGAATCGCAGTAGCCTGTATCAATGTGGTCGTAGCCGATGGTTGCCGTTGCGATAAACTTCACCCGGGAACCCTGCAGCAGCTGTTCATTGCACCTGGTCCTTGTCCTGATGAGCAAAGCGTCAGCCCTCACAAGTGCCTCACGATCTATCTCCATGCCATCCAGGTACTTTACACAGGCATAAGGTTCCAGGGCACCTCTCAGAAATGGAATTTTTTCATCGGCAATCACTGTTATCATCTTTTCTGATTAAAATTTCTGTGCACTTGTACAAAAAGCTGGGGCTGCTCACCGATCAATGTTCAACCGGATGGTCTGCGAATTTACATATTGTTAATAACTTTTCCGATTCCAGGTATCACCTTTTTGCTTTTCTCCGATTAAGCAATAAAAACCATGATGACTCCCCTGCTTCGCTTTAAAA
>CAZVNF010000321.1:0-2833 GCA_964628215.1 uncultured Draconibacterium sp.
GGGGGGTGAGGTATTTTCACCGCTGAAGGGGTTGGGGGATGAGGCATTTTAACCGTTAAAATCATTGAATCATCGAGAAAATCCGCTGTTTGTCAAAAAAAGCACCATGATGCTGAATTTGTTACTAATATTGCAATCCGTTTTTAATCAGCCACAAACCGGAATAAAAGAAACCTATAATTGTTCATTTTTAACACGCAACATGTATGAAAACAGGGATTAAAAAATTGAAAATTGCAGTGATCGCAATGGTACTTTTTGTATCGGGCGGTTCATTCGGCTATGCCGAAAATCCACCTGATGAGGGGATGTGGCTTCCTTTGCTGCTCGAAAGGCTGAATTACGTCGACATGCAGAAAATGGGTCTTCACCTTACCGCAGATGAACTTTACAGCATCAACAACAACAGCCTGAAAGATGCCATTGTCGGCTTATCCAGCAACGGCGCATCCGGAGGTTTTTTCTGTACGGCAGAATTAGTTTCCTCACAGGGACTGCTTTTTACAAACCATCATTGCGGATATGGGGCTGTTCAGAACCACAGTACTCCCGAACATGATTACCTTGCCAATGGATTCTGGGCAAAATCGATGAGTGAAGAATTATCCAACGAGGAGATGTGCGCCTCTTTTCTCCAGAGAATTGAGAATGTCACCGATTCCATTATTCCGATGCTGAACGATACCATGAAAGAGTCGGACCGGGCAAGCAAGGTAAAGGATATTTCGTCAAGGATTCGTAAAAGAGCTGAAGACGGAGGAAAATTTGAAGCCTCTGTAAAATCGTTTTACGGTGGAAATGAATATTATCTCTTTGTTTTTAAAACGTATAAAGATGTTCGCCTGGCCGGTGCTCCTCCCTCATCTATCGGGAAATTTGGCGGCGACACCGATAACTGGATGTGGCCCCGCCACACCGGCGATTTTACGATTTTCCGCGTTTATACCGATCCCGAAGGCAACCCGGCCAAATATGACGCAAAGAATGTACCGCTGAAACCGGCCTATCACCTGCCCATCAGCCTCAAGGGTATCAAGAAAAATGATTTTGCCATGGTTTGGGGATACCCCGGAACAACTACCCGATACCTCACCTCTTACGGCATTGAATACAACCTTCAGGTTTTCTACCCGACCCTGGTCAAATTGTTCGGAAAAGAACTGGAAGTGATGAAAGAAAGAATGGACCAGGACAATGCGGTAAAAATTGCCTATGCCGCCAATTACGCGGGAATTGCCAATACCTGGAAAAATTTTATCGGCCAACAGCGAATGCTGGTCCGCAATAAAGTAGAAGACAAGAAAAAACTGATTGAGCAGGATTTTGTAAACTGGTACAGTAAAGACCCTGCCCTTGAAAAGAAATATGGTAAGGTAATCGACAACCTTAAAACGAACTACGCCGAAATGAAAAAGGTGGCAATTCCTTTCTTCTATGCCAATCTTGCCGGGATGGGCCTCGATGTGGTTCAAATGGCAAACGAATTCGGACCTCTGGAAAGTGCACTTGAAAAGAAGAACAAAGAGGCGATTAAAGAGGCCCAGGCGAGTTTAAAAGAGGCAGTTAAGGAACATTTCAAGGAATACGACATGGCCGTTGCACGTAAAACCCTTGCTGAAATGCTCAGGATGTATGCGGCGGATGTACCCAAAAGCGAATTGCCTGCAGTATTTGCCATGATCGAAAAAGAGTATAAAAATGATTTTACCGCTTATGCCAACGCGGTTTATGAAACCTCTGTTTTTGCAACTTCTGAAAGTGCAAACAAATTCATTGACAAGCCCAGCCTGAAAGTGTTTAAAAAGGACATGGGATCGCAACTTGCCGAATCAATGGAAGGTGCAATGGGCAAATATGCCGCGGCATATGGTGCTGCAAGGAGTAATATCGGGGTGGCTAACCGGCTGTTCATTGCAGGTATCCGTGAGATGAACCCGCAACTTGTGAAGTATCCCGATGCCAACTCTACCATGCGCATGAGCTATGGCAGTGTACTAGATTATTATCCGGCCGATGCGGTTCATTACGACTATGTGACCACCCTGAAAGGCGTGATGCAAAAGGAAGATCCAACCAACGATGAATTCATCGTGGAGAAGAAACTAAAAGAGTTGTTTCAGGCCAAGGATTACGGACAATATGGTGAAAACGGGGAGATGGTGGTATGTTTCCTCACCACCAACGACATCACCGGCGGCAACTCAGGAAGCCCGGTCATCAATGGCGACGGCCAGCTGATCGGACTTGCCTTCGATGGCAACTGGGAAGCCATGAGCGGCGACATCATGTTTGAACCCGATATGCAGCGCACCATCAATGTTGATGTACGTTATGTGCTCTTTATCATCGACAAATTTGCCGGGGCTACCAACCTGATCAATGAACTTACCCTGATAAAATAATATTCCTCCGCCTTAAAAAAGAGGTTGTCTCAAAAGTCAATTTTACGACTTTTATGACAGCCTCTTTTTTTATGTTCCGTTTTGCTGTTTATCCTTAACAGAAACCACCAGATATATCGTGGCAAAGGCCAGGCTTACCCAGATCACTGCAGGAAAAATACCTACGATAAAGAATATCAATCCGCCAAGTCCGACAAAGAAGCTTACAACGCCCATCAGAAAAATAGTACCGGTATGCCCACGGGTCATGTTCCAGCTTTTCCTCACAGCATCAACTGCCTCCATTTTTTCGTCCATCACGAGGTAGGGAACGAAGGAGAGTTTACAGGCAAAAACAATTCCCGGTACGATGAGCATGACAAATCCTGCCCCGACAATTAAAAAAACAAGCAGATTGGCTAGCAGTATATTTCCGAACGACTGGTAGGCGA
>CAZVNF010000322.1:0-2823 GCA_964628215.1 uncultured Draconibacterium sp.
GTTACACTCGGTGCCACAGGAAGTGCAGGATCAACCCTGAACTGGTATGCGGCTGCCACCGGAGGTTCGTCACTGGGTACCGGAACGACCTTTACCACGCCGGTCATCAGCGCCACAACTGATTATTGGGTAAGTGCTTCAAGCGGAGGCGGAGGAACAACCGTTGTGGGTCCGGTCTCCCCCACAGCCCAGGGAGGAACCATTGGCACACAAATCACCGCCTGGAATGTCAATTTTACCACGTTTGTTTCCACAACGATCAAATCGGTGGATATCTTCCCGGTAACCGCAGGAGTGACGGGTTCCATCCAGGTTCGGATGGGCTCTTCCACGTCCGGAACGTTGCTGGCAACCATTAACTATACCACGGCAGTTTCGGGTGGTGCCACACCCCAAACCATCCAGATCAATTATGATTTACCCACCCCGGGCAGCTATAACCTGTATTCAAGTCCGCTGCCTACCGGAGGACTTTCCAGGAACACTTCCGGAGCGGTATATCCTTACACATCCCCTGTTGCAAATATTACGGGAAATGGATATGACCAGACTTATTTCATGTGTATGTACAACTGGATTTTTGGCGCTGAATGTGCTTCTGCCAGACAACAAGTATCAGCTAAGGTAAATGCTCCACCCGCGATTACTCCTTCTGCCACACCTGCCTCCATTTGCGCTGCACAGCCTGCTACGCTGAATGTTACAAGCGACAATACGAATTATACCTATAACTGGATGCCAGGAAACCTCAGCGGGGCAACCCAAACTGTTAACCCGGAAGCAACCACAACCTATACCGTGACTGCGAATGATGCCATTTCAGGCTGTAACACTTCAGCAACAACCACGTTAACTGTGTTAACCTCCCCTTCGCCCATCATCATCACCCCGGCTGCCCCGGTCATTTTATCCGGAGCAATTCAGCCTCTGACAGCTACCGGGGGTGTTGTTACCGGTGTGCCTATTTTCAGCGAAAACTTTAACGCCGCCACCAATAGCTGGACGACCATTAACAATTCAACGGGTGGTTTAACCCCGCTGCTGACAGCTTGGACCTTAAGGCCGGATGCCTATGTGTATAGTACCTATGGAACCTGGCACAGCAACGACAACTCGCAGTTTTATCTGTCAAACAGTGATGCGGGTGGTAGTGGAACTCCAACCCTGGTAACTGCTACAATTTTACAGTCGCCCGCCTTCAGCACCGTAGGATATACCGCGGCAAATCTGCGCTTTTACCATTTTTTAAACTGGAACAGCCTGAGTGCAAAAGTTGACTATTCTGTTGACGGAACAACCTGGGTAAACCTGAAAACCTATGTGGCCGATGCGGGCGCTGTGGGCGCGTTTGCACAGGATAATATCGTGTTGCCGGCAGGTGCATTAAACCAGGCTTCTGTTTACATCAGGTTCAAGTATGACGGAGGTTGGGATTTCTTCTGGGGTATCGACAATGTGTCTGTTACCGGAACGGTTCAGTCTGCCATGGTCTGGAGTCCGTATACTTATCTTTATACCGATAACCTTGCTACCATCCTTTACAATGGAGAGTCGCTGACAACCGTGTATTCGAAGCCAACGGCCACGATCACCTATACCGCTTCAGCTACTGCTGCAGGTACCTTATGTGTGAGGAATCAGACGGTTACTGTTACGGTTGAATCTCCCTGTGATATTCCTGCCAGTGTTACCTCTTCAGACGTAACTGCTACCACCGCAACAATTTCATGGACACCCCCTGTTGCTCCGGCCGGCTATGGCTATGAATATGAGGTGCGTACGAGCGGTGCAGCGGGCAGCGGAAGTACCGGATTGTTCGTTGCCGGATCAACCCCTGTCGGGGTAACCAGCGCATTGATTACAGGATTGAATCCTGTGACTCTCTACTATGTTTATGTGCGCTCAAACTGTGGTAATGGTAACTTTAGTGCCTGGACTGCCGGATATACTTTTGAAACCACCCTTCCGTCATCCCTGACAGTAACCGGTGATGTATCCACCGTGGTCTGTTACAATGCCACCAACACGATCACTGTAGCCGGTGGATCCTCCACATTTAATGTTACAGCTCCCAATGGCAGCGCTACTTTTATCGCCGGGGTGCACATCCTGTTTGAACCCGGAACTCATGTTTATCCTGGCGCCTACATGCATGGTTACATTTCCACAACTTACTGTTCCATCAGCAAATCGCTGGATGGCCCGGTTGCAGAGATCAAACCTGAGGAAACGCAGATGAACCTCTCGCATACTTATTTCACCCTCTACCCGAACCCCACCAGCGGCAACTTCACTCTTGAACAAAAGGGCGAAAAAACCTACGGAACGGTAAAAGTGGAAATTTACTCCATGAACGGCAAAAAGGTGATGACTGAGAACATCGTTGGTGAGAAGAAACATGAATTTAACTTCTCCGACCTCCCCGTTGGCCTCTATTTTGTGAAAATAGTTGCCGATGAATATGTTGAAACCATTAAGTTGATCAAGTCGAGGTAACCCCCTCCCGGCCTCCCCCAGGGGGGAGGAGGAACAAAAAGCCGGAATCCCGTTCTTCGGGGTTCCGGCTTTTTTCGTAACTTATATCGTATTACCTTTCCTGACTGCTGAAGCTTTCCCATTTTAGCGTTTTGGTGTTTTCAAGTATCTGAATTTGAATATCATAAAAGTCCTAATTGTGACTTTCACCGCACAAAGTCTGTTTTACTTTGTGTAGAGATTTAGAAAAGTCAGAACTGAATCGGGTTCACAGGCCAAACACTGGGTCGGGTAAAAGTACGAAGGACAAAATACGAAGGACAAACGAAAGTGGGAAGTACAAAGTTC
>CAZVNF010000323.1:0-2821 GCA_964628215.1 uncultured Draconibacterium sp.
ATGCGGCATAATTTATAGGTTTTCGAGAAAGCTGAGTAATTTGTCATCCGGTTTATAACGACCAGATTTTACGGACGGATTGGACATTTTCTCCAGCGCTTTTTCTTTTAGCGTCATATCGGCATGGATATAAACCTGGGTAGTTTCTATTGATTCATGACCGAGCCATAGAGCAATCACAGCCTGATCTATGCCATGATGGAGCAAATCCATTGCCGTACTGTGACGCAGAATGTGAGGGCTAATCCTTTTTCCGATTAAAGAAGAACAGGATCGGGATGCCGTTTTCATGTGCCTTTTTACTAAATGTTCAAGAGCATCCCGGCTCATTTTATCCCCGCGCATAGTTGGAAAAAGCGGATCATGGTCAGATCCGCATCGTTCCTTTAACCAGTTTTTCATTGCGCCAACAGTTTCACGTCTTAGGGGTGTTGCCCGAAGCTTACGTCCTTTGCCTAAACAGCGCACATGTGCCCCTGTTTCAAGAACAATATCACAACATTGTAAATTTACAAGTTCAGATGCCCTTAACCCGGTCTGTAAAGCGATTGTAAGGACTGCATGATCGCGACGTCCGATCCATGTGGAGCAATCCGGTGCATTTAACAAAGCCTGCATTTCCTGGGCATCCAGGAACTCAATATTACGCTTAACATAGCGTTTGGAGGGCATACTCAGTATTCTCTGGCAATGAAGCATATAAGCTGGTTCATGAACTGCAACAAACCTGAAGAAAGACCGGATAGCTGCCAGCCGTGTATTCCGGCTTCTGGCAGCGTTTTTCCTGACGTTTTCAATATCATCCAGAAAGAGTCCGATCATCTCGGCATCAAGATCAGCAATGCTTAACTTAGTCGGCACTTTCCCCATCTTCTCACCAGCAAATTTCAAAAGCAATCTGAACGTATCGCGGTAGCTGGTAATCGTATGAGGGCTGGCTTCCATCTGAGTGTAAAGCTTGTCTGTAAAAAACTTCTGAACCAGTGCTGAAAGAGTCATGGCTATCATAGTTGTACCTCCTTCTCCAAAAGATTTTCAGCACGTTGTGAAGCCAAGGCCAGCAATTCAGGGACGGCCTCAATGTACCAATAGGTAAAAGTGACTTTTTGATGCCCTAAATAATTGACCAGTTTGAGCATTTCCTGATCGATATTTTTGCCTTCCTTGTACCAGTTTATCATGACCTTTACAGCAAATGTGTGCCGCAGATCATGAATGCGGGGACCAACTCCGTGTTTGTGGAAAGGTTGTTCTGTGCGCAGACCGATCATTTTACCAATAACTGCAAAGTTGTACCTGACGGCGCAATCGGTCAAACGAATGCCATCATCAGAAACAAAAAAAGGTTCAGGTTTATGCCCTAAAAGCCTGTCACGTTTTCTGGAATATTCCTTCAACTGGCTTTTTGTGCACTCTGTAACCGGTAATATCCGGTTATTCCCATTTTTACCGTAGGTCACAGTAATAATGCCGTTTTGCACATCTACATCCCGATCATTTAGAGAAATAGCTTCGCTGATCCGCAGTCCTGTTACAGCCACAAGCCCAAAGAATGTCGGATAGGTGATTGAACGAAAGCCATTTTCTGATGGCAGAAGACTGGCAACTTCAACTATGCAACGGATCTGATCATCGGTATAAATAAAAGGTCGTTTTCGTATCTGATGACCGGAGATTAAATTTTGAGGTGGAATTTCATGACGTGAGTCAATACTGTATAACCAGGATGCAAACAACCGGACCATTCCCAAACGTCTTGCCCATGTATTTTGGGACGCTTTACCAAAGAACCGTTTCCATTCTAAAAACAGATCAGTGGTAATGTGTGTTTCGTTTTTCGATTCCAGAAAAGAAACAAATTGTTTTAAAACACGCTCTGACGTACTCAGATCATATCCGAGATTACGACGTATTTTAAGATAACGCTGCAACTCCATTGAAAGGATCATAGCTGACCTCCTTCCTTCAAAGGCCAGGGCAGTGCAATAGTTCGCAGACCGTTAATATCCTGACGGGCATATAACAATGTAGTAGCGCGTGAACGATGCCGTAACGTATTGCTGATTTCTTCAAGACTTGCACCTTTCTGCACCAGGTTGGTAGCAAGGCTGTGCCGGAGCATATTACTGACCGAATATGGCACAGGGGTTGGAATATTCGTATTTTTCAATGCCTGGTTAAGAATGTAATTCAAAACCGCGGCATCTTTAAAAGGCCTGTGTGGAATATGCCAGGTTACAAATAAATCTCGACTTGTGCCTATCCGTTCATGCATGATATAATCTGCTATGGCCTCCCCTATATCCTGTGGCAACGGTGTTTTATCGTGAAAACCGCCTTTCCCACGAATATATATTTCTCCATTGCGCCAATCAATGTCATCCAATTGTATCGCGATGACTTCCGGCGAGCGAAGTCCCAGACGTGCCATTAGTAAAACCATAGCGTAGTTGCGTTTTTTCCAACTGCAAGTGGATAAAGTACGTAAGGCTTCAAGTAATTCTTCAACATGGTCTGGTGTCAAATGATAAGGTATGCGCCGAGCACATTTACGGGTAATACTTGGGATTCCAACTGCCAGGTTGGTCTCGATTTTCTCATGTTGGAATAAAAACCGGAAGAAACTACGCATACTGCTTACAACTGTTTTCTCCCGGAAGGGCTGTACACTTACTACCAAGTATTGTAAAAATTCGGCGATGTCAAGACCAGTGATTTTTGACACGTCATCCGGGCTTTCTCCAAACCTGAAATCCATAAATCTATCTAAAAAACTGCAGTATTTGTAGATAGTTTTCTCAGCTAATCCACGCTGGCGACT
>CAZVNF010000324.1:0-2821 GCA_964628215.1 uncultured Draconibacterium sp.
GGGGCCACACCATGCCTTCGTTTGAAAACAGCAGCGGATCGAGCCCGCCGGAGATCGTGAATTCTCCGGTATCTCCCAGCCTGGCAATGCCCAGTTTACTTATTGTCAGCTTGAGCAAATGCTCTTTGGTAACTTCAACCAGGTTGCCGTTTACAGCTTGTAACTGGATGGAGAAATCACCTTTCTCATCAAACTTGATCGTGATGTCGATATATTTATCAAAGAAACCCAGTTTTATTTTTCCATTGGCGATGCAGGAGATGAAATTACTGGCATCAAATTTTGCTTCGATGTAATTGATACCTCCTTCAACGCCAAATAACAGGGCATCGTCTTTGACAGCGCCTCTCTGATAGATCAGTTTTTTAGCCCCATTTGCCCCATCTTCAAGAACCAGAGGCCATTCTGCCTTAAATGTTCCCGAAATTCCTTTTGAACCAAAGGAGCCCTGCGTCAACAGGATATCCGGCATGGGAATGCCTCCGATGTCTAATTGTGACGGAGGGTGTAATTTGGCCCTGTCCACATGAAGTTCAAAGTCAGAAAAGTTGGTATTTATTGAAAGTCCGTCAAGTTCAAGTACAAAATCAGAATCACCAATAAAGAATTTTTTGGGCCCGGTAATCGCAAAATTCTGCTTTACTTTAAAGTCAGGATCACTGAAGGTAAACAGGCTGAATGCCAGTTCAGAGCTGAATTCCAGGGATACGAGATCGGTCAGGCTTATGTCCGGACTTATTGTTGGATCAAGCTCCCATTTTTCAAGTGTATCATTATACTTTGCCGGTTTAAAGAATTTTTGCTTGATGGTTAAAATGACAGGCAAATGGTTGAGTTGCATCGTTGCCACACCATTGTCTATCAATATTTCGAAATAAAAAAGCGAAAGGTCGGTAGCAGATGACGACAGCAACCTTAACGAAATAAAATCAACGCCGGGTAATTTGAGTTCCAAATCCGTTCGATATCCAAAAATACCTCCAATGCCTATCCGCTCTGGAACAGTCTCATCTGTAAGACTGAACTGTTCCAGTACATAAACTTCTGTCAGAAACTGGTTAATTGACTCAGGAATGTTTTCAATGGTTTTTGATATATCGAAGAACCTGAGAAGTTCCTCTGACCTGAGAAGCGCTGATTTTAATGTAAAAAAATCCTGGAACATAAATTTGCCTTTTAAGTTGTTAGTGTCGCTATTCCATACTGCATGCCGATTTCAACTCCCAAACCAACATTGGCCCCTACATCTGTCCCTCCCATTACGGTATAGGTGTAAAGGTTTGAATTTGTGAGCAAATACATACCCCCGCCGCCGCCTGCCAGGAAAGCTCCCAGACTTCCTGAAATCTCAGTTACTTCAAGCGGGGTAACCTCTTCGAAACTTAATGCGGTATCTGTTTGAAACTCTCCTCCCCAGGATACGGTACCTACTGAAATACCCAAATTAGTAAGGAATTCAAGGATAATTCGTTGTACTGGTATAGCAGGATCAAATTGCGGTTTGCTAACAGGAAAGTGGTTCCCAAAAAAACTTTTAATCTGTTCCAGTTTCTCAAAAAACCCGGGCATTATCTTTTTTAAATCTTCCAATTTTTTAGCAATACGGTTTGCTAATGCCGTGGAATGCTTTCCTTTTGCATTATTCACATCGAATGGATTGTAGCTCAAACCTACAGAAATGAGTTTAATTTCCCTGGACTCTACCACGATTTCAGGATTAGTAGCCGACATCATCGTCAAGGTTCCGGGGACAATCTTGCCCCCTACAATGCCATATCCGATTGAGCCATCTCCTGCAAAATCAATCTTCCAGTTTCTGCTTCTGGGCTTGGTTCCCGGATTTGCCGGATCGTTTTCGACCGGGAATTTTTTCAGGATGGAATAATAAATCTCCACTTTCCTGTCGGCGGCCAGATCAATATCGCTATCTGCGACCGTTTCACCCAGGGCATCTATGAAATACCCCGGTTTAAAGAGAGAATAGTTATTGACTGCCGTTACATTGCTCAATGTTTTTATGTCATGCAAAAATTCATCAACAACTTCAACTCTTCTTTTACTTAAACGATCATTGTATTTCACAGAGCCAGGGGAACTGGCATAGCCGATCACTCCACCAATCTTTGGATTATATCCTTCCACGATCAGCTTTTCAAAATATTGCAGCAACTTGGTTTTATGGTCAACCTCCATTATTTCAGGGTTGCCATCGAAAGGCAAATCTTTTACATAAAGAACAAAATGATTCGTGATCAACGCATCGTTGGTGATTTTTTCTTTCGTTGCATCCCTGTGTTTTTCAAGAACGTCCGGGGTTGGATTTGGGTCTGTTGGCATATAGGTTACTTTGTTATGGTAATTAAATCAGCTTGTACTTCTTCCTTTGAACGGACGGTGAGTTTATACACAACATTTACAGCAGTTTCCGCATACCGGTCCTGGTCCAGCAATACAATGCCGGAGGCTGAAGGAGTGAGGGAGATCCACCCTTTCTGAGGAATAGACAATAACCCATCGCGGAGTTCGGAAATTGAACTTAAACCAAACCCGGCGCTTCCGGGGATTCTACGTTCAATTTTTACCTGCAATTCATTGTTAACCTGAGTAATTGTAAACTTTCCTTTGCCGGTTTTGTCAAATATAGCGGATATGGATGCATCGGGTTTTATAAAGGTCAGGTTAATAATCACATCCGGCTTTTTATAGTCTTTTATTTCTATGGCGCCCAAACCGGAAGGAAGGCCCTGTATTCTTACCTGCGGCGCCGGACCGGCCAGTTTTACCGGGATCATCGTGTATGTAACCAAATCACCGGTATTTA
>CAZVNF010000325.1:0-2815 GCA_964628215.1 uncultured Draconibacterium sp.
GTTGAAGATGGTTCTGTCATGGGCGGAATGGGGTCGGCGGTGCTGGAATTTATGTCAGATCACGGCTATTCGGCAAAAATTCAGCGACTGGGTGTCCCAGATCATTTTATCGAACAGGGCACCGTCGCCGAACTTCACCAGGAATGCAACTTCGATTCGGATGGAATCATCCGGAGCCTCCTTGCGATGCTCTAAGTCGTTGTAACCTGTCCCTCCTTTTGATCCTCCTTTTTCTCAGAATCCGATGGTGGCTTATTCTCCATAGTCTTCAATCCCACATAAGCACCGGAGCTGATTCCCATCAAACCAAGCAGGCTTTCATCCAGTTGCGGAATCTGCTGAAAACGAATAACGCTCGACACAAATATTATCCCCATAATCACGGTCCACATGAACATCTGTGTACGATGAACACTATAACCCAGTTCATCCTGAAGAATATCCTTTAAAAAGCCATTGGAAGTAAAGGTAGCTTTACTGTTGCCCTTTTCCCTTACATCCAGCAACCGGGAACCGGCAGTGGTAAATGCACTGATTGAAAGCAGGATCAGGGTGGATCCGGTAAGCGGCGGAATCTCCTCGGTAACAATCCATATATAAATAAAGGAAGAAGCAATCACAATGGTCCAGAACGAAAGCTGGGTGAGTGCCAGGCTAAACGGGCTCTTGTCATCTCCGATACGGATCAGGTTGGTTTTCGCCGCAAGAACACCAAAGATAACCACCACGCTGAGAAGGAAAAGAAGGGAAAAGACAATTGACCACCTGCTGACAAATTTAAGGTAAAACTGATTCGCATTGTGATCAACTGCAAGGCAGGTACCATCTCTGAATCCCGCGCTGACAATGACAGGAATTTTTGACCACAGGTAAGGGAACTCAGGATAGAATTTCATCAGGTATTTTGAATGCCGGTTAAGATTGAAAACGAGCTGATTTTTGTCCTTATCAATCCGAAAAACCCCGATGTCTCTGAGGGCACTTCCGTTTATATACAGAATAATATCTCCCATCGTGTCTTTTTTCATCTTGTTAACAGAGTCGGAAATAGCCAGGAGAGCAGGGATACTGTCAAGCTCCAGGTAAATATAATCACCAAACACGATGAAACTATCTTTCTCATGTAAAATAGAACCTGTGTGCATTACACGGGGAAATATGAGCGGCGCAGCTGCAGGGGTACAAATGACCGCAGCCGTACTTAGTTTTTGCAAGGTTGAATCAAAAAGAACACGCAGTTTATTCAGGTTCACGGTATCTCTCTGAACCTTCTGGCTCAAACCGGTTCCCGGTAAGCCAATAATGAGGAATGCCATAAAAAAAAGGATGGCAAAAAGCCCGTATTTCATTTTATTTTTCATTTCTCAAATTTTTAGACTTCATAAAGTGACTGATTATAAACAGAACACCAACAATCACAAACGGAATGTTGATTAGTAAAACCACTGACAGGGTCATCCAAACAGAATGATTTATCTGGTAGTTCATCATGTAAATAAAAGGAATGAACCCGAGTCCGACGATTGCAAACATGGCTCCTCCCCGGAGTTCCCATTTCCAGGCAACAAGCAGAAAAATAATCAGGATATAGGTTGGGATCAGGTGAATTAAAAAGCCCCCTACCTGCTGCCAGAAAGGCATTCCCGGTTCAAATGAATCAAGCGCGAACATACTTATAAATAAAATGGCTATGATGCAGAGGATCCTTGGAAGCCAGTGAATGATCAGGATGCTGGTTTTCATGTAAGGTTTGATTTGTGGTTTCAGCGTGCAAGATACAAAATAATCCCTGCTGATGCAGACCTGTCTGCCACCCCTGGTTTTTTCTGTTCTTTTAATCTAATTTTGCGGGGATTATTCCTCCTGCACAAATAAAAAAATGACAGCACTCAAAAACAGGACAGCCATTGTTACCGGGGCTTATGGTGCCATAGGTGAGGCGATTGCCTTTGGCATTGCAAAAAAAGGATACAGACTGACACTCATTGGCCGTGACACCAGTTTACTGGAAAAAACCCGGGAAAAGCTCATACGGAAAACTTCCAACCCTGATGTTTTTTACGAAACCGTTGATCTGTCATTGCAAAGTGAAATCAGGGCTTTCAGCCGGCGCTGGAAAGGCCCGCTCCATCTGCTGGTCAACAATGCGGCTACGGCTCCACAAAGCAGGATCGAAACTTCCGAAGGAATCGAAATGCAGTGGGCGGTGAATGTACTCGGGTACTTTTGGATGACCAAGCATCTTTCGCAGTTCCTTGAAATTCAAAATGGTGCCCGTATAGTGAATGTGGCCAGTTACTGGGCCGGTGGTTTGCAGCTGAACGACCCAGAATTCAAAAACCGGGCCTACGATAATGATGTGGCTTACCGGCAGGCAAAACAGGCAAACCGGATGCTTACGGTTGCTTTCTCGGAAAGGCTGAAATCAAATGGAATAACTGTGAATGCCTGTCATCCGGGAGATGTTAATTCAAAACTCAGCAATGCCTTTGGGTTTGGAGGGTCTGAATCTCCGGAACAGGGAGCAGCCACACCCCTGTTTCTTGCCCTTTCAGAAGAAATGGCCGGGGTATCGGGTAAATATTATGAGCATTTGAAAATGGTTGACTGCCAGTTTTCGAAGGATCATCCTTCAATTGAAAAATTGTTTGATCTATGTAATCTGAGATGATAATTCCGCTGAGATGTCCTTTTTTAAGACTGATTGCTATGGCTTTGTTAATAATTCAAGTTTCGGGGTTGAAATAACTCATATTAAAGCCCCGAATGGGGCGCAATATAATAGCGATGGGCATAGCCCATCGATTATAAGACA
>CAZVNF010000326.1:0-2800 GCA_964628215.1 uncultured Draconibacterium sp.
GCCAAACTTGAGCGTTATATTGCTGAAAACCTTGCCGATAAAACAAGTGTGGCAATCAGTGGCGTGCATAAAGATATCTTGTTACGTACGTCGGCATTCCTGTTGCTGAAAGATTCGAAAGCATCCTTTACGATTGAGGGCGAAAATCCCACCCAAAACAGGGCTGTCCGGTGGGGTAAAGCCATCGGTCAGGCAGGAAGTAAGCCTCTTAGCAAGGAAGAACTGCTCAGGTTACAACAAATAGTAATTGATGACAACCGATTTGTGCAAATGGGGTATCGCACAGAAGGCGGCTTTATTGGTGAACACGACCGTAGTACCGGCGAGCCTATTCCCGAACATATCTCTGCCCGATGGCAGGATATTGAAACCCTGATGGGCGGATTGCTGGAATCTGCCAGGCAAATGGAATCTGCATCATTCAACCCAGTTCTAACGGCAGCCCTGATAGCTTTTGGATTCGTATTTATTCATCCGTTTGTTGATGGTAATGGCAGACTGCATCGATATTTGATTCATCACATATTGGCAACGATGAAATTTACTCCGCAAGGCATTATTTTTCCGGTGTCTGCTGCCATTTTAGAACGTATTTCAGATTACAGAAAGGTACTGGAAACATATTCACATTCCATACTTGATTTTATTCAATGGAAGAAGACCCCAAAAAACAATGTGGAGGTTCTGAACGACACCCTGGATTACTATCGGTATTTTGATGCAACGGTACAAACTGAGTTTTTATTTGAATGTGTTGATTATACAATTCATACAATCATCCCGGATGAAGTATCCTATCTGCAAAAGTACGATGCAATGAAAGGCTGGCTGGACGATCGTTTTCAGATGCCAGACAAAACAATCGCACTTTTAATAAGATTTTTAGATCAAAACAAAGGCAAGTTTTCCCAAAGAGCCAAAGAAAAAGAATTCGCTGAAATCACTGAGAATGAGGGAAAAAACATTGAAGAAGCGTACAGGGAATATTTTGGATGATGGTTGACTTCATTTCCGGAGGGTATTTCGCGCCTATGGCGCTAAGAACTGCTGCTGTAAATGGTAGTGGTATAATTGCATTCAATCTGGTAATGAAAAGGGAATTGAGAGATTTTGCCACCCGGAAAGGCGTGGGAGTCAACCCCCCACTGCCTTTTCGATACAGATGGCAAATTCAGGATCCCCGGTTAAAGGGTAAGGAGCTTCTCTGTGATATTCCCGGGAATATCGCGTACGGTAACGGAGACAATCAATCCGGAGGTATCCGGAACCTGCGCGGTGGCAGTGTAGACATAGATGCCCGTAGGCAGGTCACGAACGCAGAGGCCTGATTCGACCAGGGTGCCGTCGGGCGCGATCAGTTTCGCCCTTACTTCGGTAAGGCCGAACTTGTCGCCGGCGGCAACACGGATCGTATCGCCAGGGTTGCCACGGTATTCCGATACATTCACATCGCGGACGAAGGGCAGCTGCATGTAATCGTTTGCCGCCGTGCGGAAGAGTGATACCCCTTTTTTAACCCGTTTGGCATACATCTCCTTCAATGCAGGGTCCTGCAGGGCGATGCGGGCATACTCTGCCGCCAGGCTGAGCCGTTCGCGCTGGGCCAGCTGTTTTTCAGTCGGCTCGCGTTTGATCCGCGGCTTGGCCAGGACCATCACGTTTTTTCCCTTGCCGCCCCTTTTTACGACGACCTGTTCGCCTAAAAGCCCACTGTAGGCTTTTGACAATTCTTCTGTTGTTGACATAGTTATAAAGTTTAAAAAGTGAATAAATATGATCCTGGCCAGAATCGGTGATATTTGATCAAATGCGATAAATCAGTTTTAAGTTTTAAGTGTTAAGTTTTAAGTGGGGTGCGTGAAGCACTATTGTTTTGATTTCATTTTTTTTGGTTGCGAAGGTAGATTTGGATTTCGTCGACTTTTCTGAGGATTTCGCGGGTGTTGACGGTGTTGTCGTTTCGCAGGGTTTCGAGGTCTTTCCGGTTGTCGGATTTGTGGAGGAGCATATCCTGTTTGACGTTGGCGAGGTCGACGTTGATCTCTGCGATGCAGATTTCGAGGTGGATCCAGATGGTTATGAAGCCCATGATGAATCCGGCGAGGCTGATGATCTGCGACATCGTCATGCCTGCCACGGTTGACCGGGGGCTCATGGTTTAACGTTTTTGAAGATCTTCCTGGAAGCGAGGAAATGGCGAATGTCGGCCGGGTCGAATAAAATCTTCTTTCCGAGTTTGATAAACGGAAGTTCCCCGGATTCACGGAAGTATGCGAGCTCGCGTTTTGAGACATTCAGTTGTCTGCACACATCGCCGGAGTCGGGATAGTCCAGTTTTTTTGACATCAGGAGCCGGATCTGTTCTTCGAGAACATTTATGCGCCGGGAAAGTTCGGAGGGTCGCTGCCTGTTGATGTGGTTTGTTTTCATTGCCTCAGTGTTTAAATTGATGCAGCAAATATACATCACCGGGAAAGCGGAAAACAGTGGAAAAAGGTTGTACAACCCCCTTGATTTAAATTGGATATCAGGTGATTACCCTATAAATTAAATTTAAAATTCCGGAGATAATGCTGCATTTTGACCAGTAAAGCGATCAGTTTATCTACCTCTTCCGGTGAAGGTGCATCGAAATGGTTCTTAAAATTGTCAGCACTCAGATTCTTTTTGTATTGAGTATCGATAAGGTGACAATAACCCTGCAGAACCTGGACTTGTTGTCCATATCAAAAAACCCCAGGTCAAACAACATCCTGAAGAATGCCGCCAGCAAAGGCAGGTTGGTTTTTACCCTGATCTT
>CAZVNF010000327.1:0-2795 GCA_964628215.1 uncultured Draconibacterium sp.
CCGCTCACATCAACCAATGGGTTTGGAACTCCCTCGTTCAGAGTAATGGCTGGTAGTTGAAGAGATGCGTTTGATCCAACAATAAAGGCAGGTGTAATCCCGAACTTAAGCAGTACAAGAGTTCCTGCTGTATTGAAGGCAGATGCACCAGAACCGGCAAAAGTAACTTGTCCGGTTGACTGGTTGTTCACGAAGGTCCATCCCTGGGTAAGCGTTCCGGTGGTTTCCAAGCCCAAAAATGTAAGGTAGGTAGTATTATAGGTGATGGTAGCCTGGATAGAAAAAACCGATTCTCCGGCAGGAAGTGATTTAATCTGGATGGGATAGTAAAATTCGGGTGCGGCTGTGCAGGTTGTGGTGTCGGGCATGATGATCTGAGTATCATATACCAGCCAGTTCCCGGTGCTGGCAGAGGCGCCATGCGCATCTGTGGCTGTAACCGTTACATTCCCTCCTTTAACCGTAGCCATCATCCCGGTTTGACTGATCGATGCAACGGTCGGGTCGCTGATCGTCCATATTATCGGAGGTGTTCCTCCACCATTCAGTGTGAACTGTTTGGTTTGTCCGGCAACCATTGATCCGGAGGCAGGAGTTATGGATAAAACGGGCAAGTTGATGGTTGTGAAGTAGCCGTTTGTGAAATTAGGGGCCAGTGATTCGTTAAAAAGCCCTTCGACAAAAGTAAGATTTGTTGCACCTGTGTTTTCTGATGAAACATGAAACTTTATGTAAATGAGCGTTCCACTTCCCGATAGCGGAACAGTACCGGCAAAGTCGAGAGAGACGGATCCGGGGTTGCCGGTATTAAAAAGGGGAACGGTATAGGAAGCAAGCAACGTGCCGGTTTGAACGATTCCAACCGGGGTAAGGATGTTTTGATTGAAACTGAGGGTAAAATTGCCGGCTACAACATTCAAACCGGTCAGATCTGTTGTATTCACAGGAATATCGATATCTGATCCCTGCCATTGGCTGAGATTGGTGGGTATGCTGAGCCGCATGGCCCGTATTTCAATCAAACTGTTGGTCGTGTCGCGCAAGCCCAGGTTGTCCACTGCAACAACTTTGGTGAACCCCGCCTGTGTACCGGTGAGAAGACCTGCTGCACTGATGGTGGCAACAGACGGGTTGGTCAGAAACCACAGGTACGGTGCCGTTCCCCCGGATACATTGAACTGCTGTGTTTCTCCCTTAGTTATAATACCGCTGTTCGGGGAAACCGTTATAGCCGGCGGCGCAGTGATATTCACACTCCCATTGTTAAAGCTCATCACCGGAAAACCTTCGTTAAAATAGTTACTTTGCTCACCGGTAAAATTGATCCCGATGCCCCCCGGTTGAAGCGCTTTAAAACGGATGTAAATAAATTTTCCGGCGCCTGCAAGCGGTGTGGCGCCGGCACCGGCAATGGTTACCTGCCCGGGAACAGAGGTGTTTAAAGCAGGACTCCCAAAAGCATTGCTGATGGTTCCTGCAGTGATGACCGACACTACCTGAAGATAGGACTGGTTATAGGTCAATTGCAACACGTAGGCAAGTACATTGTTCCCTGTCAGGCTGTTGTCAGCATATACAGGGATATCAATGTTGTTGCCCGAAACAACTGTGCTGTCGGGAACCCGCATCCCGATTACCTGTGCCTGTGATGGCAACCATCCTGAAAAAAGAAGGAACAGAATCGACAGGGTTATATGATTTTTCATGATTGTAGATCTAGAAGTGAACAAATAAAATGGCTTTCAAGAATTTTTTCTCGCAGATTTTCGCAGATTAAAGCGCGGATTTTCGCAGAATTTATATATCATAATCAGATTTTCAGGGTGAATTTGCGCTTTAATCCGCGAAAATCTGCGAGAACTTTTACACCATTTATCTGATAATATGTAGTATTTGTGTCTCCGAAAAACCATTCACCGTCATCCTGATCATATAGGAGCCGGGTTCAAGATGCCGATCATGGTTTGAAACAGGCAGGGTATATTTCCCATGGTTCATGGTTTCATTTACCAGTGAAACCACCCTCTGTCCAATCATGCTGAATACCTCGATGCTGACCTTCATGTTGTCGCCGTTTAACTGATAATTAAGGGTTGCCAGTCCGGTTGAAGGATTTGGATACACCGGGAACAGTTTCCCCGGCATCACTTCATTTGCAGCAATCCCGGTGAGGGTGCCTGAGATGGTAACCGTTCCTGGAATCGCCCCAACGGTCTGGTCGAATTCATTCGCCAGAAAACTGTTCACCCCGACAGTGGTGGTTACCTGGTTGCCCGGGGACAAAGCCTGGAATGATATTTCGGCAAGGGTTGTGTCATAACTGAGGCAGTTGGTTCCTGCCATGGCAATCGACAGGATGCCGTTAACACTGTCATTATACACGGAAAAGCTCATATCTGCCAGCATTGGAATAACCTGGTTCACCTTTAAATAAGTTGGATCGTACTGAAGTTTGATATCGGACGAAACCATTCCCGTGTCGTTACTCAACCTCAACGGGAGGGTGAAATTCTCTCCGCCTGTAACATTGGCATTGCCGATAATCAGCTGGGGATCGGTAAGAGGGGAAAAAACAGGTTTCAAAAGTTCTGCCGGGAAGTATTTAATTATTCCGACAACATATTGAAGGATGAGAGAAGCATCATAGGCAGTAATACCTGATGCAAAACTTACATCGGCCACCTTTTGCTGGGTGCTGTTCAGGGTAATACTGCCAACGACATGCTGCAAAACCAGCGATGCATCGTATGCCTGTATAATCCCGTTCAGGCTTACATCACCCATGATGGGAACCC
>CAZVNF010000328.1:0-2769 GCA_964628215.1 uncultured Draconibacterium sp.
CAATCATCAGCCGGTTGGTTGCATTTTTTAAATTTTCAAACTGACCGCCATACGCAATATAATTCCCGGGTTCAAGGGTGATGTTTTTGTCAATCCTTCCCTGGATATCTTCCACAACGGATTGCAAGTCGCGGTTTCGCACATTCACACTTACCACCACCCGGCGATGGGTATTGTCGCGCGAAATCTTAGCAGGTCCCTCGGTAAATTGAATTTCTGCGAGCTCGTTCAGGGGTATTTGTTCGCCATTGGGCAATGGAACCTGCAGGTATTCAATGTTGTCAATATCCTGTCGGCTTTGTTTCTGCAACCGCACCACCAGGTCGAATCGTTTCTCCCCTTCAAAAACACTGCCGGTGGCTTCCCCGCCGAAAGCCATGGCAAGGTACCTGTTCAGCGTTAGCATATCGAGCCCGTAATGGGCAATTTTACTCCTGTTATACCTGACACTCATCTGCGGAAGACCTGCCGTTTTTTCGAGGATGACATCAGCCGCGCCCGGAACATCATCAATCAGCTTTTTGATTTCAACAGCCTTCCTGTTTAGATATTCAAGATCCTCGCCAAATATCTTAACGGCAATATCCGCCCTTACTCCCGTGATCAGTTCATTGAACCTCATTTCAATGGGCTGTGTAAATTCATACTCCACACCTGGTATGACCGACAAAGCCTCCTTGAACTGGTCGGCCAGTTCCTCCTTGTTCTTTGCAGATACCCACTCCTTGCGGGGCTTCAGTTTGATGATCATATCGATTTCTTCCATCGACATCGGATCGGTGGGAACTTCGGCTGCCCCGATCCGGCATACGATCTGATCAACTTCCGGAAATGACTTGATCAGTATGTTTTCCATGCGTGTGGTCATTTCCACTGTTTTAGACAGGGATGTTCCCGTTTTCAGAACCGGTTGAATCACAAAATCCCCCTCATCCAGGGTGGGAACAAATTCACCCCCGATTCTTGAAAACAGCAATGCCGTGAGCGCCAGTGATGCCAGAGCCATACCAAGAACGATCCCTTTATGGTTGCACGACCACTGCATCACAGGGGTATATGACCGGTAGGCCTGGTTCATAATCCATTTCGACGGATTCCATTTGTGCTCTATCTCGGGTTTCAAAAAGAGCGAGGCCGCCACCGGAAGCCAGGTCAAGCCAAGAATCATGGCGCCAACAATGGCAAAACTGAAGGATAATGCCATGGGACGGAACATTTTGCCCTCCACGCCGCTGAGCGAAAGAATCGGAATGAATACGATCAGGATGATCACCTGCCCGAAGATGGCCGAACTCATCATGCTTGAAGCACCTTTGAAAGTGATGCGGTCGATCAGCGCCTGACGTTCGTCTCCCTTCAACCTGTCAAAATCAGCTTTCCCTGTGGTAATCCTGATGGCAATGAATTCAACAATGATGACGGCGCCATCGATGATAATCCCAAAGTCGAGGGCGCCAAGACTCATGAGGTTTGCGTCAACGCCGAACACATACATCATGGAGATGGTAAAAAGCAATGCCAGCGGGATCATCGAGGCAATTACGAGGGCCGAACGCACATTTCCCAACAGGATAATGACGATCAGCACAACGATGAGACATCCAAGCACCAGGTTTTCAACGACCGTAAAAGAGGTTCTTGCAATCAACTCACTGCGCTCCAGGATCGGATTGATGAAAACCCCTTCGGGCAGATTTTTCTGCACTTCAGCGACCCTCTTCTTCACCTCGTTGATCACGAGTTTTGAGTTGGCGTTTTTCAGCATCATCACCTGTCCCAGCACCTTTTCGCCTTTCCCGTTGGCCGTAATGGCACCGAAACGGTTGGCATAGCCATAATGCACATCGGCGATGTCCTTTACAAAAACCGGGATTCCATTGTTACTCTTTACAACAATGTTTTCAATGTCTTCCAGCGATGTTACCTGTCCGTCGCCCCGGATAAAATAACTCTGGTTGGTTTTCTCGATATAGGCGCCGCCTGAAATGCTGTTGTTTGTCTCCAGAGCGTCGAATACCTCCATCAGGGTCAGATTCATGCTGCGCATGCGGTTCGGATCCACAGCCACTTCGTATTGTTTCAGGAATCCGCCCCAGCTGTTCACTTCAACCACCCCGTTAATTCCTGATAATTGTCGTTTAACAATCCAATCCTGGATGGTTCGTAATTCCATGGCGGAATATCTGCCTTCATAACCAGGCCTTACATCGAGGATATATTGGTATATTTCGCCCAAACCGGTGGTGATCGGCCCCATTTCAGGCGTTCCGAACCCGTCGGGGATATTGGCAGAAGCCGCTTTGATCTTTTCTGCGATTAGTTGCCGGGGCAAATAAGTGCCGATGTCATCTTTAAAGACGATTGTGACAACGGATAATCCGAATTTCGAAATAGACCGGATTTCGATCACTCCCGGCAGGTTGGCCATTTCCAGCTCAACCGGAGCCGTGATGAACTGCTCGATTTCCTGGGTTGAGAGATTCCCCGATGTAGTAATTACCTGAACCTGGTTGTTGGTGATGTCGGGAACGGCGCCAACCGGGATCCTGACAATTGCAAAAATTCCAAACGCAGCCATCGTCAATGTGAAAAAAATCACAATTAGTTTGTTCCTGATACTGAAATCAATGATCTTTTCTAACATGAATTGACTTTTTTCAAATAGGATCTCAAAGTTAATTTTTTTATTGCCAACTGCATCATGTTTGTAAACTTAGCAATAAATTCTTGATTTTGATTGCTTTCCATGTTTTTTTAAACTAAGGTTAA
>CAZVNF010000329.1:0-2753 GCA_964628215.1 uncultured Draconibacterium sp.
ACTTTCAGCACTCATAGTGAATCTTTTAACAGGTGTTTGGGGCGCAAAGTTAAAAATTTATATTTAACAACCTAACCGGATATAGGAAACAACATTAGCGGGTCAGGGTTATTTCTTTAATTTTGTGCTACTTATGATAGAGAGGTAGGAATATCTCAAAGGTGGAGTTGATATTTGTCAATGAAAATTGTAAAATGGATAAGCCGGAAATGTGCCTCAGGGATTTTCTGCAATAAAATACTTTCACGGCAAACACATATTATAATGCTATTTAAGGTTATATTTACTCATTATTCCAGCTTCTTCGATCCCTGTTATACTATACACGGAAACCCTCCGGTACAAAACAACACTATTATGAAAAAACTATCCGGTTACCTTTGTTTAACTTATTTACTTTTCGCTGTTTCGTCTATTTACGGTCAGCAAACAAATTCAGATCCCTTAAAAAAAGGCATATGGGACCAGGTGGATTCCAGGGTGGACAATATGCGCTATTGGATGAAAATGGCCGAAAAAGGGCTTACACCATATAACCCGTGTGTGCCCCTTCCCCCTGCTGTTTTTAAAGGAAGCAGGATCATGGCACGGGGCGTAAGAACAATCAGCTCCCCGGATATTCCTGTTACCAGCCTCACCGGGGTCACAGAAAGTGAAAACTCGGTATTTATTGACCCGGAAAATGCCGATTACATCCTGAATTCAAATAATTCAACATCCTGGAACGGGACCACCTATGGCACAATTTACGGTGCCAATTACTTCCATTCAGCCAATTCGGGAATCGGCTGGTCGGGAAGCCCATACGGAGCGGGCGGATCGAATGGCGGTGATCCCACCTCTGCCATTGGTTTGAACGGTCGTAAATTTATAAATTTCATCAGCAATACATCCGGCCAGGGCATTGCTTTTTCCGACAACGGAACTTCCTGGACTGCAGCAACGGTTGCACCAAACCCCGGAGACCTTGCTGATAAAAATCACATGTGGATCGATAATCGTATGGACAGTCCATTTGAAGGCAGTGTGTATGTGGCCTGGACCGATTTTGGCAGCGCCGATGACGGTGAAATTAAACTATCCCGGTCCGTCAGCAATGGCGTTGCCTGGAGCACACCTGTAAAAATAAGTTCAGCCATAAACGCCGGTTATCTCAACCAGGGGGTAAATCTTCAAACGGGTCCCAACGGGGAAGTATATGCGGCGTGGGCCGTATACGACAGCTGGCCGTCGGATGAAAAAGCCATCGGGTTTGCAAAATCAGCCGATGGCGGACTCAGCTTTCAGCCTGCCGTGAGGATTATTCCCAACATCAAGGGTATCCGGAAAACGGGGGTGCTAAAGAACCACCGGGTTAATTCTTATCCGGTCATGGCTGTTGATATAAGTGGTGGGCCCCACGATGGCAATATATATATCGTCTGGACAAATACCGGCACTCCGGGAATAAATACCGGCACAAATAAAAGTATCTACATGATCCGGTCGGCTGATGAAGGAACCACCTGGTCAGCTCCGGTTCGGGTTAACCAGGGCCCGAATGTGGCAGGAAAGGAAGCGTATTTCCCCTGGATCAGCTGTGACGCTGAAACAGGAGCGCTGAGCGTTGTGTTTTATGATGACAGGAATGTGGCAGGAACACAATGTGAAGTATTTACAGCCTGTTCAACCGATGCCGGCGACAGCTGGACCGACTTCCCTGTGAGTGATGTGGCCTTTACTCCTGTAGCCATTCCCGGACTCGCCGACGGGTATATGGGTGATTACCTGGGCATCACCTCCAAAGGCGGGAAAGTTTATCCATGCTGGACAGATAACCGGGGAGGCATTTACATGACCTATGTTTCGCCGTTTGAACTCGGACCTAATGCACGCTTCTCCGCCGCCGTCAACACGATCTGTTCAGGATCGGAGGCAATATTCACCGATATGTCGACCGGTGGCCCCGTTACATGGACCTGGAGCTTTCCGGGAGGCACACCCTCTGCGTATGTTGGTCAGAATCCGCCGGTTATTGTATATCAAAACCCCGGCAGTTACGATGTTTCGCTTACTGTATCCGATGGCACGACCAATGATACTGAAACCAAGCCAGGCTTTATCACCGTGAAGGATGTAATCGCAGGTTTCACGGCAACCCCTGTCGTCGTTGCTACTGAAAATTCAGTAACCTTCACCGATCAGTCATCCTGCAACCCCGTTTCCCGGGAATGGGCTTTCCCGGGGGGAATTCCATCTTCCTTCATCGGTCAGAATCCTCCCCCGGTAATCTATAACACCATTGGCACCTATGATGTTTCACAGTGGGTGAACATCCCCGGAGGATCTGACACAATAACAAAGGTTGGGTATATCACGGTTGTTGATCCGGTATTTAATATCGCCAACGGTTCTTTTACCACCTGTACCGGACATTTTTATGACTCAGGCGGCCCGGCGGCCAACTACCAGAACGATGAAACCTTTACCGAAACATTTCTTCCCTCCACTCCCGGATCGCAGATCAGGTTTACCTTTACCTCATTCGTAACGGAATTAAACCGCGATACACTTACGATTTATAATGGAGTGAATACCCAGGCGCCCCTGCTTGGCAAATATTACGGCAACAATAGCCCCGGAACGATTACGGCGGCAAATACCGCAGGTGCCCTTACTTTTCGCTTTCATTCAGATGGAAGTATAACCAAAGCAGGGTGGATAGCTGCAATCAGCTGTTACAGCATCACGGTTCCCCCGGTTGCCGATTTTTC
>CAZVNF010000330.1:0-2665 GCA_964628215.1 uncultured Draconibacterium sp.
CCAATCTCTACATTCTGATCATAAAAAGAAAATGGGGAAGCAGCATTGTAGAAGCCCCAAAGACATATGCCTGAATAGCAATTGACGAAACTATTGTTGAAAAACTTGTTATTTGAATTGGCTCCCGAAGTGGCGGTAATTGTCAGTTCTGTGGTTGGAGCAGATGGTGTCACATTGTCGGAATAGATTCCATAGGTATTGGTGTTGGTTTTATTCAGGGTGATATTGCAGTTTTTAATGGTTACATATTGAGATCCGTTCGAAGCTGAAGCTTTTAAAACAGCGTATCCCCATTCAACGACACCTGTTGGGTCGGCAAGATCGATCCCGTCAAACGTAATATAATCGGTTCCCTGAAGGGCGATAATATAATCAGTTGATCCTGGTGCCGCAGTGAACCCGGAAATCACAGGATTATTTCCGGTATTAATCTTTTTGAAGATGATAGGGTTGGACGCAGTACCCGATGCGGTAATCAGACCGGCATTGAGTGATCCTAATGTTTCAGTATATCCTGCGGCAATATTGAATGTAACCCCGCCGGATCCAACTCCTTGGGTATTTAGTGCATTGATTGCAGATGCAAGGCTGGGGTAATTACCTGGAATCGTCTTCGTTCCGGTAAGTTGTGCGAAGTTATTACTGACAGTTAAGAAAATGACAAAAATAATCAATATAATTTTTTTCATAAATTTAGTTCGTTTTGGTTAGCATGCTATTAACATCAAAACTAAAGGACTGATTGAAAAACATATTATAACTTCATCTCAATCAGTCCTTTAGTTGTCAATTACAGCTTATTTGGTTTTTATCAATTTGGTGGTTTCAACATAGTCTCCTGCAATCACTTTAACGAAATAAAGTCCGGCAGGGATATCAGTTAACCGGATTTCATGACTCTTCTGACAAATGCTGTTTTCGGCATAAACCAATTTGCCGCTCATGTTGTAAATCTTAATCGTCATATCATTGGCAGCCTGTTCACCCTTCCGTATCAATGTAATGTTTCCATTCGTCGGGTTGGGATAAATGCTGAAATTAGTAGTTGCTTTTCCTATTGGGAATTCCGTCAAATCTGTGTTGGATGAACTTTCTTTTGTATTGCTACAGAAAGGGCCATCAGGGTCAATATACCCATGCAAAAAACCGCCTGATAGTACCGTCGTTCCCGGAAGGAATATTATATTCAATCCGGCTATAAAGGTTGCATTGCCACTGCCCGTCACAGTAAATGTTTCGTTTCCGCCAGCTACTGTGATTGTTCCTAAGGCATTGTAACAATTCACACCGTTAACTGTTTCTGTGCCGATCTCGAGGCTTACAGGTACTGAAGGGTTTACCGTGATATTCAGTTCCGGGGAAATTGGACCTGACCCGCAATCATTTATTCCTGTTACAGTCATTGTCCCTGACAATGCATCAGGTGCAAAACTTACGTTAATAATACTGGTATTTGCTCCTGAAGTAATGGCAGCGCCGGAGGGCAAGACCCAATTGTAACCGGTAGCGTCGGGTATAGGCGTTACGCTGTATTGTACACCGGTTTCACCCTGAACAACGGTTGTTGGCCCGTTTATGCTCCCTGCAGCTGCGGGAATTGGGTTTACCTGCACATTGTAAATAGTTGGCGTAGGACCCGGAAACCCTGATGAGTTGTTGTAATTAACACTCACTGTTTGTGCCCCTGATCCTGTCCAGGTCACGGTCACATTGTTATCCAGACTTGTTCCGCCGCCGGTGATGGTTCCGCCGGAAGAAATCGCCCATGCATATCCTGTTTTACCAGCTTCCGTGAAATAGGTATTACCTGTAGTACCCTGACACACCAAGGAATTACCCGTGATGGTTGGATATTCTTGCGGAATAACATTTACCTTGTAATCTTCTGTTTCGCCATATTCATAGCTCATGCAAGGCGTTAAATTTGCACCCCAATAACTTTCAGCCACAATTATTCTCATACCGGTATGACCTAAAACGGCTCCTGCCGGCACTGTAAAATTACCAGCAATCGTACGCGGACTGCTGCTGGTTGATGATTCAACAAATACCTGTTCTCCTGCATCACCGAAATCACCATCCTGGTTAAAATCAATCCAGATGGCACATCCATTGCCATAATAAGGGGGTCCGTCGCACTCATCTTCATTGATACTGAAACTGTAGGTGTTGTTTGGTTCGAGAGAGGTAAGGGGAGCCAGTGTGAAAAAGTTGGAATAGCGGTTCAGGATGGAACCGGGACCCGGTGCCGGGGTTGTACAGTTGGAGTTGTTGGTAGCTCCATTAACGGTTACCCCAAGGATCTCCTCATCACCTGCACCGGTTGGTATGGATAAACAATAGGAAGAGAACAAATCGCTGGTCCCTGATACGGAAACAATGGCCGTACCGCCTCCTCCGGTAATGTTGACATTGCCGGCATAGGCTGTATTGGCAACAGCCGGACTGAATTTTACATAAACTGGCACAGACAGGAGGGTGGGACCTGTATACGGAATTGAGACACTTGGACCAAATCCCGTTGCGCTGTTCAACGAAACCATAAAATCATCGGGTGCTGTCACTGCAATCTGACCAGGATAGCCGGACAGTTCAATACCGGAAACCGTGAAGGAAAGGGCAGAAGATGTTAAGCCCGCAGGAACGTACCTGAAGTCAAGATAGG
>CAZVNF010000331.1:0-2664 GCA_964628215.1 uncultured Draconibacterium sp.
CAGAATTCAGAAAAGAAGTTGTTAACGAAATTATTAACAAGGTCTTTCCATTCTACACTTCTTTTGGTCATTCTTTTCCTGCAAATCACTACTGTGGTTGCCCAGGATACGATCAGGCAACCAAAAGGTGATATTGTTGTGGACTCAACACGGGCCGACAGCCTCCTGAAAAAACAGCCAAAACAAACTCAACTCAAGGCTGCTGTGGATTATGCAGCCACCGACTCACTCCGGTTTGAGATTAAAGGACAAAAGGTTTTCCTGTTTAAAACAGCAAAAATCAAGTACCAGGAAATCACACTTGATGCCGATTATGTAGAGATAAATTTCACTAAAAACCTGGTTTATGCCACCGGGGTCAAGGACTCTACAGGAAAAGAAGTTGGCACACCTTTGTTTAATGACGGAGCACAGAATTTCAAATCAAAGACCATTAATTACAACTTTGACACAAAAAGAGGCTATATCAATACGGTATTCACCAAGCAGGATGAAGGATATCTTCACGGAACGGTTGTTAAGAAGATGGAGAATGACATAACATACATAAAATCTGGATCTTATACTACCTGCGACAATGAAGAGAACCCTCATTTCGCGTTTAAATTCAATAAGGGCAAAGTCATTCCGGGTAAGCGCGTCATCACCGGCCCTGCTTACATGGATATTGCCAATGTAGCCACCCCGCTGCTCATTCCATTCGGATTTTTCCCTAACCGCAACGGGCAGCGTTCAGGGATTCTCATTCCCACCTACGGAGAATCAAAAGACAGGGGATTTTATTTCGAGAACTTTGGATATTACTGGGCGGCAAGTGAATATATGGATGTGACGGTACTGGCCGATATTTATACCCGGGGCAGCTGGGCAATAAAACCCACCGTGCGGTATAATAAAAAGTATCATTATAACGGGGCCTTTAATTTCAGTTATGCGGTAAATATCCTGGGGGCCGCTGATTCTCCGGATTATCAAAAATCTACAGATTTCCAGGTGCGGTGGATTCACAACCAGGACTCAAAGGCACGCCCCCACAGCAGCTTTTCAGCCAACGTAAATATTGTCAGCAATACCTTTAACAAATACAATCTTTCATCAAGCGCCCAATCCTATCTGTCGAACACTTTTCAGTCGAGTATCAACTATGCAACCAACTTTTCAGGAAAATACTACCTGAACCTGAACTTCAACCACAGTCAAAACACCCTGAATAAAACGATCAACATCACTTTGCCGCAGCTTTCATTTTCAGTGAATCAGTTTTACCCGTTCCGTCGCCAGAATCCGGTCGGAAAAATGAGGTGGTATGAGCAAATCAGTATGAAATACAACATGGACGCCGAGAATCGTTATAATACGGTTGATTCCAATTTCCTCAAGGGAAACTGGGCCGATTCCATGCAGAATGGCATGCGTCATTCCTTCCCTATCAACGGAACCTTCCGGATTTTGAAGTTTATCAACTGGTCCAACTCCATCAATATCACCGACAGGATGACTCTGAAAACAATCCGGAAATACTACCAAACCGACACAATTGTGGAAGGTGGAGACACAATTCTGCCTGGTTATAAAACCAGCAATGTCTCCGGTTTTGCCAACGCTATTGACTTTAGTTTATCATCTTCCATGAATACAAGGCTTTATGGCATGTACCAGTTCAAAGGCGATGGAGTTGTAAAAGCGTTGCGGCACATGGTCACACCCTCTGTCTCTTTCTATTTCACACCAGACTGGGGAGCCCCCAGCCTTGGCTATTACCGTACAATTGACAATGATACCAATTATTCAAACCCTGGTGTTTACTCGATATTTGAACGCTCGATTTATGGCTCTCCCCCGGGCCAGAAATCAGGCACTGTCTCCTTTGCCATCAGCAACAACCTTGAACTGAAAGTAAGAAACCGCAAGGACACCGTAACCGGAATTAAAAAACTACCCCTGATCGATGACCTTACCATCCGTTGTTCCTACGACCTTGCCCGTGATTCGGTGAATTGGTCTCCCCTTACCATTAGCGGACGGAGTTCAATCATCAAGGGCCTGACAATACAGTATGCCAGTTCGTGGGGCCTGTATACCCGCGATGCACTGGGAAGATATACAAACACCACGGAATGGGAAGCCAATCACCGGTTAATCCGTCTCGACAACACAAACTGGGATGTGGGATTTTCCTATTCCTTGTCGTCTGACAAGGTAAAAGGAAAGAAAACTACCACTAAAGGCACTGAAATGGAGCGTAAGGACCTGGTCGATTATTATGACTATTATGTAGACTTTGACATCCCATGGAGCTTTTCGTTTAACTACAACTTCCATTATGGCAAAACCTGGAACAATTCAGCTAAAAAACGAATTGATCAGCTTACCCAGACATTCGGTTTTAGCGGGCAGGTGAACATAACTCCAAAATGGAAAATTACGCTAACGTCGGGATGGGACTTTGTTGCCTCTGAACTTTCATACACTTCAATACAGATATACCGTGACCTTCATTGCTGGGAGATGAGTTTTGGATGGGTACCCAAAGGGGCGCAGCAAAGCTGGAATTTCTCAATAAATGTAAAAGCATCCCTCCTTCAGGATCTGAAATTGAATAAGAAGAAAGATTTCAGGGATTATGGGTATTAGTAGCGAGGTAGCGAGGTAGCGAGGTAGCGA
>CAZVNF010000332.1:0-2642 GCA_964628215.1 uncultured Draconibacterium sp.
TCGTCGATGGTATTAAAAAAGGTTTCGTAATTTCTGCGGGTTTGCTCGATCAATCCTTCTTTCCTGCTATAGTTGATCAAACTTGCAAGCATGTTGCTCCATACTTTAAGAATATTGATTTCCGATTCAGAATATTCCCTTTTGTATATAACTGAGTCCAGCCCTACGAAACCAATCAGGCCGTTCTCCAATATGATCGGGATCGCGATAATTGATTTGATCCCCTGTTTTTTAAGCAATTCACGTTCCAAATGCCATGATTCGGGCAAATCCGGCACAGAAGGGATGATCACATTTTCATGTTGCCGGATCTTTTCCAGCCACCTTGGGAAATGATCGCAGGGAATATTTTGAAGATCATCAATCTCAGGATGTACCCCCTCATGACACCATTCAAATGTATTGCTCATGATATTATTCTGCAGATCCATTTCAAATATATAGGCTCTGTCGGCCCCAAGATAATGGCCAATCCTGTTTAATGCAAAATTCAGTGCAGCCGGTATTTCCGCGCTTGGAATGCCTGTAAGCTGGAGGGATAACTGCAACAATTCCGCATCAAATTCGGCAGCCCGTTTACGGGTGGTAATGTCCTGGTGTGTTCCCGACATCAGTAAAGGTCTCCCCTCCTCATCCCGGGTATGAACTTTCCCCCGGTCGAGGACCCATATCCAGTCTCCCCGTTTATGCTTCATTCTTGTTTCGCACTCAAAATAATCCAGTTCACCTTTAAGATGCTTCTCCATCGCTTCACCTGATATTTTCAAATCATCAGGATGTGCAAATTGTATCCAGGTTTCAATGCTGACCGGGGCGATTTCTTCCAGGGTATACCCGATCATCTCAGCCCATCGTTCGTTGAAGGTGGTTTCACCGGTTTGAATGTTCCATTCCCATGTGCCAGTATTGGTACCTTTAATAATTGATGCCAGCTGCTGTTTTTCAATGGCAAGTTCTAACTCTGTGCGTGTTCGGTTTTCAATTTCATGTACAAGGTCTTTATTTACTTCTGAAAGCTCCTTTGTCCGGTCTTCAATTTTACGTTCCAGGGTGGCATTAAGATTCCGTATTTCCTCTTCGGACTGTTTGCGCTCGGTAATATCCTGTTTTACTGCAATATACCCTGTTACTTTTCCGATATCACCAAATACCGGGGTGATCGAAACACTCTCCCAGTAAAACTCCCCATTCTTCTTTTTATCGATCCATTCCCCATCCCATTGGCTGCCGGCGGAAATTGTCTTCCATAAGTCCCTGTATATGGATTCATCCATTTTTCCTGACTTCAGAATCCTGGGGTTTCTCGATTTCACTTCATCAAAACTGTAACCCGTGGAAGCCTCAAAGGCAGGATTCACATATTCTATATTCGAATTCACATCGGTCATCATGATGGAAACCGGGCTTTGTTCAATGGCCAGGGACAGTTTTTTCAGTTTTGCTTCTTTTTCCCTGGTATCAGTCACATTCCTTACAAATGCCAGTATTTTAACGTCGCCGTAAGGGGCCAGGCGTGCTTCATAATACTTCAGCTCCTTACCTTCTGGTATTTGATATTCATAGGTAACAAGGGTCCGCTGAGTGATACATACATTGATTTGCTGCAGGTACTCCCCGGCAATTTCGCTGCTAAAAAAGGATTTCAGGTTTGTCCCGACAATCTTTTCTTTAGGTATGGGAAGTTGCTCAGGTTTGGAGTAATAAAATTCCGTGTAGGTTCCTTCTTTATCTATGACAAAGATGAGGTCGGGCATAGCTGAAATAATTGCCATTAACCTTTCGTTTTGCTGCTTTATTTCTTCTTCTGCCCGTTTATTTTCAGTAATATCAATCGTTGTGGATGACAAAAACAATGGGTTGTTATTGGAGTCAGAAACAACTGCGGCACTCATGAGCGAAGAAAAAACCGAACCATCTTTTCTCAAATGCTCTACTTCTTCGGCCGTGAACATCCCGTTGACTTTGACTTCATCGAGCAATTCGATAACCCTGGTCATTTGTTCTTCACTATGAAAAATCCGGAGATTTTTACCGAGTATTTCACTGAGTTCGAAGCCATGCATTTTAGCAAAGTAATCGTTTGCATAAACCAATGTTCCATCAAGTTCCGAAATAACATTCCCGATACTGGCCTGATCGGAAATGGTGCGAAACTTTCGCAATTCATTTTCGGTTGTTTTACGCGCCGTTATTTCCGTAAGTGTGCCGGAGCCACCTTTGAACAACCCATCTTTTATGATCGCTTTCGTGGACAATCTTATCCAGCACTCCATTCCGTTTTTTGCACGAACCTTATATTCATTTTCCAGCTCATTCTGCACGCCCAGCAAATCAAGTCTTTGTGAAAGATAATCTGCTTTATCACCGGCAAATTGACTGAAATTAAGCCCAATAATTTCATCAGGCTTATAACCCATGATTTTTTCAATAGTAGGGCTGATATATTTTATAATGCCTGTTTCATCTATTTCATATAGTACGTCATTGATGTTCTCAACAATATTCCTGTACTTGATTTCACTGTCGTTCAGGGCTTTTTCTGTGCGCCTGCGTTCGGTGATGTCCCGGTATTTCCACATATGACCGGAATACAGGCTATTGCTGAAAGTGGGGATATAATCCCTTTCGAAGTACCGGCCATC
>CAZVNF010000333.1:0-2619 GCA_964628215.1 uncultured Draconibacterium sp.
TAACGCTGGGCATGTTTATTTTCCTGTTAAAGATAGAATTATTTAATCACCAATTTCTGAACTTCGATCCCCGAATCTGTTTGCACCTTGACCAGGTACATCCCCCGTACAAGGTTGGCGATATCAATTTCCACCGGGTGCTGATCCCTGAATTGATAACTACTGACAATTTTCCCTGTAATCGTAAAGATGGTCACAGTTTTGTCCCTGGAAAGGGAGCAGACATCACGAAGAATGATTTTATCCATTGCCGGGTTGGGATAAATCCGGAAAGCATACCGGTTGATGGATTCAATTCCACTTATCCCTTCTTGTGAAAGTACGATTTTATTTATAATGAAGGGTTTCAAGAGTGTATATACCCGGATTGTGTCGACCCTGGGGTTCACCGACGTGTTGGCAGTATAGGAGGCAAAAATCGTATCATTGCCCGATCCTGACGGAGTTACCGTACACCACGACGAGTCGCTGAATACATTCCAGTTTGTGTTTGAGGTGACAAGAAAACTGGCAGATCCTGCATTTGCCCCGGTAACCTGGGCTGATGGTAATACAGACAGGTAGGGCTCCCCCCCGTGCCCTTTTTTTAATATGGTTCCTCCTGAACCCACAACGTAACCGGTAATGGAATCCGTGAAAAAAACCGAGGTCAGATAATTCGAGGTTCCGCTGGAATCCGTTGTCCAGGTGTTTCCGCCGTCAATGGTCTTAAAAATATACCCTATATCCCCGGTTACATATCCTGTATTGCGGGTGGGAAAACAGACAGATCGTAAGGCCTTGTTCATGAATACAGGCATCTGCATATAATTCCATGTTAATCCTCCGTCTGTGGTCTTGCGGCACATATCACCATCCCCGGCGATATACCCGGTGTTGAGATCGGTGAAAAAAACAGAAAAGATGGCATACACTGTTTCAACCGGTAGTTTATTCCAGGTAATACCTCCATCGGTGGTCTTTAATATTACCCCATGATGACCATAATCCGGCCCGGTCCCCACGGCATACCCTGTTGCTGAATCCGGGAAGTAAACCGAACTTATGGGGTAGCTTACGATGGTTGAAGTCCACGTATTTCCTGCATCGGTGGTTTTGAGAATGATTCCTCCATTACTAACCGACCAGGGATAACCTCCGGCAACAAATCCTGTTTTGGCACTGGTAAAAAAAACGGAATTTAACCAAAGGGTTGTCCCACTTGTTTTTTTTGTCCAGCTCGCGCCCCCGGTGGTCGTTTTATAAATATCTCCATGGAAATCCACCATATAACCAGTTTTGATGCTGGTAAAAAAAAGTGATGATACCCCCATCCCGGGTGCATTCGATAAACTTGTCCATGTTATCCCTCCATTGAGGGTCTTTAATAAAACCGTCGGGTGATTGCCCATAGGCTGACCCACAGCGTAACCTGTAATACTGTCAGGAAAAAATACGCAAGTCAGATCCGGCGAGGTCGGACCTTTTGTTAAGGACGTCCAGCTTGAACCTGCATTGGTGGTTTTTGTGATTGTTGAGCCGCTTATCCCGTAACCGGTGACGGAATCAGCGAAAAAAACGGAAGTCAATCCGTTGGTTGTACCTGTTGGAATGGCTGTCCATGTTGCCCCCGCGTTGACCGTCTTTAATATCGATGAATTATAACCGTAAATTTCACCCGTCACATAACCGGTAACGGCATCCGTAAAGCAGATTGAATGACACTGATCAAACATAGAACTACCTCCAAGTCCGTTTGTATCAAGAGTCCAGGTAAGGCCGGCATTGGTCGTTTTTATTATGACCCCGCTTCCCCCCGCCGCGTAACCGGTAACGGAATCTGTAAAGAAAACAGATTGCAGGTAGGTTTTTACCCCACTGAACAAGGTATCCCATGTTTCGCCGCCGGTGGTTGTTTTGATAATGGCGCCATATCCATTATGTCCGTTATAACCGACGGCATAACCCGTATTTTCATCAAGGAAGAATGCCGAGTTCAGATATTGTAATCCCGAAACAGTTGAGAACCTGGTCCATGTGGCTCCGCCATCGGTTGTTTTCACCATCACCCCGATACCATCCAATGCATAGCCTGTATTGTAACCAGGGAAGCAGAGTGAAGATAACGCGCTGCCCGTTCCATAAGAATATACCGTATTCCATGTTGCGCCTGCATCAATCGTTTTAAGGATTATGCCTCCCTCGGGACCAGCGCCCGCGCAGTAGCCTGTATTTTCATCTGTAAAGCAAATGGACTTAAACCCGTATTGGGGACCTTTGGTGAAAATCGTCCAGTTTGCCCCTCCATCCGTTGTTTTCATCAGGGTTCCGTCATCACCCACTGCATACCCGGTATTGGGGCTGGTAAAGCATATGGATGTCAAATAATTACCGCAAGGCAACGGATTTTGCCATCTCCACTGGGAGAATGTTGTAATAGAGTTAAACAATATGAGAGATAAAAGGATAGCTTGTTTCATTTTTTTTGAATAAACTTGCCCAACGGCCAGCCGCTAAATGCAGCAAAGGCAGAATCTTTAAAATGCACCAATAATGCTGGTTTTGTTGCGATTTAGCGGCATGTTTATGCGGTTTTTCGTTATAATAAAATCGGTTTATAGCTTGATTGATAGGTGTAAC
>CAZVNF010000334.1:0-2618 GCA_964628215.1 uncultured Draconibacterium sp.
ACAGGTTCACTCCTCAATAACAGTGCCGGTGTTACCGCAACCGTCGAACGTTATTTAACCACCTGCGTAGGCAGTACGGGTACTTCATGCTGGCATTACGTCGCATCGCCTATTACCAATGCGTTGAGTGCCGTGTTTAAAGATGACTACCTTCGTTGGTACAATACCCTCAATGGGGCATGGAGCAGTGAATACACCCAACTCAATTACCCGCTCACAGTGATGAAGGGATTTGCAATCAGCGAACAAGGTTCTGCCGGTACTCCCCCGCATACAAATCATTATTTTACAGGTGAACTGAATACTTCGGTTCCTGCCTATTCCCTCGCACTCACCGGATCAACCGGCCTTGGCTGGAACCTGGTAGGCAATCCTTATCCCAGTGCGATTGATATTGAATCATCCGGCATTACCTGGAACAATGTGCAATCAACCGTTTGGTTTTTGCAGAAATCTTCAGGTAACTATCTCGTATATCCCAAAGGTGGAAGCGGCGCAACCACTACACAATATATTCCCTCCATGCAGGGATTCTTTGTTTATGCAAACGGAACCTCTCCTTCGATCACTTTTTCAAATACTGCCCGGGTGCATAACAATACAGCCTATTACAAAGAATATCTCGCCCCGAATACCCAGGATGTTCTGTATCTCAAAGCCCAGAGAGTCGGGTCGGAACTGTATGACCTGGTTTCCGTCGTTTTTCGGGATTACACTTCGGTAAATTATGAGGATATTTATGATGCCCAGAAATTATACGGAAGTGCAGAAGCTCCGCAACTCTATACCGTGAGCGCAGACAATGTTTCTCTCACCATCAATTCACTTCCGTTTACCGGAAAAAACAACACAATTCCATTAAATTTGAATATCTTTGAAAACGGCTCAGGCAACTATGCGATAACCGCCAGCAACCTGGAGAGTTTTCGTTCAGGAACAACGATCATGATTGAAGATAAAAAAGAGGCAAAAACCCAGGATCTGACATTCAATCCGGTTTATAATTTCACCTATGCCAGCGGCGATGATCCTGCAAGGTTCCTGTTGCATTTTGCCAATCCGTTTTTCAGCACGGGTGAGGATGCCAAAAACCAGGATTTGCAGATCTATTCATTTGGCAATACAGTGTATTTGAAAGACCTGACAGGAAACCCTGAAAAAGGAGAAATGTTCATTTATAACATGATCGGTCAGGAAATATCACATAACCAGGTGGATGGCATCCAACTTAACAAGTACACGTTCGATTTGCCAACCGGATATTACATTGTACGGGTTATTACCAAAGAAAAATCATTTAATTCCAGGGTCTTTTTGAATTAAATCCATTACTACACGACTAACTAACGATAATATCAATTTTGATTAATATAATTCCATTAAAATGAACAAGATAAAGATTTTGCTGATCATTTTTCTTTTCTGCATTATTTCCGATGTCTCTTTTGGTCAAACCGCACCTGCCCCACCTCCCCCCCCGTGTCCTACCAATCCGGATAATAAAGTTGGGGGCAAGGGCCCTGCCGGGACTCCGGTGGGAGAAGGCGTTTGGCTCACTCTTGGCCTGGCTTTCGCCTATGGTGCCTACGAGTTTTGGAAAGTAAAAAAGACGGTAAGAAAGCCGGAAGAAGCATAATCTTCTCATGGCCGTGCAGCAGATCAGAATCAATATGACCTCATGTTGGTTCTGTTTTGTTTTCCATGATCAGATGAACAGCGTGCAAACATCAATTACAATTGATTAATTACTTGAATTTAAAATATATCAGGGAGTTCTTCACCGGCTCCAGCCATAAACAAACCCGGGCGGTTTGTTTGTTTGCTTTAATTACCTTATTCATCCACTATTCCTACCGTTTTTGGGCCAATGACCTTGAATTCTGGCCCATTCATTTATGGATGAAAGAGTTGCACAGCTTTATGACCGGACTGGTCTTCAATCAAAGCACCTGGGTGAACCGGCATATTCTGAATATTCCGATGTCTCTTTCTGGCAAAACGATGTATTTCCCCAATGGCAGCGGGATGAGCATCAACGAAAGCTGCGCCGGGGATAAGCAGATCCTGCAGTTTGTGCTGCTGATGCTGATCTATCCGGGGCTGTGGAAACGCAAATTATGGTATATCCCCCTGGGAGCAGTGATTGTCCATTTCACCAATATTCTGCGGGTGGTACTGCTTGCGCTGGTATCTGCCAATAAATATGAATGGTGGCATTTTATGCACAACACTTTGCTGAGGGGGATGTTTTACGTGGTGATCTTCGGGCTGTGGGTGATCTGGGTGAAGAAGGTTGCACATCGTTTAACTTAATTTTTTTTTCAGTTTTTTTTCCCTTCAATATACCTCCATCTTCAGACCGATTTCAACACACAAACCGCCCGGTTGAACCACCCTTAAAAGCTTCGTAATTCCAATACCACAAAGCAAAACGAACCTCCCGTTTCCCCCATGTGGCCGGACTGGGAAGAGGGTGGGCAAACATACAAATAAGTGCATTTCCTTAATTTAGAACAAATATAAATTGCGTGATTGCGGTGTAAAACGAAAAATTCTCAATTATCTTTGGGACGATTTTGTTGAAACAACAATATTTAAATGTATATTTTTTCAACAGA
>CAZVNF010000335.1:0-2604 GCA_964628215.1 uncultured Draconibacterium sp.
GTCGGAGGCTCCACAAAGACTATGGGAACAGTTACATTAATCCGATAAACGCAAACAACTTTCTCGATGAAACACCGCTATATAACAACGATTCTTTTGGTTCTGAGTTCACTTGGGATGTTACGGGATGCGTTAAGTCAGGACATGAATTATACGCAATATTTCAGCACACCTATATATTATAACCCGGCTTTTACAGGTATTAATACGGGTGTCAGGGCAAGGTTTCTTTACAGGAATCAATGGCCAAGCCTGCCGATTTCCTTCAAGTCCTATTACTTTTCAGCCGACCTGGGAGACCGGGGACTGCCTGGGGCAGGCGGATTAGGAATCATGATAAACCAGGATACACCCGGGGTAGGACTGATCAACAATTTCGGAGCAGCTCTTACCATAGGCGTTCGTATTCCTATTACCGAGTTTATGGTGAGCCAGATAGGAGTTAAGGCAGGAATCATGCAACGCAGGGTTAACTGGGACGACCTGGTATTTGCCAGTCAGCTTGACCCACGCTATGGGAATGTTTATGCCTCAACTTTTATTCCGCCGGATGCAAGTAAAAGGGTTGTTCCTGATTTCGGTATTGGTGGTGTGTTGCAGTTTATCAATCCCGGCGGGAACATTAGCGGGAACATCGGATTAGGTGTTGACCATATTTTTAAACCTGATGTGAGTTTTCTGTCTACAGGCTCCTCACCCTATCCCCGTAAATGGGTCGGTCAGTTTGATGTGATTATAGCAACAGGTCCGGGCGGATCATCCTCCATGTCGCGTGGCAGTGATGACCCTTTGAAGGTCAATATCGGCGGTATTTATCAGAACCAGGCAAACCTGAATTCTTTGCAGGTGGGACTTAATCTTTTGAAATATAACATTTATGTTGGCGGCTGGTTTAAGACTACCATGACAGGCAATGTGAACAGTGCCATCGCACTGGTAGCCGGATACAAGTATTCGTTTTATGAAGACATGAACCTGAAGTTTATGTACAGTTACGACCTTCAGATTTCCGGATCACTTCAGGGAACCGGCGGGGCGCATGAAATAAGCCTGATCCTGGAATTCGACAAGCTATCTGTTTTCGGAGGCGGCGGCGGAGGATATGTTCCTGGTTCCAGTGGCCGAAGAGGCGGTGGCGGACCGATGGAATGTCCAACATTCTATTAATAAAAAAAACCGGTTTGATTCAAACCGGTTTTTTTTATTAATGGGTAGAGACGCATAATTATGCGTCTCTACAATGTGGATATACGCATGATTATGCGTCTCTACATGTTTGCAATGATCTCAGTTCCGAATTCAGAACATTTTAATTTTGTGGCACCTTCCATCAATCGTTCAAAATCATATGTCACCCGTTTTTTCTGAATGGCACCTTCCAGCCCTTTAACAATAAGGTTGGCTGCTTCAATCCAGCCCATAAATTCCAGCATCATCACCCCGGAAAGAATTACTGAACCCGGGTTTACCTGGTCTTTACCGGCATATTTTGGTGCGGTGCCATGTGTAGCTTCAAAAACAGCATGTCCGGTTACATAATTGATATTGGCTCCGGGAGCAATACCGATACCTCCTACAATCGCTGCAAGAGCATCAGAGATATAGTCGCCGTTGAGGTTAAGGGTAGCAATTACGGAGTAATCGGCAGGGCGTGTGAGAATCTGTTGCAGAAATGCATCTGCTATTACATCCTTGATTATAATTTTCCCGTTTGATATTGCTTCATTCTGTGCTTTATCGGCTGCAGCATCACCTTCTTTGGCTTTGATCTTATCATAGGTCAGCCAGGTGAACACCTTGTCGCCGAATTCCTTCTCAGCCAGTTCATAACCCCATTGTTTGAATTGCCCTTCTGTGAATTTCATAATGTTTCCTTTATGAACCAGGGTGACAGAGGGTTTTTTATGCGTTATGGCATAAAGGATTGCTGCCCGAACCAACCGTTCTGTACCTTCTTTCGATACCGGTTTAATCCCGATAGAAGATGATTCAGGAAACCTGATTTTGTTAACACCCATTTCGTTGATCAGGAATTTGATAACTTTTTCAACTTCCGGGGTTCCCTGCATCCATTCAATTCCTGCATAAATATCTTCTGTGTTTTCTCTGAAAATGACCATATCAGTGGTTTCAGGTCTTTTTACCGGTGAAGGCACTCCGGCAAAATACCTGACCGGACGAAGGCAGGTATAAAGATCCAGTATCTGTCGCAGTGCCACATTAATGGAGCGGATCCCTCCACCTACCGGAGTTGTAAGTGGCCCTTTGATAGCAACCAGGTATTCACGGATTATGTCAAGTGTTTCTTTTGGTAGCCATTCTCCTGTTTGTTGAAAAGCCTTTTCTCCTGCCAGGACTTCCCGCCACACAATTTTCCGATTGCCTGCATAGGCTTTTTCAACGGCAGCGTCGAGAACACGCACACTTGCCTTCCAGATATCAGGTCCAATTCCGTCACCTTCAATAAAAGGGATAATTGGGTTGTTTGGGACCGTGAGTTTCCCATTTATCAAAGTTATTTTTTCTCCATTCATAATATCAAATTTATTATTGTTAAATCAAAACTCAAAAAGCTATATTGAAATTCAAATCTGCGGGACAAAA
>CAZVNF010000336.1:0-2545 GCA_964628215.1 uncultured Draconibacterium sp.
TGGCGGCATCAATGGGATTGCCGGAAAAAGCAAGCGCTTTGCCCGTCACGGTGAGCATTTCCCCAAGTTTGTAATTCCCCTCCAGCGGATCGCACGACACTTCAAAAGTCGGACGTTTGTACTCCTCCACCGAAAAAGAGGTCGACCCTGATTCGCTGGAAAGGGTCATCTGGCCGGGCAGCACACCCACTGGCGCCACAAAGGAACCATGGATGGAGCCGAATTCGCTGGATATGAGGCTCAACTCTGAAACTTTCTGCCCGTTTACATCTGTCAGAACAACTTTGGCCGCATGGTTGGGCTTAATGGCTGAATGATCGCCGGTTCTCGACAAAATGATCCCCTTGAAATAGATGGTCTGCCCGGGCCGGTAGATGGCCCTGTCTGTGTAAAACAGGGTTTGTACGGTGGTTTGATCCTCTCCTTTAAAAACCGGGTACTGATAAAAGTTATCGGTGATCAGGAAGTCGTCTTTGCCAAAGATCTTTAAAAACTGGTTCGAGTTATGCCGGGTATTATCCGAAGGGGGTACAAGGATATACCCCTGCTCATCGGAGGTGAAATTCTGAAGTTTGACATTCCTGTATTTTCTTTCCTGGTAATTGTAGTTTTTTTCCCATACTTCCACCCGGAAATTTTTCAACGGCAGCCCTGTTGTCCGGTCAGGAAGGAACCAGGAATAGCTCCCGTCGGCATTGCGCTTGCTAACATAGCTGATTTGTGAAGACCAGAAAGGGGTGAAGGTGAATGACTGTTTTGAATCTGAAAAATCATTTGCTGAAGAGCCAAGCAGCACCCAGAATCCTGCAGAAACCGCCGGAACAGCGATTTCTGCCTGGTGCTTCTGGTAATCGCCATCGTCGGGAATAACCTGCGACCACGATCTCGCTGCCGGCAGGGAGGTGAGATATTGGAAGTACCCTGGACGATCGAGTGTGCCGGCCTTTTCAGCATATTCGTCGGGGTTAATCTTTACAAGACGGAAAAACAACTGCTTCTGGTTTTTTACACTGATGAGGGCCAGAGAGGGTTTATCTACGGGTACTGCTGATTCAGTGGTGACCTGCAAAAACGGTTCTTTGATCGAACCGGCCAGGAGCCTGCAGTTTTTCGAACCTTCCGCCCCGGGATACTTGCGGGAGGCCTGATCACACACCTCAATGGCCGCCCGGATATCCCACTTGTGAAATTCCGAAATCAACGGCTGGTATTGCTGGCCCTGGCTGTTTAAAAACCCGGCAAGGGCATACGAAACGGAGGTACTCCAGGGTGAACCCGCCTGAACCTGTTCAAATTTCCGCAACGCATCCAGGTACAGGCTGTCTTTGCCCGGAAGGGTGTAATGTTCATAAACAAAAGCCAAACGTTTCAACTCCGTCTCTATCAGGGCACGGGGATCTTTATCTTTCAGGTGAAAAGCCGCCAGGTCCCGGTATATGCGCATGGCAAAACTGAAAGGTGCGGCCGTATCTGCGGCGATCATCATCCGGTTTACCACAAACGGGAATGATTGGGCGAAAAACCAGGGCTGATCCACCTCAAACCGCTGCGCCGGCAAGGTGTGGGCTGCCACATCTCCGGATGAGAAATATTCGAGTGCGCGACCGGCAAGAAAGTCATAGAGGGTTGGGGTAAATCGGGCTGCCTCGGCCAGGCTGGAGTCCTTTTTAACCTCGTTGAAAATTTCCTGTTCAAGAATCGCGTCGTATTTCCCGACAGGGATACGTTGCAGGCTATCCTTATTTTCAAGCGACAACAGGTAAGTGCGGCTGATCATATTGGAAAGAGTGGCCAGATCCCAGGTTTCAATACTGTCGGGGAGGTTTGAACTCACCCGGGTCCGGTTGCGGAACCGGTACTGGTTGTTCTGATAGTACTTCCGGTACACCTCTGCCAGGATCGATTGCAGCAGCTCCTTCCGCGGAGAGGCTGATGCTGCAATTTCCTTTTTAAGCCCGGAGATGGTCATAGTCATGAAATTCTCCTGGAAATCTGAATTAAGGCGAATCCTGTAAATGATGGCTTTGATAACCTGCGGATCATTATTTTCAGCTTTTGCCCGGGTATATATATTATTCACCACAGCCAGGGCCGACTGCGGCTGGCCAAGGCTGGCAAGGGAGTCCGCCTGCTTCCATGAAATAGCGAGGTAGCGAGGTAGCGAGGCAGCGAAATTACCTGAGGGCTTACTGGCATTGCTCGTGTTTTGCTTGCGTTGGTTTTTTTGGGTATACCCATTTAAAGAAATGGCAATGGACAGGATCAGGACAGACAAAAGCGGGAATGAAACCTTGATTTTCATGGGGAATGGATTGCAACAGGTAAATAAGATACAATATTAACAAAAGGAGTTCGTGTTACAAAGATTATACCGTAATCAGCGAAGTTTAATTTCCGGATCTCTGCCAGGTATTTAAATAAATTTGATTGACAATCGTACCAGTAATTTTTGAGCTGATCGGGAAATCTCACTAAGGCTTGTATGTCACCCATATGAATTACCCCGGCCTTTAGTCCGGGGGCCCGGCAAAACTGGCTGACCCCG
>CAZVNF010000337.1:0-2538 GCA_964628215.1 uncultured Draconibacterium sp.
GGCATTAGACGATAAATACAAAAGCAACCTCGATAAAATTATCATCCTGCTGCGCGAACAAACAAGTCACGACTTTTCGATGTATAAGAAAAACACCCTGTTTCGCCGCATCGAACGGAGAAAGGGCGTTCACCAGATTGAAAAGATAAACACATACGTCCGGTTTTTGCAGGAGAATCCCAAAGAGGTCGAGATACTTTTCAAAGAACTGCTGATCGGCGTTACCAGCTTTTTCAGGGACACAGCCGTGTGGGACAAACTTAAAGAAGAAACACTTCCGGCCCTGATGAACGAGTTGCCCAACGGATATGTGCTGCGCGCCTGGGTTACAGGCTGCTCAACCGGCGAAGAGGCTTATTCACTGGCCATTATTTTTAAAGAAGTACAGGAAAAATTTAAAAAGAACAAGAACCTGACCCTGCAGATATTCGCTACTGATCTTGATTTGAATGCCATTGAGAAAGCCCGCAAAGGTGTTTTCTCCGCCAACATTACTGCTGATGTATCTCCCAAACGGATCAAACGGTATTTTGTCCCTGAGGCTCAGGGCTACCGTTTAAATGCCGCCATACGCGAAATGGTGGTATTTGCTCCCCAGAATGTGATCAAAGACCCGCCCTTTACCAAACTCGATATTCTCACATGCCGCAACATGCTGATATACATGGAGCCTGAATTGCAGAAAAAACTGATGGCGCTTTTTAACTACAGCTTAAATTCAGGTGGCATCATGGTACTTGGCACCGCCGAAACCCTTGGAAACACAAAAGACGGGTTCGAAGAACTTGATTCCAGATTGAAAATATTCAAACGTGCGGTAAAAGGAGAGCAAGTCGAACTTCTTGATTTCCCAAGCGCTTTTAGTCGCATTAAAGGAAGACTACCCGAAATTAAAATCATCCCAAAATCAGGTGAAAATATTCAAACCATTGCCGAACAGATTATGCTCCAACGTTTTGCACCTGCCAGTGTGATGGTAAATGACAAAGGCGATATCTTGTTTATTACCGGGCGTACTGGCAAATATCTTGAACCCGCGGCAGGCAAGACAAATGTGAACATTTTTGCCATGGCACGCGAAGGATTGCGTGAGACGTTGCCAGGCGCGTTCCGTAAAGCCATGCAGAACTTTGAAGCGGTAATCCTGCGCAAAATTAAAATCGGGACCAATGGGGGGAGTCAATTTGTTGACGTGACAGTTCAGCGTATCGAAAACCCCAATTCGGTCAGGAATATGATCATCGTGGTATTTACGGATGTGAGTGCTATTCTCTTACAGGATATGGTTAATCAGAAAACAGGTAAGCGAATTTCAGGCGGACGGCAAAGGGAGCTGGAAATTGAACTGGCACGAAGCTATGAAGATATGCAGGGTTTCCGTGAAGAGATGCAAACCTCGCAGGAAGAGTTGAAATCGACCAATGAAGAGTTGCAGTCAACCAACGAGGAACTGCAATCAACCAACGAAGAACTTACCACATCAAAGGAAGAGATGCAGAGCCTGAATGAAGAACTGCAAACGGTAAATGTTGAATTGCAAAGCAAGATCAGTGATTTTGTGCAGGCAAACAACGACATGAAGAACCTGCTCAACAGCACCGAGATTGCCACCCTCTTCCTCGACAAGGATTTGAACATCCGCAGGTTCACAGATATGCTAACCAATATTTTTAAACTACGGCCCGGTGATATTGGAAGGCCATTTACCGATCAGGTTTCCGATTTGAAGTATCCCGAAATAGGCGACCACTGCCGCCAGGTACTCAAAACCCTCAAATCTATCGAAACAGCCATTACGACCAACGACGGTAGATGGTTTACAGTGAGGATTATGCCCTACCGAACGCTGGACGACCGAATTGACGGGCTGGTTATTACTTTTAGCGATATTACGATAGCCACGCGGGCCGAGTTGTTGTTGGCCATTTCAGAAACCCGCTATCGCAGCCTCTTTGAATCGGCAAAAGATGGAATACTTATACTCGATGCAGAAACCGGCAAGATTGTGGATGTGAACCCATTTTTGATTGAGCTGCTTGGCTACTCAAAAGAACAATTTATTGAAAAAGCAATCTGGGAGATAGGTTGCTTCAAAGACATTGTGGCTAATAAAGATAAATTTTCAGAATTGCAGCAGAAGGAAATTGTTCGTTATGAGAATTTGCCGCTTGAAACTGCAGCTGGTAAAACGATCAATGTTGAGTTCGTAAGCAATGTTTACCTTGTGGCTAATACCAAGGTAATTCAATGTTTTATCAGGGAAACCACCGGTGATTAGCAGTTGGACTAACGACGACATCAAAGCAAGGAGAGACCAATGAATAAAGACAACCAATCAGAAGCTGAAATTCTGCGCCAAAAGGCCGAGCTGCTACTGAACAAGAAAACACAGGAATCAGCTTCGCCATTTTCTGAAATCGAAATGCTCAGACTCATTCACGAGCTTGAGGTACATCAGGTTGAGCTTGTATTACAGAATGATGAACTCCGTCGTGCGAGAGAAGTGGCAGAAGTAGCCACAAGCAAGTATACCAACTT
>CAZVNF010000338.1:0-2523 GCA_964628215.1 uncultured Draconibacterium sp.
CCACAATATCTTTCTTGATCTCCTGAACCCGCTCTTTTGTCAACATGCTGTCGAGCTGATGTATGATATCACTTCGCTTGATTCCACCGGAAAGAGTAACCGGAGATTGTACCCCGTTATCAAAAAACAGCAGGGTGGGAGACGATCTTACCCCCAGTTTCTCGGCAAGTGGTTTGTTTTGCTGCCGGAACATTTTAACAAACCGGATGTCGTTTCCATACAGTTTGGCTAATCCTTCAAATTTGGGAGCAACTGCCTCGCAGGGAGGACACTCTGTTGAATAAAAATCCAGAACCACCTTGCCGCCGGCCAGTACTTCGGATTCGAATTCGGATGATGAGATTTCTTTCATTGTCGTGTTTTTTAGTATATGAGTGATTTTTGAGAAAACAGGAGAAAAATCTATTCCGTGCCGAAGTAGGCTGAAAAACCCAGTTCGAGCAACTCTTTTACAGGCCGGCAATCAGTTGAACAAACATTACCAGTCCGGTTTTTGGCTACCGATCCGCAACCTCCGCCGCAGGCAAGTTGCAAATTGCAAGTGGTGCATTCGGCAATGGCCGTGACATCCCGGCTTTCCCATGCCGTAATCAGATCTTCGTTGCGGGAAATTACCGGGTAAAAGGACCCCAGGGATTCGTCAGCTTTTCCGACCGTAGCGGTGCATGAAAAAATTTGCCCGGTGTAATCGAATGCCCATTCGGTTTTGCACGCCGGACAGGCATCGTAAAGGGGATCGGGCAGACTGCCGGTTTCGGCCAGAAATTTCGAAATGGAATAGGCTGGTTTATAAAATTCAAGAATATGAGGGTGTTTCTTTACCTGTTGATATAAGGTTTCATAAAGCGATACCCGGCTGAATAACTTTTCTGAGGTTGCCTGGCAATGATGCAATTCGTAATTTCTGCCGAGCTGTGTCTTGAAGAATTCACTTTTCGTCCAACCTTTTTCAATGGCAAACCTTGCCAGTTCAGGCAACCCGCCAATGTTGTCCTTGTCAATCACCATCCGAAGGTTCACCGGTAATTCATTTTGCAGACAGGCGTCTATTCCTTCCACGATCTTATCAAATGTGGCACCGCCCCCTTTCAGGAAACGGCGGGCATCATGCACGCTGCCTTTACCATCGAGTGTTACCTGTATTTCACGAATGATGGCTGATTTCAGAATATCGATGTATTCAACCAGTGAAAATCCGTTGGTAACAAAACAGACCTCGAGATCCGACAGATTTGCCTTGTTAAGCAGGTAGGCGATCAGCTCTTTTTGCTTCGGGGAACTCAGCAATGGCTCACCACCAAACACGGTGAGATACTTTTTCCGGCCGGCAAATTCCTTGCCGATATAGACAAAAAATGCATCAATCACTTCAATTGTCAGTTCCTGTTTTGAACTGGCATATTCATCCTGGTAACAATAGGTGCAGGCAAAGTTGCAACTGTAATTTGGTACAAAGAACAACTGAACCTCATCTTCATCGCGGGTATCCAGGAAATCGAGGTATTTGCTGCGATAGAGCCGCTCTTCCTCTTTTTCATCTGCCAGGTATCCCTGTTCAATCAGGTTTTCACGGAAATCTGCAGGAATTTCTTTCCCGGCTATAAGCTCCTTCACCATTTTTCCTTCTGCAGGAGTCAATATATCCGCACTGCCGTTTAGCAGATTGACAATGAAAAAGTTATCGGAACCGGCAACCCCGGAAAAAATATTATGTTTGGAGTAAATCATTTCATTGGCTACGGTTAATCGTGACAGCCTACCACCGTTTTCGAGGTTTTTGCGCAGCATTGCGCCACTTTCTTAGAACTAGTTTTTTTTGCTTCAATCTTTTTCTTCACCAGACTTTTCATAATTTCAGTTGTTTAGTTTCAGGAATGATTTTTAATTTTAGTTTTTTTTGCCTGCAATCGTAAAACTGGCCACTTCAGCGTTTCCCTTGGCATAAGGGGCTGATTCTTCCAATATTTCAACCGTGGTAAATCCAGCATTTTCAAGGTGCAGCATGTATTCAGCCCGCGTAACCGACCCGGCCCAGCATTCGGCTACCGCCACAGGATCGTTTCTGTACTCTTCTGCAATAGCGGATGTTGCATATATGTCGCTGATGACAAATCTTCCGCCTGGTTTGAGGATCCTGTGTATTTCGTTCCATACAGCTACTTTGTTTGCAGCATGGTTGAGTGTGCAGTTAGAAATCACCAGGTCGGCAATGCCATCAGGCAGGCCGAGTTCTTCAAGCTCGCTGTGTATAAAGCTGACATTGGAAACACCGAATTTTTCCGCACTGCGGCGGGCTTTTTCCAGCATTCCGTCAGAAATGTCAATACCATAAACAAAACCGGTTTCACCAACAATTTCAGCAAGACGTAAAACATCTGTTCCACGGCCGCTGCCCAAATCAACGCATACTTCACCAGGCAAAGCCTCAGCATAGTTCAGGGCACCGCCACAGGAAAGACAGCATTCCGATTCTGCCAGTTTGCTGTACCTGTTATTGATTTCTTTTATTTCCATGATGCATAG
>CAZVNF010000339.1:0-2507 GCA_964628215.1 uncultured Draconibacterium sp.
TATTTGATTTAAAGCATCGCGACAAGGTAATTGAATCGGGAATCCAGGTCACCGGACCAGATGAAATTGCAGGTTTCAGAGTATCACAGGCATGGGCTGCAAAGCAGATGATTTACTTTGTGGCCAGATTTTCCAAACCATTTACTGCCTATACCCTTGCTTCCGGAGACAGGTTATCCTCAGAAATTAAAGAGGTGGCCGGAGACAACGTCAAAGCATTTTTCAGTTTTACTACCCTTGACAAGGAACAGATCCTCGTGAAGGTTGGAATCTCAGGTGTCAGCATCGAAGGAGCCCGAAAAAATCTTGAAGCGGAAATTCCGGGATGGGATTTCGATTCAGTCGCCAGCCGGGCATCCGCCGCATGGAACATGGAACTTGGGAAAATCAAAGCCGAAAATGGCACCCCGGAGCAGCAGGTTGTTTTTTACACTGCCTTGTACCACACAATGCTTCAACCGAATATCTACAGTGATATTGACGGGCAGTACCGCGGCCGTGACCTGCAGGTACACAAGGCAGACAGCTTTAACTATTACACCGTTTTTTCACTCTGGGATACCTATCGTGCTGCCAATCCGTTATATACCATCATCAGTCCAAAACGGGTCAATGATTTCGTGAACACTTTCCTCAGGCAGTATGATGAGGGCGGGATGCTGCCCGTGTGGGAGCTTTCGGGCAATGAAACCGGCTGCATGATCGGGTACCATGCTGTTCCTGTTATCGCCGATGCCTGGCTGAAGGGAATCCGCGGATATGACGGCGAAAAAGCCTTAAAGGCAATGAAACACAGTGCGGAGCAGGACCATCTCGGGCTAAAGTATTATAAGGCCAAAGGGTATATCCCGGCTGATAAGGAAGGAGAATCCGTGTCCAAAACCCTCGAATATGCCTACGACGACTGGTGTATCGCCATGATGGCCAAATCGTTGGAAAAGCAGGAGGATTATAAAGCCTACCTGGTCCGGGCACAGAATTACAAAAATTTATACGACCGGATCACCATGTTTATGCGCGCCAAATCGAACGAAACCTGGTTTACCCCTTTCGATCCGGCGGAGGTTAACTTCAACTATACCGAAGCTAATGCCTGGCAATACAGCTTTTATGTACCGCAGGATTTTGTCGGACTGATGCAGCTCATGGGCGGGCGCGAAAAGTTTGCCCTTAATCTGGATAACCTTTTTTCAGCCGATTCAAAGACGACCGGTCGTGAACAGGCCGACATCAGCGGGCTGATCGGGCAATATGCCCATGGAAATGAGCCCAGCCATCACATGGCCTATCTTTACGATTATGCAGGAATTCCCTGGAAAACGCAGGAAATGGTTCACCGCATTTGCACCGATTTTTACAAAAACAGCCCTGACGGGTTGATTGGCAATGAAGATTGCGGCCAGATGTCGGCCTGGTATGTGTTCAGTGCCATGGGATTTTACCCTGTTACACCCGGGTCCGGTATTTATGCTTTCGGGACACCGGTTTTCCCAAGAACCACCATTACTTTAGAGAGTGGAAAATCTTTTGTAATCAGGGCCAATAACATCAGCGACAAGAATTTCTACATTCAGTCGGCCAGTTTAAACGGGAAACCCTACACCAAATGTTACCTCAGCCATGCGGACTTACTGAAGGGCGGCGAACTTGTGTTCAACATGGGGCCGCTGCCAAATAAGGCCTGGGGCGTTGGGTTCGGAGGATTTCCGGAATCCTACATCTCTGAACACACCATCACTCCTGTTCCTTCGGTATACCAGGGAAACCATACATTTATGGATTCAACCGTGGTTGGGCTCACCGGTGCATCTGCCGGAATAAACATACATTATACCCTGGATGGCTCTGAACCAGGTTTAAAATCAAACATATATCAGCGTCCGTTAATTTTACGGAAAACAACCACTTTAAAAGCGATTGCGGTCAGCCAGGACTTGAAGAAAAGTTTACCCATCGAAGCCCGCTTTATTCAGATCCCGAAAAACCGCAGGATTACGCTGGCTACTGCCTATGCCGGGCAGTATTCGGCCGGGGGCGACCTGGCGCTGATCGACTTTTTAAAGGGAGGTGAAAATTTCCGCACCGGGGCATGGCAGGGATACGAAGGTGTTGATATTGAGGCCGTAATAGATCTTGGTGCCCTTCAGCAAATTCGTAAACTCTCCCTCGGATGCATCCAGGACCAGGGAGCATGGATCTTTATGCCGGCAGAGGTTACCTGGTGGATTTCCGAAGACGGGTCAACCTACACTAAAATTGCCACAATACCCAATGATGTGGATGAACACTATGATGGGGTGGTGACCAAAGAGTTTTCCACAACCCTGAAAGGCATGAAGGGAAGGTATGTTAAGGTAGTGGCGAAGAACCGGGGTGTTTGTCCGGAGTGGCATTTGGGTGCCGGCGGGAAGGCGTGGGTGTTTGCGGATGAAATCAGTGTGGAATAATATGCGAATGACGAATATGGGAATGAAGAATGAATCGCTCAGGTCGGATCTGATACTTTT
>CAZVNF010000340.1:0-2499 GCA_964628215.1 uncultured Draconibacterium sp.
CTGACAAGAACTGGGGATATCCCTGGCATAGATTATTCTTCCTATCAAATGGGTATAATAGGTGATTCCTACCTGAAACAAGATGGAACACCGGCTTTCTGGGATGAAAATTTTGGAACATCATTACCCTCTGTAAACGGAACAAATTATACCTGGACCTACACCGTCGACTTCATTGGAGGAAAGGATTTTAAATTCAGGCAAGGTGATGACTGGTCGGGAAAATCCATAGGCTTCGGAGATGTTACCCTTGCCGGGAGCGCTGCAGCAAATTTCACCAATAATGTCAGCAATTTTAAAATCTCAACATCAGGGAATTACACGATGATATTAAACATAGAAGCTATAACTGAAATATACACCCTTACCGTAACCAAAAAATAACCTTTATGATATGCTTTTTTTTCTTCGTGTCCCTTCGTGTCTTCTTCGTGTCCCTTCGTGTAACTCTATGAAATAAAATTACACGAAGATACACGAAGAAGACACGAAGAAACACAGAGAATCAAAACTACATCGTGGCTAAATCTGATAACAGGGCTTGTTTTTCGTACATTTGTAAATACCAACAATATCCAAAATGAAAAAACTTTTTATACTGCTGTTTACTTCCTTTTTGCTGCAAGCCAATGTGAACCTGGCCCAGGTTATCTCGACTACACCCGTATTTCCGGGTGACAACGATTCATGTATCATCATTTACGATGCAGCCCTGGGAAACGGGGAATTGAAAAATGTTGCCCCGCCTATTTATGCCCATACCGGTGTGATCACCAACCTGAGCACCTCCCCTTCCGACTGGAAATATGTGGTTGCAGGGTGGACTGTGAATATACCAAAGACCACACTCACTCCCCTCGGAAACAATAAATACCAGCTCAAAGTTAAACCAACGGTGCGGAGTTATTATGGCGTTCCTGCCTCCGAACAGATCGAGAAAATGGCATTTGTATTCCGCAACGCCGATGGCAGCAAGGTTGGCAGAAATGAAGATGGTTCCGACATTTTCATCGATATGTACTCCAATGTTTTCTCGGTAAATATTGTATTGCCTGCCATTAAATCGCTGTTCCTGAAGCTCAACGACCCGATTCCGGTTTCTGCAATCAGCCCAACCGCCGAAACCATGAAGATACTGGTCAATGGCACCACTGTAAAAACCTCAGTCGGCCAATACATTACAGATACCCTGCTGGCAAATAGCTCAGCATCCTACTGGGTAAAACAATGGGTGAAAATTATTGCGACAAACAGCACAGGAAGTGTGGCTGATTCATTTTCATATACCGTGATTCCTTCAGCCATTACAGCCCAGCTGCCAGACGGAATGGAAGATGGAATTAATTACATTGATTCCTCCACGGTGGTTCTTTCTCTTTTTGCCCCTTATAAAGACAACGCATTTGTGATAGGTGATTTCAATAACTGGCAGATGGATTCTGCAAGCTATATGTACATAACCCCTGATAAAAACCGCTTTTGGGTCAGAATAAGCAACCTTACTCCAAAACAGGAGTATATTTTCCAATACCTGGTTGACGGGAATCTCAGGATTGGCGATCCTTATGCCGATAAAGTCAGCGACCCTGACGATCAGTATATCACGGCAAAAACATATCCCGGGCTGAAACCTTATCCCTCCGGAAAAACCACTGGCATTGCCACTTACCTTCAAACAGGGCAGGAACCTTATGCATGGAACATGACTCCGTTTACCCCTCCGGCAGTTACCGACCTGGTTGTATATGAACTACTTATCCGCGATTTTACGGAAGATCATGATTATCCTTCCCTGATCGACACACTCGATTACCTTAAAAAATTGGGAATCAATGCTATTGAACTCATGCCGGTGATGGAGTTCGAGGGAAACCTAAGCTGGGGCTACAATCCCGATTATTCCTTCGCCGTTGATAAATACTACGGCACCAAAGATGGATTCAAACAGTTTGTCGAAGCAGCTCATATGCGTGGAATCGCTGTAATCCTCGACATTGTATGCAACCATCATTTCGGAAACTCCCCGCTCGTAAAACTATACTGGGATGCTTCGGCGGGACAACCTGCAGCTAACAGTCCCTGGTTTAATGCGGTACCCAAACATCCATACAATGTGGGATACGACTTCAACCACGAAAGCCAGTTCACCACACTTTATATGAAACGGCTGATAAAATACTGGCTCACCGAGTATCATATTGACGGTTACCGCTTTGACCTCTCCAAAGGATTCACCCAGAAAAACTCCTATCCTGATAATGTTGGCCTGTGGGGGCAAAAAGACCCGGCCCGGATCAACATTCTGACCAATTACGCTATGACGATCCATTCGGTTAACCCGAATGCCTATGCCATTATGGAGCATTTCGCCGACAATGATGAGGAGAAGGTGCTTTCCTCCAACAACATGATCCTTTGGGGAAACATGAATGGCAAATATAATGAGGGAACCATGGGATGGAATTCGGGGTTAAACTCCGATTTTTCCTGGATATCCTA
>CAZVNF010000341.1:0-2499 GCA_964628215.1 uncultured Draconibacterium sp.
CCGGTCTCTCGGGCATCGTTTTTTTGTCGAATTTTGGGTTTATGAATAATTCAGGTTAAATGTTTATACGATATTAAGTTTGCTATTGAAGAAATTGATTCTTACTTTGATCAGGATAATAAATCGTTCGAAAATTATCAGACTAATATCCTTTTAAAACGAGCTGTTGAAAGAGATTTGGAAATTATTGGCGAAGCAACAAACAGAATTCTTAAAGAAGATCCTGAATTTGAAATTGAAAACGCTCATCGTATCGTTCATATTTTTCTTTAGATTTGCTAAAACCGAAATTTCTTCCATTGGAACCTTACTTCAAAATTCGAGACGATCACGCTGATAATAATGGCGTTTGACGAATTTTCCTATTGTAAACGAATAGAGGTTGCATTTGCTAATCGGACATTGATTTTACCATTTGTTGGTTATTCGCCTATGTAACCTTTTATTCCCAATTAATGGTCAACCAAAACCAGAAGCAGGTGGTCAGTTGGTCCGGTTTTTCCGACCAGGTCGATTTCGTATATAAAGCCCTCGTTACCAGGGTGTGCGAATATTGAACCGTGTGGTTAAACCGGGCCAGGGGTTGTGGCGTTGATGTGCACCGCGACACTGTTATAGCAATAGTGATGATCTTTTATATCTTCTTAAGCATTGAAATTTTCCATAAATCCTTGTGATTCATGCGTAAGACAGGTGCGATGGCAAGATATCCTCCACGGCCAATGCTTTTTTTCAGGGCTTCAAGCTCCCTGATCTTCAGCGAAAGTTCCGGATCAACAAGGATTTCAATGTCATTTTCCTTCAGCATCATCATCGTTTTCGCCTTCATGGAAAGTTCAAGATATAAACTGATGAAACAATACATGTCAACCACTACCTCCCAGGGAAAATGGTCCTTCAGGGAAACCAGGAAAGAACCTGTTTTCGTTGAAGCAAACTGGCCCCTTCTGATCATTCTGAGAATTTCTGTTTCAGAATCGAATTCCAGTTCAAGCCAGTTGCGGATCGATCGCTCGTTGGCAGAAAAAATCAGGGTGATTGACAGAGGGACCAGTAGCAGGATGGTCACCGTCGACACAACCGGAGAGACAAGGAACTGGTTAAATATCCCGTGGATGAGGAACGCGGCGAGGAGTCCTGTCGCGATGCCCCATCCAAGGCTTGCTTTCCGGTTGAGGGCACTCATACATAAAATACCGAAAATTGCCGTGGTGCCGCTGTGCATGACAGCCGTCCCAAATCCACGGGTGATCCATATCATAAGATTGCTCTGGCTGTCTGCATATTGTGACAGGTAGAAGAGGTTCTCGGCAAAGGAAAAGGCCGCCCCTATGGCAAAACCATAGATGGCACCATCGATCATGAATCCGGCTTTACCCTTTTTAATCAGAATCAAGAGAAGGGTGCATTTAAGGGTTTCTTCTAACACGGGTGCAATAAAACCGGAGTAGGATTCAAAACTGACATGCACATACTTCATCAGCATGGTATTCAAATAGAAACTTCCCGCGGCACTCACCAGGCCCCATCCAAAACAGAGTACCAGCAGCGGTTTGCATACAAGCTTGTAGCTGTCAAGGTATAACAGCATGACCAGGAAGAGAAATACAGGAATAAGGCTGACAAACATTTTTATAACCATGGACCGATAGTTTTAGCAGTTAATATTGGAGTACACCTGTTTTGTCAACGCTTTAAAAGTAGTAAGACCTTTAATGCAGACCAAATTTTTGGTGAAATATCTTTATATCTGGAAAAAACGCTCACGTTGACCAGCCTTTGCAGGAATAGCGGACCATCTCATTTAATTGATCGCTAATATTATAAGGTGGTCAACAAAAACTGGCGGCAGGTGGTCAGATAAGTCGTTTTACCCAAATAATATCCAACTTGTGAATCAAAGATTGACTACATTTACAAATATTACCAACTTTTTAATCCAACCTCTATTTGAATAGTATGTTGCTCACCTAAAGACAAAATATTGTGAAGACAAAATTGTTCAGTTTGATAAAAAACAAATCGTTTATCGGTGGTTTTTTTGCCGGTGTGTTCATCACAACAGTAGCCGCCATCGTACTATTCTCATTTAATTCACCAACACCCAATACCAAACACCTGAAAGGCACAATGAGTGGTTCAAATATAGCCGTTGGCATGACTGGTGTGGTTGTTGGATTGTATGGAACTACGTCCGGACCGTGTCCTCTCAATCCAAGTAATGTATGTGATGTGGGAGAATATGCAGTAGAGTTCCCTGGAGAGAACCCTATTATGTGTTTTGGGAATCCAAATTATCCAATAAGCCAACAGGTTGTAATTTCAAGCACTACACTCCCAGGACCTGTGAATGTTTACGTTATGCCAAACTAATAAAAAGTGCGGAAATTCGGCATCACAATAGATAAGGCGTAATTTAAGCCGCCAATTGTTCCCCTCGATTGTATCAAAGGTTTTCAGAGTCCCTTGATTGCGTTCATCCTTATAGCGGTCATTGAC
>CAZVNF010000342.1:0-2464 GCA_964628215.1 uncultured Draconibacterium sp.
GTCGAGATCATTCTAACCCTTGAAAAAAAAAATCATCATAAGCGCTTTCATACTCAAAGGCGAGGCTGTAATTATATTCCAGGTCCTTGAACATGGCTGTTTTTTTGGAAGTAAGCAGGCATTTTAAAAGCCTTGAACCGTCAACTTCAAAAATATCTCCGGAGAGCATGAAATCCCGGAGGAAATTCAAATAGTCCTTTGTGAGCCAGCCTGAATTTGCTTTATAGCTTTGTGATTCCTTGATCATGGTATAAGTCCCGGGAGCGTTGAACGAAGTTTCAACCTCATCGCTCATGAAGATCACCTTTTCGCGTTCATGCTGAATCGTAGATTCAAAAACGCCGGTGCATCTGAGGGAATCATAGGTACCCCAGGAATTCCGGAACCTGAAATATCTCGTATTCTCATGGTACACTTTGTCTAAAACGAATTCCCTGATGTCGGAAATTATCGCCCCTGCTCCATCGACAAGGTAAACATGCCATTTTACAATGTCATGGGCCCGGGCCGCAAGGCCAAGCTGAGCATATCCAACGGTGAACTCAACAACAGACCAGGGTGTTACGGCTGACTGGCAAACAGTGACTGCCGGGTAAGAATGCGTTGTGGTTACAATTTCAAGTTTTAGCCTGAAGGCGGGATTGGATGGATTCTGGAAAGCAAAAAACAGGCTGTGTGTTTCAAATTCGTCTGTTATACGGGAAGGTGGTGACCAGGTTAAAAATTTCTTTTTGGTTGCAGTGAGGTTGAAATAATCTACCGAAGAAAGATTATTCGCGACCAGATCCTCACGGTTCAGGCCACCGGCCATTGCATAACAAAAATTATAATTGGGGGCACCATAAGTCCTGGCCTGATATACACCGGCAATACGGTCGCAAAAGCTGACTTGATATTTCAGCAGATAATCGGTGAAAATCAGAAAGAGGTTTGCCAGGACAAGATTGAACCTGGGAGGCGCTGCCTGCAGGAGCGTGGAGAAGATATATTCCTGAATATCGAACCTGACATTTCCGGAAGAATCAACCGGTTTGTAATCCTGCCCCAACAAGATATTGCCATCCTTAAACAAACTCATGCGGACTCCTTCAACGCTGCCCGGTATCGCTGACATGCCATTCATCGTGGTTTGAATTGTGATTCCAACGATGGTATTGTTTGCTGTACTCCAGTCATAATCTGAAGAAGCGACCTTTGCAGTCAAAATAATCTTAGGTCCATCAATTGCGATATCATAGGAATCGTGAATTTTGACATCGCGGATCAGATAGGAATAAATTGTTTCGCACCAGGATACCGGCTCCCAGGAATCATCTGCAACAGGTATATGGTTTTCCGATGATGGTGTGCTTTTCAGGGTGAAAGTCCTGGTTTCACCAAGGCAGGTAACTTCAATGGAATGGTCCGGTGTGGAATCAATGTCGGTAAACGATATTTCAATAACGGACTTGTCGCCTGTCTCACCAACGCCGCCCGGAGTATTCGAAACCAGGTACCTCATTGGATTACCGGCAAAAGATAATTGGTAAGGATATTTTACGACATACATGAAGGTTTCTTTATCTGGTGTAAAAACAAGGCAAACATATCGCCATTGAGATAGAATTTAAAGGACAGGTTATCTTGTGACGGACTTCTCAATGGCTGCAACTGTATCAATGCTTTTGCGAATATCCTGGTAAACAATGTTTGAAGAAAGGGGCTTGGCAATCTGTTCACGGAAGTTTTTCATTTCGGCCAGTGTTTCCGGGTCAAATTGAACAGTGATCTGTTGGGTTGCGGCCTGTTTCTGATGGCTTTCGGAAGGATAAAGTCCAACGGCCCGCTGTGGAACCCTTGCAAAATTGATCGCATCAATAACATGAGGGTAGTTGACCATCAGGTTTTTTGTCGTTTTGGGATCGATGACGATCTCCTGGCCAGTCTCACTGATAAGGGTTGGCGTGGAATACAATCCGGTTTCGGGAGAATTAACGAGCGGAACATCTTTGTAAAGTTTGTTGTCATCCTGGCCAATTACCGAGTAGCGGCCCCTGGCTGCTTCCGGAACTTTCTGGCTCAGGATATAACCGATCTGGATTGCTCCCAGGGCGGCAGTAATGATACTGAGCACGATCCCCACTCCGGGACCGGCACCGAGTGCTGATGCAACGGCAGTGGCAACACTGATCAGGGCATTGAACAAAGCAACCTCTTTGTTGCGCACGGCCTGATCATGCTCCATCTTTTTCTTTTTCTTGTCCAGGTCAGCATCCATCTTGTTAACCTGGGAATCGTACTGAGATTTGGAAATGATCTTTGCATTAAGTTGTGCCTTTAAGTTTGCCTTCTTCTTGTTGTTGGCTTCTTCATCCTGCTTTAGCTGCTGGTTTTCAGCATCGGTTTGCATAGCGAAAATCTGAGCCAGTCCGTCAACTGCCCCTTTTGCCAGAGAAATTGCATTGTCGGCGACCTGTAAAGCAGT
>CAZVNF010000343.1:0-2418 GCA_964628215.1 uncultured Draconibacterium sp.
CGGGCTGAAGCCCGGGTGGCAATTCCAGGGGGGCATCCGTGATCCCCGGCTTGAAAGCCGGGGCAATGGATAAGAACAATCAAACATTGATCAATGAAATTAGAACTTCAAATATCGTTGATCGAATGTTCGAGTATTCAAAAATGCCAATTCCGGAACGAATCTTTAAGAACAGTCGAACATTCGATCAACGACCTCTGAAATCAGAACAACAGTAATCGTGCGCCGGGCGTCAATCCAAAATGCATCTCACGGCAAGTGCATCCTCCTTATCATAATTGCTCCTGTTCATATTGCCCTGATCGTATGAAAGATTGGTCGCCCAGGAAAGATTCGGTGAATATTCTGTGGATGCCCAGTAATACCCGTAATAACCAAGATAATAATAATGTCCATCGGCGCCGTGGCGACCGGAGGGAAGAGCCGTAAAGCCACTGCTGTTCACGGCTTCGCTGTTGGGAGAATGCCAGTGAGAAAAACCGGTTTCTTTCAATTTCCCGCCAGCTGGCAGCAAGCCCCCGAACATATTTGCAAGGTCGGTCCATTCCGTTATCGTGGGTATATGCCAGCCATCAGGACAGATTCCTTTCGTTTCTGCAGGAAGATAATCCATCACCTCATTCCACTGGTAGAGCCCGCCATAAATATCGCAGTTCTGATCCAGATCATCAAAGCAGTATTTTTCAATCACCTGGTTGTTCGTTTGACCTGTCAATCCAATGATCCGGGTACCCACATTCAGGTTTTCCGCCATCCAGACCCGGGAACCTGTTTCAACCACCGGATAATTCGTACTGTCCGTCTCCCGGCATTCATAGAAATTGAACGTCACCTGCTGACTTTGGTGCGGTACAAGCGGAACTAGGGTTGTATAGGTGCCGGAAATGCCTGTTAACAGCAGCTGATCCCCCTCATCATATTGCATATAGACCAGGGATTTTAGGCGGGAGTGTTTTTTACTGCCTGTATCATCCATCCGGATGAGTTTAAATACGGGAGAATCAGTTCTGCTACCCTTCCCTTCTGAAACGATTTTTTGGCAATAGTCCGTTGATTTCGACTGAATATGCAGCAAATAGCATCCTACGCCTAACCCCTGCAACATAACTGTTTGATGACCTGCCGGGAATTGGGCACGGATGCTGTTTACGGGCTCGCCCTTCACGGTGATTAAATCCAGCTGGACCCGCCCCTGGTCAGCATTGTCAAATTCGATAGTGAAGTATCCTTGTCCCGGATTAGGATAGACAAGCATTGAATTTGGTTCCGTGGTCAGATTTTCCATTCCAACTCCCCCAACCATCAGGTGCAGTGTATCCGTACCGGGTAAGACCAGGGTAGTATTTTGAGTGAGATTCCTGACCCTGACCGAATCAACGGTTAAACTTGCAAGGCCTCCGGTAAAACTGATCAGGTAGTCCTGTGCGCAAATGCTGAAAGAAAAAAGCAATAAAAACATGAGGAAAGGCAGCGATTTCATGTGTGGAATTTTTAGAGTGTGGATTAGAAACTGTTTTGATTTGTTAAAAAGAACTATGTTGTTGAAAAGAATGTTTATAACTATATGAAAATCAGTTAGATGGTCGGATATTAATTTGTATCTTTATGATTATCAACCAAATAATTCATAAAAGATGCAAACCTATCCAACCAATCTAACCGAAAATCAGTGGAAAGTTATTGAAAATATTTTGAACGATAACCGAAAGCGTAAACATGATTTAAAGGAAATTTTCAATGCAATATTTTATTTGTTAAAAACAGGATGCCAATGGCGTATGTTACCAGCGCATTTTGCACCATGGAATACTGTATATTACTATTACCGACAATGGAAAAACAATGGGTTAATCGAAGAAATCCACGAAGTACTTCGTAACATGGTTCGAATAATTGCTGGACATAAAGAATCCCCAAGTGCGGCTTGCATCGATAGCCGATCTGTAAAGACGTCCCGATCAGGTGGTCTATGTAGAGGGGTCGATGGTGGAAAGAAAGTGAAAGGACGTAAGCAGCACATTATAACGGACACTTTAGGATTATTACTTGTAGTAGTTGTTCACGCTGCCAACATTCACGACAGCCAGTCTGCAATGGATGTCATCAGCAGGCTCAAAGGTCGCTTTGGACGATTGATTAAAATATTTGCCGATGGTGGTTATCGTGGTGAATTGATTGGCAATGTTAAAAGGGTTTATGGTTGGGTAATTGATATTGTTCTTAGAAGTGACGATCATAAGGCTTTTGTTGCTTTACCGAAACGTTGGGTTGTTGAACGAACATTCTCTTGGCTTGAAAGTTATCGAAGACTCAGCAAAGACTACGAGTACCTGACTGACACAAGCGAAACAATGATTCAATTAGCAATGATTCGACTGATGCTTAACAGAATTGAAAAATAAATTCAAAACAGTTTCT
>CAZVNF010000344.1:0-2409 GCA_964628215.1 uncultured Draconibacterium sp.
GTGAATGTTGAAGATTATATCCGGGTTACCGGCCTTACAAAGCTAACCATTGTTTACAGATTCACAAAGGATGAAAGGAAAAAAAAGTGATTGTACCGACAAATCAGAGCCCGAACCAGTCAGCATAGGATTGTATTATTTTGTCATCGAAATTCTTATAAATATTCTGTATCTCACCAGGTAATGGGGGCGAATTTTTCCACTTTGCCATCAATTTGTTTAGAATGATAAATTCCTGTTCTTCATAGGACACTATCCGTTGCATGATGCCGTTTCCATTGCTGTTGTATAGCGCGGTGAGATTTAAATAATCCTCTCCATGCCCTCGACTGACAGGGAAACAGCGGGTTTTGAGTTTCAGGGTTTTGTCGCAAAGGGGTGCGTTGCGGGGTGCCTCGGCAGTTAACAGGGCAGGCAACATGTGCCCGTCATTAAACCAAACCGGGCACATAACTGAACATAACGGAAATCCAAGTATTGTCCACATCGTCATCAGCCATGGGCTTTCATCTTTCTTGATTCCCTGGATCACCACGGATGCAGCAGTGGAAAACCGGGGAATGAAATCGGCAAACCACACAAATTTATTTTTATCGGTTTTTGGCTCCTGAAGAAGGTCAGTTTCTGTAAGTGAGTGATAGAGGCACCTGGCTGCATCACGTAGGATAAACTCAGGGGTGAGGTTGTTCGTTGCAGAAGCCTGGTAAAATAATTTTTCTGCAGTGAGATAACGGATATAACCTTGTCCCTGGTCAGGTTTACCAGTAAAAGAAAAGTTGGTCCGGATGAGGTAACCCATAGGCGCAGCAACAGGATCATTGACATCTATTTTAAAATAACCGTTGTTCGAAGTTTCAAAATAAGCGCCATTCCCAAGAGCATCAATAACTCCGAAATTGGCTTCAAGCCCGTAAGGTTTTGGCAGGTTTTTCAGAAATTTTTCAAACTCATCTACGGTGGCGCATTGCTGAAGGGCTTTCCGCATCACCCTCCCCTCATTGATAGCGGCATCGGCCTCTTCCGGTGAGTTCAGATTGTATGATGCAGAGTTCATGATTGCAAAACCGGCAGTATTCATACCGGTCCACACTTCTGATCCCGCAGTGTCTTTAGAATTGACCAGCCCGATATAGTCGAACCTACCATCGGTAAAGTACATCAGTTTGTTGTCAAGGTCGCCGGTGTCGCGGTTTTTCCAAAGCAGCGGCCTTCCGTCGGGGGTGAATTTGCCTGAGATGATCGCGGTGGTGCAGGCCATCAGGGTTTGAAGAGTCGCCAGGAATAAGAGGCTTAACAGGATAATACAGTTTTTCATAGTCGATAATTCAGTTTACTCAGAATCTGCGCTGTAATCCGCGCCAATCTGCGAGAAAAAAAATTAAAATCCGTTGAGTTTCATGGTTACGGTGGGTATCAGCAGCAGGAATCCCAGGATGATCAGGATCAGCATGAATGGACCAACCCATTTCAGCCATTTATCATAGGGTATACGGGCGATGCCCAACACGCCCATTAAAACCCCTGATGTGGGGGTGATCATATTGGTGAAACCGTCGCCAAACTGGAAAGCCATTACGGTTGCCTGTCTTGAAACACCGATCAGGTCAGAGAATTGTGACATGATCGGCATGGTGAGTGCGGCCTTGGCCGAACCGGATGGCATAATCAGGTTTATTCCGGTCTGGATAACGTACATAAGGCTGATCGTTGCATAGTTTCCTAGGTCGCTCATTGACCCGGCCACATAATAGAGCAAGGTGTCGATAACCTGTCCGTTCTTCAGGATGATGATGATCCCGCCAGCCAGACCCACAATAATGCCGGCGGAGAGGATATCCCTGGCGCCATCGAGAAAGTGCCTTGTGAGATCATTCAGGGTGTAGTTCATTGCAAGTCCGGATGCGATACCCATGACAAAGAACAGCGTGGCAATTTCCATCACATACCATTCATAGCCCATCACCCCAACAATAAGAAAGGCAATCGTAAAGAATAAAAGGTTAAGGATGAAAAAATGAACCGATTTGCGCAACATGATCACACTGGTTACCAGGTAAATGACCGTAAGAATGGGGATAATGGGAGTCGTAAAACTGGATAAACCAATTTTTAAAATAGTGAGGGGATAAAATACTGAGAAAAGGATCATAACCGCCAGAATGGCTCCGAAAACAAACCACGCCGCCAGCGGAGTATGGTATGCCACAGCCATTTCGTCCTTACTGGTTTGCTCCCGCCAGTGGGCATCTTCCTCATATACGATGGATGATTTCGGATTCTTCCTTACTTTTTTTGCATACCACAGCACATAAGAGATCCCGATTACAGTGATCACCACCCAACAGAATAACCGATATTCGATACCGGAAAAGAGAGGCAGTTTCGACAGTCCCTGCGCAATACCGATGG
>CAZVNF010000345.1:0-2395 GCA_964628215.1 uncultured Draconibacterium sp.
AAAACTTTGTGGGAACACAATCTGTATTCAGCAAAGTTTCAACGATGCACCAGGGAAAACAAGTCAAGGCAGGAGAACAATGGGTTCTCTCAGCCAATTCCCCTTCTACCCTCACATCCTATGGAATTGGCCTGGGTTTAAGCTATACTCTTCCGAAGAATTTCGCGCTCAGCGGAAATTATAACTATACCACTTTCTCCGGTGAGCAAGCCCCCGGTTTTCTTACCTCTTTTAACACGCCCCGAAACCATTTCAGTCTCGGCGTGGGCAACAACAACCTGGTCAGGAATTTTGGCTTCAACATCACCTGGCGTTACCAGGAAGCTTTCGTCTGGGAGTCGCTCATGGGTAAGGCCACCATGCCTGCTTACGGTGTATTGAATGCGCAGGTAAATTATAAGTTTACCGCCCTTAAGACGATGATTAAAGTTGGAGGCACTAACCTTGGAGGTGGTGACTACCGTACCAGTTTTGGCTCACCTTTCGTTGGACAGATTTATTATATTTCATTTATCTTTGATGAATTGTTGAAATAGGAAATGTCTAAATCCCGCCAGCTTGCCGCCATCATGTTTACCGACATCGTCGGGTACACAACATTGATGGGTAATGACGAGCAACGGGCTTTTGAATTGTTGAATAAAAACAGGCAACTCCAGCGACCCATCATTGAAGAACTCCATGGCCGGTGGATCAAAGAAATGGGAGATGGCGTCATGGCCAGCTTTGATACCGTTTCGGACGCTGTATATGCCGCTGTCAAAATTCAGGAAGCATGCAATACCACTAAAGATTTTCAACTGCGGATTGGCATTCACCAGGGTGAAGTGCTGTTTGAACATGATGATATTTTTGGCGATGTGGTCAATCTTGCCGCACGCATTCAGTCTGCTGCCAGCCCTGGTTGTATCTTTATTTCAGAAACCGTTCATCATAATATTGCCAACAAAAGCGGGATCAGGTCGCAGTTTGTATTGGAAGAGCGACTGAAGAATGTAACCCGGCCTGTTAGAATGTACCAGGTGTTATTTGCCGGCAGTGAAGTTATCGCCGCTAAAAAGCTGAACCTGCCTGTTGCCGAAAACAGCATTGCTGTTTTACCCTTCCTGAACAGGAGCAGTGATCCCGAGCAGGAATTCTTCAGCGATGGAATCACAGAAACAATCATTAACATGCTGGCGCAACTGCCTCAGATGAAAGTGATCGGGAGAACTTCTTCGTTTGCCTTCAAAGGGAAAAACATGGATTTGAAGTTGATCGGGGAGCAACTTAACGTTGCCTATATCCTGGAAGGCAGCGTTCGGAGATCAGCGAATAAACTGCGTGTCAAGGCTCAGCTCATCAACGTGGCAGACGGGTTTCATCTTTACTCCGGAACTTTTGACCGGGAACTTGAAGATATTTTTGCCATCGAGGATGAAATAGCCTTAGCCATCCTGGATGCCATTAAATTTGAATTGTTCAATTACGCAAAGAAAAATCTTTTAAAGAGGTACACGGAAAATATCGAAGCGTATGAATTGTACCTGAATGGCCGGTTTCACGTCAATAAATGTACACCGGATGGTTTTTTAAAAGCCATTGACTATTTTGAAGCTGCCATTAAAATTGACCCGGCCTTCGCCATTGCCTACTCCGGATTGTCATTTTGCTACATGAATTTCTGGACTTTTGGCTGGATGCCAGTGAATGAGTGCCTTCCCAAAGCCATTGAAGCTGCCCAACAGGGCCTTCAACTGGATAGTGAAATTTCTGAAAGTCATCTTGCCATTGGAAGAATTGCTCTTCATCACGAAATGGATATCCCCCGGGCATTGGAACATTTTAACATTGCAATCCGGATCAATCCCAACAGTGACGAGTGTCTCGTACAACTGGGTTTTTGTGAAGCGTTGCTGGGAAGAGGCGACCAGGCAATCGTGTTTGCAGAGAAGGCGTATGAATTGAATCCTTTTTCCCTGATGAACCTTTATTACATCGGATTATGCGCCGCGATATCGATGAACTTTGAGAAACTCATCGAATATGGAAAGAAGCTGATCGAACTTGAGCCAAACTTCTTTGGTGGCCATGCACTGGTTGGATATGGGTTGATGTATCTGAAGCAAGAGGATTGTTTTGCTGAACTTGAACTGGCAAACAGGTTGAACAACGATTTGAGATCACTGGCTGATCTGGCCAACGCACACAATCATTTGGGCAATAAATCTAAAGCAACAGAAATACTCAGACAAATGAAATCGGCTCCGGCAGACGAAAAAGTAATCAACCCTGTTTTTGCGAATGTTTACCTGGCGCTCGGTGAATTGGATCTTGCATTTGATTTCATAGAAAAATCCATCGAAAACAAAGAAGGCTTGATCTTATTCTATCTTCATGTCCATCGTCATACTGC
>CAZVNF010000346.1:0-2389 GCA_964628215.1 uncultured Draconibacterium sp.
CCGGGGTAATTCATATGGGTGACATACAAGCCTTGGTGAGATTTCCCGATCAACTCAAAAATTACTGGTACGATTGTCTCAATCAAATTAAATTTTAAGAATATATTTGCTTCTTGTTTAACAAATAATAACACAGAGTTGCACAGAGTTGGCACAGAGTCGCACAGAGTAAGAGGACCCCGGGGAAAGGTTAATAAACTCATCTTCCTGGTTCTGCTTATATTTATTTTATCACCATTTCAACTCTCATCGCAGGAAAACACAAAAACATTTAAGCAGGATGATGTATTCAGCATATTTATTAAAAAGGAGAAACGTGCCCGGCGCGACAGTGTCACAAAGGACCCTGTCATCATTAAAAAGCCATATTTTGCTACAACACCCTTCGTAGGCTACAACCCCGCATACGGGTTCCTGATTGGTGTGGGAACCACCATGGCGATCTATCTTGGCGACCTTGAGACCACCCCCGTATCTTCATTATGTGCTGCCGTTAACATTACTACCGCAGAACAAACGATCATTACCTTACGATCAAATATCATCACTGGCAGTTCCCGTTATATCATGCGGGGGGACTGGCGCTACCTGGTTTTCTCGCAGCCCACCTACGGGTTGGGTACGGGTATTAAGATGCATACCAACAGGGGAGTTGTTTTTAACGACGGTGGATCAACTGCTTCACTTCCTCCGGATGCCCAGCCCCTCAATTATAATTACATACGGCTTTATGAGACATTCTATTTCGGGTTCGCAAAGAACTGGTACTTCGGATTAGGATATTGCCTGGATGATTACTCAAGCATTGACGACCATAATCACCTGGATAGTGTTCCGCCCCAGTCTACAGACCATTATAAATACAGCACTGAGCATGGTTTTAATCCTGAAAAATATACCATGTCGGGTCTGAGTTTGGAGATTTTACTCGACAGCCGAGATAACTCCATTCGGCCTACAAAAGGATACCTTGCAAATATAGCATTCAGGCCGAATTTTACATTTCTGGGCAGTTCAAAAAACAGCCTGATGCTGAACACGGAGTTCAGAACTTATATTGGTCTTTCAAAACGCCGCCCCGATCACCTTATCGGCTTCTGGTACCTGGGCCAGTTCACTGAGAAAGGAACCGTTCCGTACCTGGGATTACCGGCCTTATGCTGGGACATGTACAATAGGGCGGGAAGAGGGTATATCCAGGGGAGCATCAGGGGTGTGAATTTTGTTTACGGGGAGACTGAATGGCGCTTTCCGATCAGTCCCTATTCGGGTATTTTAAGCGGGGTGGCATTTGTAAATGTTACCACGGCCAGTTCCGATGACGGGGAGCGGAAGTTGTTTCAGTATTTTGATCCTGCGTTTGGCGTTGGTTTAAGAGTCATGTTCAGCAGGAAAACCATGTCAAACCTCTCCATCGATTTAGGTTTCGGTGCCGACGGCACCAAAGGGATCTTTTTCAATCTGAATGAGACATTCTGACATTGCATATAATCATTACAACTAAAACAACATTACGGATGAAAACAATAAGATTAGTCATCATTGCGCTGCTTTTTTCTTCCGCATCATTGGGATTTTCGCAGACAGACAGTTTGAAAATATTTGAAATTTTCGGATTTGCCCAAACAGATATGGGTTACAACTTCAACCAGGTAAACCCTGAATATTATGATGCGATGCGGCCTTCGAGGTTGCCGGCCTATAAAGATGAGTTTGGTTCCAACGGGAATGTCTATTTCAGCGTTCGCCAAACCCGGTTTGGGGTAAAGTCTGCCATACCGACTAAATTTGGAGATTTTACAACGTTATTTGATTTTGATTTGTTCGGAGTGGGTTCTGATGCAGGGAAGACTACCATCCGGCTTCGTCATGCATATGGGCAACTGGGCCATTTTGGAGCAGGGCAAACCGAAAGCGCCTTCATGGATGCGGATGTGTTCCCAAACACGCTTGAATATTGGGGTCCTTGTGGCATGCTTTTCTACAGGAACATCCAGGTTCGCTGGATACCGATACTTGGGGCAAGCCACCTGGTTTTTGCACTTGAAATGCCCGGAGCCAGCGGCGATGGCGGTGTTTACAGCGACCGGGTGGAATTATCATATGTAACCCCACATCTGCAGTTACCCGATTTGACAGGACATTACCGGTTTGCCCGGAAATTCGGGTATGTTCAGCTTGGAGGAATTGTACGCAGCATCAAATGGGAATACAACGGGGCGGATACCATCGACCTGAGCGGCAGTGCCATCGGGTGGGGAGTAAGTTTGAGCACAGGCATTAACCTGGGTAAAAAAATTGTAATGCACCTGCAGGGCATTTACGGCGAAGGGGTGGAAAACTATTTTAATGATGCCCCGCTTGATATCGGCATACAAAATAATTTTTC
>CAZVNF010000347.1:0-2265 GCA_964628215.1 uncultured Draconibacterium sp.
GTCCACCCGTCCACCCGTCCACTCGTTCACCAGTCCACCCTTCCCAAACGAATCCTCGCATCCACCGCCACCACCCTGTCTGGAGTCCCCAGCAGCGGGTTAAAATCGAGTTCCACGATCTCCGGAGCCACTGAAAGAAGTGCGGAGAGGCGAAGCATCACATCGGCAAACATCTCTTCGTTTACTCCCTGCTGTCCGCGGATTCCCTGGATGATTTTATAACTTTTCAGGCTGCGGATCATCGCAAGTGCTTCTGATTTATTTAGCGGTGCCAGACCTGCCGCCATATCTTTCAATACTTCAATGAATATTCCGCCCATACCGCATAAAATCAGGTGACCGAACTTTGGCTCAAACTTTGCGCCGATAAAAAGTTCAATACCTGAAAGCATTGGCTGAATCAGGATTGCCGTGGTTTCACTGATCTGCATCATCCGTGTGAATTCACGATCCACGGCAACTTCATCCTTTACATTCAGTACCACACCCCCTACGTCGGATTTATGCACGGGGCCAACAACCTTCATCACCACGGGGAATCCGAGATCCCTGGCACGCTGTTTTGCTTCCGTGGCACTGGTTACCACCGCTTCTCCTGCCCTCGGGATCCCACAGGCATCCATAAGCCCCTGGATGGCCTCCGGCGAAATATACCCTTCACCGGCACTGTTGATGATGGACCTGATTTTCTTGCGGTCAACTTTTGGCAGCTGCAACTTTTCCGGTGCCGGTGCCGGAGTGTGATACACCCTTGCCACTGCATTGCCAAATATTACTTCATCGGGAAAAAACACATGTCCTTTGCCAACAAATTCTTGTATCTCAGCATGGGCCGTGAGTCCGGAAGGCAGGATCGGGAAAACCGGTTTCCCGGATGACTTCATTTTTTTATCAAGCAAATCATACACATCAAAAATAGGTGTTAGCCCGGGAGTTCCAAAGATCACCGCCATACCATCTATATTCTTGAATTTCTGATCGGCATAGTCAATAATGGTGCCCAGTTGTTCAGCGGTACCGGTGGCCAGAAAGTCAATCGGATTGGCTACGGAGGAGCCCGGATACAGCTTTGAAAGCAATTCTCCGGAAGCCCTGCCGCTGATTTTCGGCACATGCAATCCGGCAGAGGAAAGGGCGTCTGTGAGCATCACCGCCGGACCGCCGGCATGGGTGATAATCGCCATGTTATCCCCTTTCAGCTCCGGGAAGGTGAAAACGGAAGCCACACTGATAAGGTCTTCCCTGCCATAGCAACGAACGATGCCTGCTTTTCGGAAAAGTGCATCCACCGCCACATCGGGACTGGCCAGGGCCCCGGTATGCGAGGATGCAGCCCTGCTGCCTGCTTCGGAGGAACCCGCTTTAATGGCAGCAATCCGGCACCCTTTGCGGATCAGGGAAGCCGCATGTTTCAGCAGCATTTGTGGTTTTGAAATTGTTTCGATATACAACAGTTTGATCCTGGAACTGGTTGCAGGGTCAAAGCTCTCGTCAAGATGAGCAAGAATTTCCTCTACCCCCAACTGGGCGCTGTTTCCCACGGAAAACACCTGTGAAAAAGTCAGTCCTTTGGGGATACCTGCCTCCATGATAAATACGGCCGTGGCACCAGAGCCAGAGATGAAATCGCATCCTTTCGGGTCGAGTGTGGGAATAGGTTTGGTAAATACCCCGTGATACGCGGGTGTCAGCACCCCGATGCAATTGGGGCCGATCAACGACCCTCCAGCCCGGCTGATGGTTTCAACAACCTGTTGTTCAAGAAGTTTGCCGGCATGATTTTCCTCACTGAATCCGGCGGATAAAATAATAAACCCACGCGTATTTTTCTGGTTCACCAGCAGTTTTACCGTATCCGGGATGAATTTGGCGGCTATGGCCAGAATTGCCAGGTCAACCTCGGGCAGTTGGGCCGGGTCCCGGAAACTTTTAATTCCCTGTACTTCAGATTCCTTCAGGTTGGTAACATATAATTTTCCCTGGTAGTTACCTTGAATAAGATTTCTGAGAACAGCCCCGCCGGGCTTTTGAACATCATTGGAACCGCCAATAACAACAATACTTTTGGGGTTCAGAAGCGCCTGGTTTATCATGTTGATATTTTTACGCAAAAATATCAAAATTTGTGATATATTTGCGTATTGAACCTCTCCGTATAAAGCCTGTACACAGGCAGTTTTCGTAACCATTCTCTAACCTATATCTGACCTCCCCCTAACCTCTCTCTAACATGTATTCGAGTAGTGTTCGAGTATTCTTCGATGT
>CAZVNF010000348.1:0-2208 GCA_964628215.1 uncultured Draconibacterium sp.
GGGATTTTCATTGTCAGCGCTGATATTGCCCGGATGGTCGGATCTCCGGGATGGCTGATGATGGTTTGGATCATTACCGGTTTCATGACGGTTTTTGCCGCACTGAGCTATGGAGAACTGGCCGGAATGTTTCCCCGTGCCGGCGGCCAGTATGTCTACCTGAAGGAAGCGTACAATCCGCTTACCGGATTTTTATATGGATGGACGCTCTTTCTGGTCATTCAAACCGGAACCATCGCAGCAGTTGGAATGGCATTTGCGAAATTTTCCGGGGTACTTATCCCCTCAATCGCCGAAGATATCATTTGGGTCCAGGCAGGGTTCTTCAAATTCGGCCCCGTTCAACTTGTGGCCATCGGTTCCATAGCGTTACTCACATGGATCAATACAAGGGGGATACAGGAAGGGAAAAAAATTCAGAATGCATTTACCTCCGGGAAGTTTATCCTGTTGATCCTGTTTATTGTTATCGGGCTTGGATTTGCCGGCAATCAATCATCAATCGATATCAACAGCGCGATTTTCTGGACCCCTGAACGGGAAGGCGCAGGTGCCCAGGATATGCCACTAGCAGGGATGGCCCTGGTGGCTGCCATCGGGATGGCCATGGTGGGAAGCCTATTTTCCTCAGATGCCTGGAATAACATTACATTCACCGCCGGTGAAGTGATCAATCCTAAAAAAAACATTCCCCTGAGCCTGTTCCTTGGAACCCTTTTTGTAACTGTGCTGTACCTGCTGGCCAATATCGTATATATTACCGTGCTGCCGGTCAGAGGCTCACCCGAAGGAGCTGACATTGCTGCAAAAGGGATGCAGTACGCGCTGAACGACCGGCTTGGAACCGCCTCTATGTCGGGGATATTCGGAAACTACGCGGTATTGATCATGGCCTCTTTTATCGTCATCTCCACCTTTGGATGCAACAACGGGCTTATTCTCTCCGGCGCCAGGGTGTACTACGCCATGGCAGCTGATAAAATGTTTTTTAAAAAAGTCGGAACCCTCAATAAAAAAGGTGTTCCGTCCACCGGGTTGATAATCCAGGGAATCTGGGCCGGGTTGCTCTGCCTGTCGGGAACTTATGGGCAATTACTTGATTACGTGGTTTTTGCTGTATTGATCTTCTATGTACTCACCATATTCGGGCTGTTCAGATTAAGAAAAAACCGTCCTGAAATGGATCGCCCCTACCGTGCATTTGGCTATCCGGTTATTCCGCTGATATACATAGTATTAGCACTTACTGTGATGATTATTTTATTAATTTACAAACCGGAATATACCTGGCCGGGGTTGATTATCGTTATTCTTGGTATACCTGTCTATTACCTGTGGAATAAAAAGTGATTTTCATTTAAAGATTTTTAATATTGAAACTATTAAAACCCGTTTTATCGGGAAGCCTGTGGTTACTGGTTGCCTTATTATACCCGGAAATTTCCAGCGGCCAGTGCCCAACAACTAATACTATATTTGGCGACGGAGAACAAATCAGGTATACCGTTTCATATAACTGGGGACCTGTTTGGGTTGATGCCGGACTGGTTACATTTTCAGTCAGTAAAGATACCTTCCGGGGTAAACCTGCCTGGCATCTCAAAGGGACCGGAAAATCATACCCCTCTTACGATATGCTGTTTAAAGTGCGTGATTATTTCGACTCCTGGATCGATCCGGCTACATTCCAGACATATGACTTTAAAAGAAATGTGTATGAGGGAGGCTATACTCTGTTAAACACCCTGAACTACGACCTGAGTTCACAAAAGGTCATTGCAAACACAAAGAGTAAAAACAACCCTCAACGCACGGATACACTGCCTATGCGTGCCTGTACATTCGACATGCTCTCTGCAATATATTATACGCGGACCCTGGATTTTTCGGAAACAGTGCCGGACCAGAAAAAACATATCACGATTTTGATTGATGATGCCTACTATGACATCTATTTCAGACAATTGGGAAAAGAAGTCGTGGAGTCAACCGATGGCAAACGTTACCGGTGCATAAAATTCTCCGCCAAAATGGTCCAGGGTACTATTTTCAAAGGAGACGAGGATGTGCTGGTATGGGTTACGGATGATGCAAATAAAATCCCCATTTATATCGAAGCAAAAATCATTGTAGGAACTATTAAGGCGTATTTGAAAGATGCCAAAGGGTTGAGAAATCCGATGGGGGCGGTGGTTAGATGAAGTGGAC
>CAZVNF010000349.1:0-2186 GCA_964628215.1 uncultured Draconibacterium sp.
CCTTTTTGAATGAACGATAAAGCCGGACCTTATCATTCATGTAATGAAAGAAGAGCTGCTTGAAATGCCATTCAACAAACTGTTCGAATATTTGCTGGTTGAGCGGCGATATCCATAGGTTGCCCCTCACGTTGATATCTTCGAAAAACGGCACAAGGAAGGTGATGTATTCCGGTCCCTTCGGAAACTCGGGTTGGACATCTGGTGGCATGTATTCAAGAAATTTATGAATCAAAATGCCGATCAGGTTGCGTTTGGAAGCCATATTGCTTCGAAGCTCGAACGCCAGGTATTCCTGGAGATACGGTTTGAGTTTTATCGTAATAGTTGGGCGCTGGTTGTCATTCATGTGGCAAATGTATTTGTCATCCGTTTTAAAGTAAAGGTCATTGTTCGTTAACGAACACCATTTCGTGATCCAGAAACGGCTTGAGATTGATGCTCCTGGTGAATTCTGTTATGTAATGAACTTCGAAGTATTGTTGGTCTCCACGCTGGATCAGGTACTGCATCCCAACTTTCTTCTTACCCCGGATGTGAAGATCATCCATGGTAGCCAGGCGAAAGCCCTGAGGAAGATGGTCGTAATATTTCCAGCCGTTTTGATCAGTGATTGGTCCGGGATGATTCATAAAAAAATTCAGTTTTTCTCAGTCAGGGTATATATTTTGGCATCTACGGCAGCTACATCAGCTACATTCAATTATCAATCTGTAAATCAAACAGGTAAGCATTTCAAGAAACGATAAATCTCAGCTACATTATAGTTTTTTGTAGGAGCTGTAGTTAAGTGTAGCTGCGCTTAGCTGGGCCATTCCATTGATAGTTGCTTTTAACTTACTCATTTATAATATTTTAAAAATTGTAGTTATTGTAGCTGGTGTAGCTGCCGTTTTTGCGTTAAACTTTTTGTGTTTTCATTTTTTTCAAAAGGGAAGATTATCAGACGGCTCCCCTGTATTTGGATCAATCTCCTGTTTATCAACAATGTTGAGAATGGAGATGTTCAGCATGTCGTAATCAAAAACCATCGCTGTGGTTATTCGGCGGGTGGTTTTCTTTATTTGGTTGCCATCCACGGAAACATTTGTATCCTGATCTTCAACAACCCGGTGGTTCTCTTCGACTTTGAAACTGACGGAATGTTTCCTTCCCAGGTACTCCTTGGAGTTCATCAGGTAATATTCAAGGGTTTTCAGCGGAAGGATGTTCTCCTTGGTTTTCTGGCCATGGACACGATAAAGCTGAAATATCCTGGAATGGTTCAGATAGAGTATATGCTTGGGCTTCGTCCATTCGGCTTCTGTGGAAACCAGGTCAGTTTTTAACCTGTTGACAAAGTCAACCTTGAAATCTACATCTTCTTTGATTAACCCATCATTGGTCAGAAATTCAACGATACTCCAGAAGATCGAAATTTCATTGCTTGTCTTGGTCTCCTTGTTTTGCAGAATAATCTTGCCTGCAGCAATTCTGAGCAGGTCGTCATATTTCCATGGAACTGTGATCTCATCCTTTAAGGTTCGATAAGCAGCAATGATGACCAGCCAGTTGCGAAAAATACGGTCTTCGATCACCAGGCCGTTGAGCATTTTGGATAGTTCGTCGGATGCCAGATCGTAATTTTCACGGTACTGCTGTGTAAATTTCGAACGGTGCTGCAGGATCTGATGCGTGAGATGGGTCAACCCATGCTTTTCGATCGCTTTCAGATCATTGAAGGCTGCCTTTTCTTTTTCGTTGAATTCGACTTTGTTGAACCACAGGTAAATCATCCTGGAAAAAAGGGCAATGTCGGCGGTGGTCATCTCCTGCCCGGAAACCATATTCCCGACATAGACGGAAGTGGTTTCCTTTTTCTTGTCTTTGTCCATGTTCATCCGGGTGCGACCGGTTCCATCCCAAAGCCCTTTGAGGAATTCAATCTTTTCGTATTCCAGGTTGTTTTTATACTCATCAATATGGCAAAGCGCGTTTGAGAACATGGCAACATGATCAGCCAGCGCTGCCTTGGTGGTGTTGGTGATATTCGGCCCCTTGGCCTGGTTGCCGAAAAGCTGAAGCAGACTGATGGCCATCTCAGTTTTACCAGCCCCCTTTGGGCCGAACAGATTGAGGATCGGAAAGAAGCCAAACTGTCCCGCGATATGGTCACGGAACAGGGTGGCAAAATAGAAACAGAGTCC
>CAZVNF010000350.1:0-2149 GCA_964628215.1 uncultured Draconibacterium sp.
TATTCGAAGTTCATCATTGAGATTCCCGACAACTGGGAAATGGGGGAAGTATATAATATCCCCGTTGACGAAATGATACAGGTGATTGATAATTCTATTAATCAGGGATATACGATTGTTTGGGGAGCAGATGTAAGTGAAAAAGGATTCGCATGGAAAAGCGGCGTAGCAGTGGTTCCCGATAAAAATGCAACTGAAATAGCCGGAATGGAGAGCGGAAAATGGTCAAAAATGTCCGATTCCGAAAAAGATAAGCTGCTGTTCAAATTCGATAAACCTAATCCTGAAAAAAAGATCACCCAGGAGATGCGCCAGGTTGAGTTCGACAACTATCAAACCACCGACGATCATGGGATGCATCTCACCGGTATTGCCAAAGACCAGAATGGAACAAAGTACTACCTGATAAAGAATTCATGGGGGCTTGATGGCAGTCCGTACAAAGGCTATTTCTATGCTTCCGAAGCCTATGTCAGGCTGAAAACCATGGATATCATGGTTCATAAAAATGCCATTCCAAAGGAAATCAGGAAAAAACTTGGGATTAATTAATGCCAGTTCCCAAGAATTGTCTCTTTCTTCAACGAATCTTCCAGAAGTAAAAGGAATTTTTTTCTTTCAACCAAAGTGGCCCCAAGGCTCAGCAGGTGATCGGTTTCCATCTGGCAATCGATAAAGCTGAATCCCAATTGCCTGCACCTTTCGACCAGGGCATGGAAGGCAACTTTTGATGCATTGCCTGCAGAATAGAACATGCTTTCGCCAAAAAAGGCCGCACCCAGAGATACTCCATAGAGACCACCTATGAGTTCATCCTGGTAAAATACCTCAACGGAATGGGCATATCCTTTTTGATGTAATGCATTATAGGCATCAATAAACTCCTGGCTGATCCAGGTGCCATCCTGCCCGGGGCGGGTTGCTGAAGCACACCTGCGGATGACCTGGTCGAACAGGGTGTCAAACGTTACCTTGAACCGATTGCTTCTGATAATACGCATCAATGAATCAGAAGTTTTAACCTGATCCGGAAACAGGATCATCCGGGGGTCAGGGGAGAACCAGAAAACAGTATCCTCCTCCATGAACCAGGGAAAAATACCGCTGGAATACGCCTGAAGCAGCCGTTCCACAGATAAATCTCCGCCAATGGCCACAAGTCCGTTTGGCTCAGCCTCATCCACCGGCGGGAAAAACGGTTCTTCAGGTAAATAGTAAACAGCCATTTATTTGTTCATAAGATTCTAACCTCAAATTCGATATTCGATATTCGTTATTCAATATTCGATATTCAAATGGACTCCTCCAACGCCATCACCAATTTCTCACACGCCACCTCAATCTCAGCCTCCGTAATGGTAAGGGGAGGAGCAATGCGGAAGGTTGCCGGTTTAAATAAGTACCAGTCAATGATGAGGCCGTGTTTCAGGGCAGAGGACATAAATGTGGTTCTTTTTTCAGGACAGGCCAGGTCAACACCCAGTGCAAGTCCTGCCCGCCGGATGCCTGAAATTGCCGGATGTCCTGAGAGTTTCTCCACAAACCGCAGCCCTTTCTCTTCAGCCCGGGATATGAGGTTTTCATTTAACAGAACATCAATTCCCGCCAGCGCGGCTGCACAACAAACCGGGTGACCTCCGAATGTGGTAATATGACCCAGTTCCGGGTTGTATGCCAGCGTGTCCATCATTTTTTTTGATGCGATAAACGCCCCTAGCGGCATTCCTGCTCCGAGGGCCTTTGCCAGAACAAGAATATCCGGTACAAAATCATGATGTTCAAAACTGAAAAGTTTGCCTGTCCGGCCCATACCCATCTGAACATCATCCACTATGATCAATGCGCCGTCGCGTGCACACCGTTTTTTCAATTGTTGAAGAAAGTAATCTTCCACCGCGATGATTCCTGCTTCGGCCTGAACCAGTTCGATCACCACGCAGGCGGTCCGTTTTGAAATCTTCTCAAGGTGACAATAGTTGTTATATTCGATCAGCCTGACATCCGGGAGCAAAGGCCTGAATGCATTTTTTAGCGTCTCATTACCGAGGATACTTAAACTACCGTGCGTGCTGCCATGGTAAGAGTCGATAAATGAGATTATTTCGCTGCGTCCGGTGAACCGCTTGGCAAGTTTCAACGCACCTTCGAT
>CAZVNF010000351.1:0-2121 GCA_964628215.1 uncultured Draconibacterium sp.
CTGGACCTGCAACCCTGATATAGGTTTTGGCACCAGTGGTAATGATAGTATTGCCTTCTCACCTGTAAATGTCTCAAACATTCCACTTGTTGGAAATATCAATGTTAGTGCAACAATAAACGGTTGTACCGGCCCTGTTACATCATTTACAATCACGATTAATCCAAACACAATACCTACCATAACTCCTGATTTCTGCATAGTACCAGGAAGTATCGTATTAACAGCAGAACCAGCCGGATTAACCTATCTGTGGAATGTGGGGACCCCTCCTTACACAACACAAGTTATTACAGTCGATATTGCAGGTTTATATGGAGTAACAGTGACAAATGCCTTTGGATGCACAGGTTTTACCTCTATAAATCTTGGAACAGAATTGGTTGTTGATGGAAGCTTCACGAATTATGTTGCAGCGGCTCCAGCTTTTATCACTGAATATATAAATCGAAGCCAGGTATATTATAACGGATTCAGTTTCCTAACAGGAGTTATGTTGGAGAACAGGTATGCCGTTGATACAAGTGCCTGGTCGAACCAACCTCTGTTTCCTGTCAATGCTGCTCCATTAAATAATGGCTATCATGTATATATGCATGGTAGAGATCATACTAATAATACCGTTGGTCCCAGAAATTTTATGATGGTTAACGGAAGTAATATACTTTTAAATGTCCCTCCTCCCCCTCATCAACGTGTTATCTGGCAACAAACATTTACAGTAATTCCAAACAGGGACTATTATTTCAGTGCCTGGGCAATGAATTTAACTGCTTCAAATAACGCACAATTGCGTTTTGAGATTAATGGAACACAAGCTGGTTCTATTGCCGACCTCTCCACAGCTCCCAAACCTGTATCAGAAGCACAGGTGAATCTTTCAAACTGGGTTCGTTTTTACAGTACACCTTTATGGACTGCACCAGTTGGTGTTACTACTGCTGTAGTTCGAATTGTCAATCTGAATTTGTCATCCGGCGGAAATGACTTTGGCCTGGATGATATTTCCTTCGGATTACTTGCATCTATACCTAATGCATCGTCAGCAGCTGTTAATGAAGGTGATACTTTATGTGAAGGTGATACGCTAAAACTATCTGTAAATGTAACAGGTGGAACTCCCCCGTATACCTATAACTGGAATGGCCCTAACGGATTTAATTCAACACTTCAAAATCCGTATATTCTAAACGCTACTGTTATTAATGATGGGATATATACCCTGGTTGTAACCGATTCAAACAATTGTTCTTCCTTAATTGACACAACAATTGTTGTTGTAAATCAGTACCCGGTAGCACCAACTGCAGCTTTAGTTGATTTTGGAACTGTTTGTTCCGGTGATCCACCAACGATAACATTGTCTGTTTTAGGGGGCAGTGGAACAACCGTTCACTGGTTCACCGGAAGTTGCGGTGGAACATCTGTTGATACTTCCTCAACCACACTTACGATTCCTGCGCCACTGGTAACCACCACATATTATGCCAGATGGGAGACGGTTTGCGGAGTTTCAGGCTGTGAACCCGTGACTGTTACTGTTAACGATGTAGATGCCGGAGTGATAGCAACCGATCAGACCATCTGTAGCGGTGGTGATCCGGCAGTATTTACTGAAACTACTCCGGCAACCGGAACAGGAACACTCACATATCAATGGCAAAGCAGTACCACCGACTGTTCAACCGGTTTTGCTGATATTGGAGGAGCAACCGGTGCCACCTACAATCCGCCAGCAGGATTACTTGTTACTACATTCTACCGCAGGGTGGTGACTTCAACACTTAATACGGTTTTGTGCTCAGATACAAGTAATTGTGTTACAGTTACGGTCAACCTGATACCTACAATGAATGACCCCACAGACCAGGTTGTTTGTAATGGCAATTCTACTATCGCAGTTATCTTTACCGGAACAGCTACCAGCTATACCTGGATCAACAGCGATCCTTCCATCGGACTGGCTGCCAGCGGAGCAGGGGATATCGCTTCATTCACCGCCATCAATGCCGGATTAACACCTGTAGTGGCTACCATTACCGTTACGCCCGTTTATTCAAACGGCGGGGTGGATTGTAACGGAACTCCGCAGACGTTTACCATTACCGTTAACCCAACACC
>CAZVNF010000352.1:0-2119 GCA_964628215.1 uncultured Draconibacterium sp.
TGCGGAGAGACAGGGATTCGAACCCTGGGATCCCTAAAAGAGATCAACGGTTTTCGAGACCGCCCCATTCGACCGCTCTGGCATCTCTCCGGTTCGGGATTGCAAAAGTAGGAACTTTTTGCCAATGGGCAAACAATCCTTTGGATTTCCTCAAACATCCGTATTACACCTCAGGCCTGGTAGGTCCGGTATCTCAGGAAGAAGAACAAAGAAATACCGCTTAACATTCCGAATATCACGCCTGCAGAGAGAATGGCCGTTGAAAGGTCAAAGCGGTCGGTCAGGAAGCCGAAGAATGGTCCCAGCACTGCAAAAAGTGCGCGGATGATGAAATTACGCACGGAAAGTACGGTGGCGCGGATGTCGGAAGTGGTGATTACGTTGATATAGGTTCGAAGGGTGGGTGTGGCGATGCCGCGGGCCAGGTAGAATAGCAGCAGAAAAACAAAGCCGGCGAAAATACCGCTCAGGGCCAGTCCGAAAAAACCCATGACCAGCACCATGGTGAAAAGGATCACGGTGCGGCGTGGTCCAAGTTTTGCTTCGGCGCGCCAGGCATACATGGCGGCGAGGCCCACCAGGAGGTTCAGCACAGCCCAGGCAACACCAAAAAAAGTCACCTGCAGCCCCGAACGAATGAAGAATGGCTGCGCAAACCAGGCCATTGTGAGGGTGGAAACCCCTGTTACAGCAGAAAACATAGTGTTCCAGAATAGTTTGCGGTCGCCATGCATCACCTTTACCACGATCGCAGAAATGTCGCGCAATCCTGGTTTGCGAATGTTCCAGTGGACTGGCGGATCAACCAGCATCAAAGCGGCCGGAATGGCAAGGAATGCGATGCCTGCCTGAAAGTAGTACGGAGTGCGCAGCGAACTGGCTGCAAGCAACCCGCCGATGATCCCGGCAAACGCTTCCGCAAAGTTGCCGATGGAGGTGATCCGTCCTTCAAACCGGGTGTATTTCCCGGATGCACCAGCAGAAGAGAGCGAGTCGTAGAGCATGGCTGAATCAGCCCCCGATACCAGGCTCATCCCGATGCCCAGGATGGTCTCAGCTACCATAAATTCCCAGAAACCCGAAGAGGTGCTGTATAACAGGTAACCGCCAAACCCGAATATGGAGCCCAGCAGGATGCTTGTCTTCCGGCCTGCATGATCGGCAAAATACCCGGTAGGGATCTCAAAAGCCATCAGGGTGACCGAATACACCGCCTGCAATGTAAAGATATCCTGCATGGTCATACCGTTCGAATGGTAGAACAGGACAATAACAGGCATGACCAGGTTCATCCATTTGGCCACCTTGATCACATACAGGGAAGTAAGGTTGCGGGTAAGGGAAAATGACATGGATCAAAGTTGTGTATGGAGATGAAAACAGGCATGCAAAGATATGAGGTAATACAGATAAAGCGTTCAATACAATAAAATTGACGAATAGTGGAATATGTTAGTTTTACTTCGGATTTCACATTTCACATTTCCGATTTCCGAAAACTTATTCGTCATTCCCATATTCGTTTTTTTTCCAGCTCTGTCCCTGGGTTTCTCAGCTCTTTCCCTGCTTTCTCCTGCTTTCTCCCATTAAGCATTCATTAAGCATTCATTAAGCATTCACCTCATCCAACCCTGAAAGGGTGGGATTATTGTAGCTAAATGATGCAGGGATTGAACAATGAACCCTGAAAGGGTGAAATTATCAGTAAAAAATTGTGTAAAGCATCGAAGGCATCACAATCTACCCCGGAATCCCTGACCAAAACAGAATTTGGATTTGTTTATAGTTTACTGGTACAAGTGCGCCTAATCAAATTTATTTTTCACCAAAGGGGACAATGTCATGTGCTTTTATAAAATAATACCTTTGCAACATACAAGCAGGATGGGTCGTTCAAAGGAGAGTTGGCTGGCAAATGTTCAACTGCTGTATGAAATTTAACAAAAAACTTTTATGAATAGTGGAAAAACAGATAATTATTTAGCTACACATTATATTCAACGAAGTAACTGGCTTCGGGCAGCCGTTCTGGGAGCAAATGACGGGATCCTTTCAACCGCCAGTCTTGCCATAGGTATTGCGGCTGCGAGCAGTTCCCGGGAACCTGTTGTGCTGGCCG
>CAZVNF010000353.1:0-2115 GCA_964628215.1 uncultured Draconibacterium sp.
AGATGTTCCCGGTAATAATCGAATGTTCTGGAAGTACCCTCCGGCAAAGAGAATTGCGGAGAGAACCCGGTAAGGTCGCGAATCAGGCTGATGTCGGCGATGGCATCCCCTGTTTCAAGATTTTCATAATTGTTGGGCCAGGGCACAAACTCCATGTTGCCGTTTTTAACAACCTGCAGCACTGTGGATACCATATCCCGGAAGGCGGTGCCTTCTCCTGATCCGATATTTACAATTCGTCCGACTGCTTTCTCACATTTCCCGATCTGATAAAATCCTTCAACAATATCTTCTGAATAAATGTAATCGCGCAGTTGGTTCCCTTCTCCGAAGATCCGAATCGTTTCGCCATTCATGGCCATTCTGATAAACCAGCCAACCAGGGAATACTTGCTGTGTTTGATCTGCTGATGCGGCCCGTAAGGATTGGTAATCCTCATCACGATAAATGGAATCTTATATTCCCTGAAATAGAGGTGCAGGTAATTTTCTGAAAGCAGCTTATGCACCCCGTACAAACTTAAGGGTTTGGGATAATCATTTTCAGAGAACATTTTATTGTTGACATACCCCAGCACCATCCGCGAACTTGCAAACAGGATGAGGGGTTTGTGGTTTAGTTCCCGGCATATTTCCAGTATCATCAGCGTTGATAAGGCATTTTTATCCAGGTCTTCCAGCGGGATTTTCAAACTGTCAATATAACTCACCTGCGCTGCAAAATGAAAAACAATATCCGTATCCGCCAGCAGCGGCTTTAAGATGCTTTTATTGCAAACGTCGCCGATGATCAGTTTTACCCTGGATTTGACTGTTTCGATATTGACCATATTTCCCCCGTAACGATCATCCAGAGAATCGAGAATTGTCACAGCGGCGCCTTCATTTACCAATCTTACTGCCAGATTACTCCCCAGGAAGCCGAGACCCCCGGTAATAAGAATTTTCTTTTGTTTGTAGCTGTTCATTTAGGGTTTCCCGTATTTTCCGGGTTGCTTTTTATGATGATTTGACGAATGATATCCAGGTATTTTTCAGTTCTGCCTTCACTTGCCGGGAAATCATGAATATGCTTTTTTCCTGCTTCAATAATACGTTTTCTGAGCGGGTCATCGGTTGAAATTGTGAAGATCTTTTCCGCTATGTCTTCCGCGCTGAGCGGGTCAAAATAGAGAGCTGCATCCTGGCAAATGGCATGTGAAAACGATAAGTCGCTGGTTAAAACCGGTTTTTCGAGATACATGCCTTCAAGATAAAGCGCTGAAAAACATTCCAGCAAGGTGGGCAGAAAAACAAAATCTGCCTGTTCATATAAAGATGGACAGCTTTCGATGGAAACAGGTCCCACGTTGAGAATATGGTCATCCATCCCCTGAAAGCCGGCCTGGTAAAGTGAATCAGGGATGGTTAAAATAAACCTTGCATCAAGTTTGTATTTCTTTACAAGGATCGGGATTACCTGTTTGATGATCTGTAAGTTTTTATGAGCTGAAAGTCCGGAAATACTGATCATCCGCACCTCCCCTTCCCTGCGTGGTTCAAGTAAAATTTCTTTTCCCGTGATTGCCCGGTCATAATAAACAGGATTCAAGGCAGCTGTCACTACATGAATACGTTGGGCGGGTACTCCTGCAAAAACTGCCAGCCTGTTCTTTACATCTTCTGTTTCAACATGATAATACCCGGCATTTTTTTTAATGTAATGCCGCTGAAGGAGTCGTTTCATTTTAAATTTGAGAGTCTCCTTCCATGACAATGTTTGAAAATAGGGTGATTCCGGATAAACATAATGCGGGATCGCATACCCCATCAGATGGGGTGAAACGGGAGTCCAGTAACTTGGCCCGAAGAGGGTAAAAGTGCAATCGGGCCTGAACAATTTCTCAATCTGAACCAGTTTTTTCCTGATTTTCAGAAAATGCACCGGCATGCCAATGTGATGGTCTAAAAGATGAAAAGTGAAGTTGTCAGGAAAAGAGCTGATATTAATATACCCGTTAAAATCGGGCGAAAGAAGGACACTATAGTCATTTTCCGGATACTTCCGAAGGTACTGGAATGTAGCCAGCGCCACCTGGCTGGCACCCCCTCCCCTGATATTGGAACAATTGATCA
>CAZVNF010000354.1:0-2057 GCA_964628215.1 uncultured Draconibacterium sp.
ACTCCGATGTATCAATGGAAAGTGAATGGGAGCGATGTACCAGGTGCCACCAATCTGTATTATGCATTCATACCTGCAGATGGCGATTTGGTTTCGTGTATAATGACATCCAATGCAACATGTACAAGCGGCAATCCGGCTGTGTCGAACACCATAGCCATGAACGTGAACCCCATACTTCCGGTAAGTGTTACAATTCAGGCTTCTGAAAACCCGGTATTTGCCGGTACTCTTGTAACCTTTACTGCTATGCCGGTCAACGGAGGCACCTCTCCAACTTATTTGTGGAAGGTGAACGGCGTTGTTGTATCGGGCCCATCCTCTGCAGTTTATTCCTATGTTCCTGTTGACGGAGATATTGTTACCTGCAGTCTGTATTCAAGTATTCCCTGTGTTTCCAATAATCCCGCGATATCCAATTCAGTGACCATGTCGGTTAGCAGTGTTGCGAATGTGGTTGTACTGCAGAATCTCAATATTACAGGCATACAATGTTTTGATGCAATTCAGACCATTACGGTAGCCGGAGGAGGTACCTCATTTACAGTTCAAAGCGGGGCACAGGTTACCATGATAGCGGGGCAAAAGATCAGTTATTTGCCAGGAACGAGTGTCAGACCAGGAGCCTACATGCGCGGCTATATTACTTTAACCGGTGAATATTGCGGCAGCAAGTCGCCTGCAATCGTTACGGTTACCGGAGTTGAAGAAACACATCTCCTAAGCCAGACGGGTGAATTCTTCCGCGTGTATCCTAATCCTACCGAAGGTCTCTTTATGCTTGAACTGAATGGAATGCCTGCCAATGAAACCATCCTTGTTGAAATTTATAATATGACCGGTGAAAAGGTGTCATCTGCAGTGTTACCAGGTTTGAAGAAGCATGAACTTTCCTTATCAGGAAAACCATCCGGTATCTATTTGGTACAGGTGGTTTCCGCAAAGAAATCAGGAATTACCCGAGTCATTAAACGTTAATGATCAGAGGTCCTTTTGACATTCTTTCTTTGATATGTATTGCTATAACGGGAGACTGTCTGTTTGACAGACTCCCGTTTTTGTTCAGTACGATAAGGTTTCACTTCCCGGCTGTTTGTTACTGTCCGTTTTTCCATTTCGGGTTCAATGGTGTGTTTTACACGGAGATCGGTTGTATGCCTGTTTTTACGCTCTGACCTTAGATTCTCATCAGTCTGATATGCGGAAGGGCGTAAATTTTCCCGTTCAGTGGTTATCCCGGGGCGGTAAACATTCACCCGGTTATTCCGTGCAACCAGGTTTGAAGGTTTATCGGAGTCGACCAACTGCATCCTGGGTACTCTTTTATTCAGGTGTCTTTCAACATCCCTGACCCTTGGGCCATTGAACCAGTTGCCATTTTGGTGCCGGTTATTGTTATCGTAATAAACATTGGTAATATAGGTGATGTTGGTAATATGAACCGGTCGGTTGTAAATAAATGAGTGCCAATTAGAAGAGCAGAAGTGGTGACGGGGAACAAAAGTCCACCATGAGCGAGGGGCGTGCCAGTTTATATTTACATTGACATGATTGTTGGGGCCCATCGGAGCCCAGGCCCACAGGTCGTTGTACTCTCCCCAGGTAACCCATGCAGGAGCCCATTCATTACCAGGAATCCACATCCAGCCGAGATAATCATCAAAATACCACCTTCCATAATGGAAGACAGCCCAACCCCACTGGTAATCAGAAACCCATGTCCAGCCTAAATCAGTGTAAGCCCAATTTCCCCTGGAAGAGTATGGCCTGAATTCATCCTGGTTGTCTGAATAGGGTCTCCATACATAGCCATAGTCTCGTGTGTTTATCCAATCACCATATGGTAAAAGTTCATCGTAAAAAGTCTGCACAGAAATAGGTACCAGGTTGTTATAATAATTGTGTCCTTCCACGCATGTTGCAGTCGACAGGATAAATGCCAGTATAAAAGTTGTTGTTTTCACGGAAGAAAAGTTTTACAGGTTAATGATCACGGTTGCTTTGAACTATTTGGGCGCCAAACGGGATGGTCAATAACAATCCGCATGCCAGAAATT
>CAZVNF010000355.1:0-2053 GCA_964628215.1 uncultured Draconibacterium sp.
TACTTGCCCCGTTTGAACAAACCGCTTTACTTTGCAAAATGACCTATTTACCTCCATTTGCACTTCATGGTACTCACCGGGTAACCAGAGAGGAGGCGATGCAAACGGCCGGGCATTATGGTAAATTGCTGGAAATTATTGTAAATGCTGATTATTCAGCAGAAAATATGCAATCGTACGATTACCTGAACGACTGGGTGGCCGCACAAATATCATAATCACATAAATATGACTTTTCTTGCTCAAGCTCTCATTTACCTTGCCGCTGCGGTAGTTTGTGTTCCTATTGCCAAAAAGCTGGGCATGGGATCGGTACTCGGCTACCTTTTTGCAGGTATTCTGATCGGACCTTTTATCCTTGGGTTTATTGGGAAAGAGGGACAGGATATCATGCACTTCGCTGAATTTGGCGTGGTGATGATGCTCTTTCTGATCGGGCTGGAGCTGGAACCATCCCACTTCTGGCGTCTGCGTAAATCAATACTGGGAATGGGCTCGGTACAACTGGGTCTCACGGGGGGAATTCTGTTCCTGGTTTTACTGTCAACCGGATTCACCTGGAAAGCCTCCTTTGCCATTTCTCTTGCCCTGGCAATGTCGTCTACCGCCATTGCACTTCAAACAATTAAAGAGAAAGGACTGACTCAAACTGCATCAGGCCAGGCATCATTTTCCGTACTTCTGTTCCAGGACATTGCAGTTATTCCGATACTTGCTTTTCTCCCATTGCTTGCAGTACATGGGTCGACTATTTCTGCATCGGGAAACCAGACCTTCATTGATCAGCTTCCCGGATGGCTGCAAACCCTCTCACTATTCCTGGCTGTTGGTTTTATTTATACTGGCGGGAAATACCTGATTGTTCCGATGCTGCGGCTGATTGCAAAAACCCAGCTGCGCGAACTGTTTACCGCCTCTGCCCTGTTCCTGGTGGTGGCCATTGCCATGCTGATGCAACTGGTTGGACTGAGTCCGGCCCTGGGCGCCTTTCTTGCCGGTGTGGTACTTGCCAACAGCGAATACAGGCACGAACTCGAAAGTGACCTTCAACCTTTCAAAGGGTTACTTCTCGGGCTGTTTTTCATTGGCGTTGGCGCATCAATCAATTTCGAGTTGATCGGGGCCCGGCCAATGCTCATCCTGGGCCTTGTTTTGATGATCATGACGGTGAAAGCAGCTGTGCTTTTCTTTTCCGGCCGGGTTTTCAAGCTCACAAATGATCAGAACCTGTTTTACACATTTGCCCTTTCACAGGTAGGGGAATTTGCCTTTGTATTATTTTCGTTTACCGGACAGTTGCAGATCCTCACGCCCGAATGGATCAGCATCTTCATGGCGGTAACGGCCATCACCATGACCATCACCCCGTTGTTGCTGTTATTGAATGAAAGAGTCATCGACCGGCGATTTGGTGTCAGGGAAAAGCCCGACAGCCGGCCCGATGATCAGATCGATGAGCAGCATCCGGTAATCATTGCCGGGTTTGGTCATTTCGGCAGTACGATCGGCCGCTTCCTCCGGGCAAACGGTGTGGAAGCCACCATTCTCGACAATGATTCCGATCGGGTGGAATTACTGCGAAAAATGGGATTCAAGGTTTATTACGGCGACGCAACCCGGCTTGATCTTTTGCAATCGGCCGGCGCCGGGAATGCGAAGATACTGATTGCTGCCATTGACTCACCTGAAACCAATTTGTCTCTTGTGACAACCGTGCAAACTCATTTCCCCGGGCTCAGACTGATGGTACGTGCCAAAAGCAGAATGGATGCATACAACCTCCTCGACCTGGGACTGACCGGCATTTACCGCGAAAGTCTCCATACTTCTGTTAAAATGGCAGTGGATGTGCTTACCCAGCTTGGGCACCGGAGTTACACCGCTATGCGGCAGGGGCAAAAATTCCTGGAATATGACGAGGCTGCCTTAACCCGCATGGCTGAATTACGGCACGACCAGAAGCAATACATTCTTAAGGCCAGGGAAAATTTTCAGCTTCAGGAGGAACTACTGGCCCAGGATCTCAAACAGAACCTCTCTGCCAACGATCATG
>CAZVNF010000356.1:0-2020 GCA_964628215.1 uncultured Draconibacterium sp.
GACCAGGTAATGCCGATCCGGTAGGATGATCCGACAGTGTAGGCATTCACATTCAACCCGGTAAGTGCCGAATTGTTAAAGTTTGAATAAGTAACAACCGCAGGATCGTATTCGAAATACATGGTGATGGCTGCAATATTGGTAAAATTGCTCACCACTACCGGGATGTTCACCGTTCCCGGGATTTGTGTGTAATTCCCGATTGTTGCAGTCTGGCTGAAAACCAGGCCTGAAAACATCACTGAAAATATAAGTATCAGAACTTTTTTCATATCATAATTGCGTTAACGGTAATGAAATAATAAAAGTGAGCGCCGGCAGATTGCCGGCACCCACTTTCGTTTAACTACCTGATGTAAACCAGTTTCACCAGTTTCTGGAAACTACCCGACTGACCTTCAACCTGGATCTTGCAGAAATAAACTCCGTTTGACAGGCTGTAATCGGCAGGAATAAATTTAACCAGATAATTACCGGCTTCCTCATTTTGGTTTTTCAGCATGGATATGGTTTTTCCAAACTGGTCAAGAATGGTAAGCGACACATGACCGGTGCCAGGCAAGGTGTATTGAATGGTTGCCTCCTTGCTTAACGGGTTCGGATAAACGTTGATACCATAATCTGTGGTGTTGTCGATACGGTCGATCTTCAGGTTAACCCCATCGATCGGAATACCGGATTCATCAGATAATTCAGATTCATTGCTCATGGTAAACAGATCCTGATCGCCGTTTAATGTTCCTACGGTTTCGACTACCAAAGTAAGCAGGGTTCCGTTTGAAGGAATGTTAACCGGTTCGATCTTCGACCAGGCCAGGTTGATCTGGCCATCGGAAACACCATATAACAAGCCCGGAAGTTCAGAGCGCACCTCTTTAACCCGGATCTGGTTTTCAGCATATTTCAGGAACAGTGTCAGTGCCGACATATCCATATCTGCATCGATCCTTACAGGCAGTTCGAAGGTCATTCCCGGTTGTACGTCAATTACGTTGTTGCCGGTGATCACCAACTCGCTTTTTAGTCCTGTGGGGTTGTAACTTCCGTTTGCATCGCCGTAGCAAAGTGCCTGGAGGTTCATCGTATGCCCCAAGCCATAGGTATAGGGAGCCGACGCAGTATTCGCATTAACATTGGCAAATATTACATCTTCTGTCGGAGCATAGAAGGACCAGTCGCCTGCTGCAAAACTGCTGACGAGTTGGATTGCCCTGCGTTTCACGAGCAATGCATCGGTGGAGTTTACGATGTTTGAACCATTCACGTCGCCCACTTTATCAATGAAGTTCGTCGGGGTCCAGAATGATGGGGTAAGGCCAATGGCCCTGCGTTCAATTGCGAGGGCATCGGTAGAGTTGCCGCCGCCCCAGGCCTTTGTGGTAGAAACCTCGATTTTATCAACTGTTCCGACTGGCATGGTTGCAAATTCATAGTAACCGGTCGGGCTTGTGGTGGTGGAGCCTAACACAGTACCGGAGGAATTTTTCAGCGATACAGTCATTCCGTTCATCGGGGTGTTGGTAGCGTTTTTATACGTGACGGTACCCTTGAGGGCGATGGCGGTGACAGTCACGGTGATCTGGTCGGTTCCGTCGGTGCCGGTGCCACCATAGTCCTCGGTAACTGTCAGGCTACCTGTTGTATTCCAGGTTATTTCAGCAAAATTAGGTGAACCAGGGGCAACGAGCAATACGTTATTGGTATTGCCAACCTGCCATGAATAGGTGTACCCGGCGCCACGGTTTGGAACCATATAAGAGAGTGTCTGGCCGACAACGGCTGTAATTGTTGCCGTTGAACCATTCGCATTCACAATAACGGGTGCATTCACAATGTCTGCATAGGCATGTGGCGCTCCAGTCAGCGACAGGCTGTAGTTGGTGTTATCAATGGTTGAAGCAGCAGTTAAATCAACCTGTTTGACATTACCAACCAAGGCATCAGCAAAAGCTGCAACCGGTGTGAGGTTGACAACATCGAGGCCGACCTTTCCAACCAATGTGAGGCTGTTGTTGTTGAT
>CAZVNF010000357.1:0-1986 GCA_964628215.1 uncultured Draconibacterium sp.
AAGTCAGTCCGTCCAAGGTTGGCAGCGCAATGGTTCCGGGCACCTGCTTGTTGTGCACCGCAATTGCCATCTGAACCTGTGACTGGCTGATGCTGCTCTGTTTGTTTTTGATCTTGTTGATCGCAAAAGCAAGGTCTTCCTTATCCACAGGCTTTAACAGGTAATCCAGTGCGCTGTATTTGATTGCTTTTACTGCATAGGAATCGTAAGCGGTGGTAAAAACAACATCAAAAAATAAGGGTTCAAATTTTGCGAGGAGGTCGAAACCGTTCAAAAGTGGCATTTCAATGTCCAAAAAAATGAAATCGGGCTGGTGTTGCCGGATTAATTCATATGCATTCGAGGATACATTGCAGGTAGCCAGGATAGTCACTTCAGGGAAATATGTTTCGAGCTGGTTTGTCAGGGTGCTGATACAGTGCTTTTCGTCGTCGATAATGATACAGTTCATGGGTTTAGAGTTACTGTGTTTGTGGAAGAGAAACCCGGGATTGTAATTTTGATAAAACAGATCCCGATCCCTTTGAATTCGGGATCGGGATCATCTTCTGCAATTACTTTCCGGTGTTACTGTTTAATGATTTTCTCGGTTCGGGAATTTTCGCCGGTTGTAACATGAATGATATACATACCGGTGGGCCTGTCTGCAAGGGAGAATTCCTGGGTTCTTTCCAGAATCATGTCTTTTGAGAATATTTTTTCACCAAGCAGGCCAATTATATCAACATGTCCTTTGTAAGATGATGCATCCCCCTTCAGTTCCAGCGTGAATTTCCCGGTTGTGGGATTAGGATAAACTCTGAAAAAGCATTTATCTGTTGAGGCTGGTTCTGTTTGATCTCCGGTACCATTCGCGATCTGCACCGGGCCATTATGGTTGTAAGGGGTGCAGAATGTATTCGAAATGTACCCATGCATATACCCTCCCAGGTCTACTTTTGTTCCGTCGGAGTAAACAATATTTTGCCCGGCGATATGGGTAACACTTCCATCAGGGTAAACGTGGTAAATTGTCTGATTTCCGGCAATCAGCAATGTTTGAGTGGCATCGGCACATTTTATCTCACCACCATAAATGACTTTCGTCTGTAATGAGCGAATGGCCGGAGGGATAGCCCCGTCACCCTGGTTCCCCGTGAAGGTGCCAAAGGTGGAAAGGGCCCATATAGCAAGTTGATGCTGTCCAATATTCGTTGCATTATAGGCTATCCAGGGAAGGGTGGGGTCAACCCTGAATGAGTAAATATCACTTTCTGTACCCACTACATCATTGGCCGGATAAGTAAAGTAAGCAGTTGCGTTGAAATCGGTGATTCCCGATTCCGATAAATTCCAGTAGCGGGTCAGGAAACTAGTGGTGGTTCCTGCGTACTGTTCATCTTTAAGACTTACCCCAACATGGCTGTTTGCATCAAAGGTGCCACCGTTAAACTGCAGGTTAACAGGGGAGTAATACTTATTGAGAGCCAGGCTGCCGCTCCCAACAGGATAAATGAAAGAACTTCCGATGTCCGCACTGCTGAATGCTTTTTGAAGCTGTCCAGAGCCAGTAGGGATAACCATGCTGGCAGAGGATGGCGAACCAGCAATTGTTGCTGAAGGCCCCAGAAGCATTGAAAAGTTGCCCAGGTTAATACATCCATGCGTAAGGGTGAGGATGCCATTTACCCGGGTGTTTCCGGCAACTGTCAATCCAAAAATATTGAGGTTATCGGTTGTATTGACAGTCAGGTTCTCGAAAATGTTCATGCCTATAATTTTCGGATGCAGAGTTCCATTAAAAACAACTGTGCCGGTTCCTATTGAATTTTCACCGGTATTCTGGTTTTCCAGGTTCTTTTTGATGACAAGGACTCCCAGGTTGTTCAGAACGCCTCCGCTGTTCAGGATGAAATGGTCATTAGAAGTTACCGTGGTACCGGCACTTACCCTCAATGTTGTTCCGCCGGATATGGCAGTTTGTCCAAAGGAAGCAGAACTGCTTAA
>CAZVNF010000358.1:0-1979 GCA_964628215.1 uncultured Draconibacterium sp.
GCGAAATAAATAAAAAAATTTTCAATTTTTTTCAGATGGGGTTAGATAAAAATGGAATTGCGAAGCGGATCGCGCGTGAGTTGCACGATGGCTATTATGTGAACCTGGGCATAGGGATTCCGACGCTGGTGGCAAACTATATTCCTTCCGGGATGCAGATTGTGCTGCAGTCTGAAAACGGATTGCTGGGAATCGGGCCGTTCCCGCTGCCGGATGAAGTCGATCCTGACCTGATCAATGCCGGAAAACAAACCATCACCACCGTTCCGGGTGCGGCATTTTTCGATTCCTCCGCGAGTTTCGCCATGATCAGGGGAGGCCATATTGACCTTACCGTACTCGGTGCGTTTGAAGTATCTGATACCGGCGATATTGCATCCTGGAAAATTCCCGGGAAACTTGTGAAAGGAATGGGCGGCGCCATGGACCTGGTTGCTTCGGCTAAAAATATCATCGTGGCCATGATGCATACCAACCCCCAGGGAGAATCGAAGCTGCTGAAAAAATGCACCCTGCCACTTACGGGTGTTGGCGTGGTTAAGCGGATTGTTTCCGATCTCGCCGTAATTGATGTCACTCCGCAGGGTTTTAAACTCGTGGAGCGCGCTCCCGGCGTTTCGGTGCAGGAAATTATCAACGCCACCGAAGGCAGACTGATCGTAGTAGGTGAAATCCCCGAAATTGAAGTATAATTTTTTAGAATTTCGCTACCTCGCTACCTCGCTATTTCGCTATTTTATAATCGACTAACATAAAATCCCCCCCATGCCCCACTATTTCTCCCTCGGTCAGATTCCCCGCAAACGGCATGTTGTTTTTCGCAAGCCCGACGGTGGACTTTATGCTGAGCAACTGGTTTCAACGGAAGGGTTCTCCGATACCTACTCCCTTGTATACCACTGTCATCCGCCCACCATGGTGACTAAGATTGACAAAGCCTATTCTGTTGCCCCTGAAATTGCTGATCCAAAAAACATGCAGCACCGGCTGTTCAAGGGTTTTGACATTGCCCCCGCCGATGATTACCTTGAGAGCCGCATCCCCGTGCTGGTCAACAACGACTGCCATATCAGCCTGGCTGCTCCCCGTAAATCGATGACCAGCTATTGGTTCAAGAATTCAGGGGCTGATGAGATGATCTTTATCCACCGTGGCGAAGGTACCCTGCGTACCATGTACGGAAATATCCCATTCGGCTATGGCGACCACCTGATGGTTCCCCGGGGCGTTATCTACCAGATGGAATTCAATACTCCCGACAACCGCCTCTTTATTGTAGAATCCTTCGCCCCGTTGCGTTTTCCGAAACGGTATGTCAATAAATACGGGCAGTTACTCGAACATGCGCCATTCTGCGAACGCGACATTCGCAAACCACAGGTTCTTGAAACCCATGATGAAAAAGGCGATTTCCTGGTAAAAATCAAAAGGGAAGATATGATCTGGCCTTACCATTTTGCCTCGCATCCGTTTGATCTCATCGGCTGGGATGGATTTCATTATCCGTATGCCTTCTCGATACATGATTTTGAGCCCATTACGGGCAGGCTGCACCAGCCTCCCCCGGTGCATCAAACATTCGAAACCCCGGCATTTGTGGTTTGTGCGTTTGTACCAAGGTTGTATGATTACCACCCTGATTCCATTCCGGCTCCATACAACCACAGCAATGTGGATTCCGATGAAGTGCTTTATTATGTTGACGGTGATTTTATGAGCCGCAATAACATTCAGCAGGGCAATATAACTTTACATCCGACAGGGATCGTGCATGGCCCTCATCCCGGGGCGGTTGAACGCAGTATCGGGGCAAAGGAGACACAAGAACTTGCGTTGATGGTGGATACTTTCCGGCCGCTGAAGATTACCAGGCAGGCGTTTGGGATTGAGGAGGCGGAGTATTACAGGTCGTGGGTGGAGTAGGGAATGTAAGCAATGTAAGCAATGTAAGCAATGTAAGCAATGTAAGCAATGTAAGC
>CAZVNF010000359.1:0-1968 GCA_964628215.1 uncultured Draconibacterium sp.
CCGGAACGTTCCCATTATAAAACCGACCAGGGATACCAGTTTCAATGGTTTGATGATGAATCAGGTGCTGAGTTCATTTCTACAAACGGTCCGAATTTCGGAATTGCTTTTAATAACGATAACCGATTAATTATCAAGCTTAATGAACTCTTCCGGGAACCTGTGATCACTGCCTCATATAGTGATCTTGTAAAGTATTTTTATTACCCCGTGAAAGATCTGCGTATGGAAGTATTCTTTGCAGTATACAGTTCTGAAACCGTGGTTTTACAATACAGGTTTTTCAATGAAAGTCACTTCCCGGTTTTGTTTACAGCAATTCCATATGTTTATTATCCATCAAACGACAGCACCCTGGATATAACGCACCAGTCATTGTCAGGGAATTACACCTTCCCACTGCAGAAAAAACCTGACAACTGGATGAGAGAGCACAATATCCCGGTTGCCGGCAATTTAACCGGGTACCTGAAGCCGGGGATAAACTTTGACAGTGTCTCGACTTTTCTGATAAAACCCGGTAAAACTGGCTCAGGGCATTCACAGCTAAAGCAACCGATGGGTCGTCATCTCAGAAGTGCCGCATTTATAAAAGGAATCAACGGTTACAGAAGCTACAGGCTCCAGCCGGGCGAATCGACTTCCTTCAGGGTGGCATTCAATCTGAGCGGAGAACAGCCACCGGCAAATTTTTCACAGGATTACGATCTGGAAAAGCTCATCAGGGATAATGAACTGGCCTATTCAAAAATCCCTGAGTTGCATTTTACCGATAAGGATAAAGAGATGCTTTACTGGAACTCCTTTTCATTGATGCGGCAGTGCATGATGCCACCGGAAGGTGAATGCAGAAACAATTATTATGTATTCTCCCGTGAGCCAAAGTGGGGCTGGGGATATGGCGGACAGGTTTTCCATGAAAGCCTGGTCATGCTTGCCTACGCCTATATGGATCCGCAGGGGGCCATGAATTCTCAACGCGTTTTCATGGACCGGCAAAGACCTGACGGGTATATCAATTACCGCACCGGTCCTTATTTGAATGAAACTATCGAAACCAACGGCAAACCAACCAGTTCTGCACCCTGGTTTAATTATGAAAACCTTGAAATCTATAAAATCACCGGTGACAGGAAGTTTTTAAAAGAGGCTTATAATTCCGGGCAAAAGTTTTACCGGTATTATGTTGCCCGGAGAGATTCAAACAATAACGGGTTGTGTGAATGGGGTGCACATGCCGAACTGGAATCCGTGCGAGATGCCCGTGTCGCAGTGTGGGACAATGTTGGATGGGCTTCCGGTTTTGAAGGACCAGACAATAATTCGATGCTGGTCATGGAGGCGAAATCACTGGCAGAAATGGCAAAAATCATGGGTTTGATTAAAGAATCAGCCATGTGGCAGGAGGATGCTGACCGAAGGAGTTTTCTCATAAACAAGACCCTGTGGGATCCTCAATCGGAGTTTTATTACAATGTGAATAAAAAAGATCTCTCCTTCAGTTACAAATCACCGGATGATTTGAAGATAAAGGAGATCATTGGGTTTTTACCACTTTGGGCCGGTGTTGCGGATGCCGGAAAGGCCAAATTCCTGGTTAAAAAGATGTTGGATACTTCAGAGTTCTGCCGACCCTATGGCATCCCTTCACTATCAGCGGCAAACAGATACTATTGTCCGATCGGGTACTGGAACGGTCCTGTATGGGTTCAATGGAATTACCTGATTTTCCGGGGACTGCGAGACTATGGATATGTAAATGAGGCAAATCAACTGAAAAACCGGATACTGGACAATATGATTTACCATTTGAAAAAAGATCATACATTCTGGGAATTTTACAGCGCCGACGATCACCAGGCTGGCTGGAATAAGACTTATATCTGGGCAGGGATAGCGGCCCGGTTCCTGATTGATTCCGGTAAAGAATAATATACAAAAAGAGTTAAAATGAAAATACATAATCAC
>CAZVNF010000360.1:0-1938 GCA_964628215.1 uncultured Draconibacterium sp.
GTGACTTCAGCCCGGTAAACAATCGCTTCCGGAGCCAGATTATAATTAATTGGAAATTGTCTACGGGTAGTTTCAGGCAATTCGCGACTGTCAACTGCCACTTTTCTTTGTTGTTCAGGGGATACAGCAGCTAAATTACCTGATAACGATTTAAAACTGCCATTTTCAGCATCTCCGGCATGGAGATAACCTTTATTACGGGAAGGGAACGGGCTGAATAATGTATAGGCTATCCTGAAACTTGCCTGTTCTTCAATTTTCTGTTTTTCCTCAACAGTTACCAACCTGATTTCCTTTTTCCTGTGTTTCCCATTTTTTGATACCTGATCAATGGAAGCATAGAGGAAACCCCCAGCTGAAATTTTCGTTCCCGGCAGCAATGAGATTGATTTTCCTGCGGAAAGTTTTACTGTTCCCTCTTTTGCTACGACGACCAGGTTGGTTTCTCCGGAAACGACCAGATTGGATGATACTTTATTATTCTGATCCTGTCCGGAAGAAATGGAAAGGTTGTTAACAGTGGCTATTTTGTCTTTCGACGGATTATTGTCAGATGATGGCACATCAACAGTACTTCCCTGTGCTGTTACAGAGCAGGCTAAGGCAATGAAAACTAAACCTTTAAACCAGTGGAAGTACTTCATTTTGCTATATATTCCAGATTTGATGCAACAAAACTAACAATAATATCAATCAATGTCAAGAAAAAGACAAAATATTTTTGAAAATTATCTATTACCTTTTAATAATCTTTTCTGTTTCAGAATTCAGACCGGAGGTAACATGAATGATATATACCCCTGTTGGTTTTTCAGCCAGTGAGAATTCCTGCTTGCGTTCGATCTGCATATCTTTGGAGAGGATCCTGTCGCCAAGCACTCCGAAAATTTCAACATGCACCTGTGAAGAGGTTACATCGCCATTCAACTCCAGCGTGAATTTGCCGGGGGTCGGATTCGGATAAATCTTGAAAAAAGAGTTGTTCGGACTGCCAATGGCCGGAGTTTCCACCCCTGCGATAACAGCCGGAGACTGGTGAATATACGGATTGCAGAATGTCGTGGTGGAAATTGTGCCATGCATGTAGCCGCCCAGATCAACTTTGGTGCCCGGATAGTAAATGATGTTCACACCGGCGATATGGTTCACACTACCGGTACTCTGAACCAGATAGCTTGTACCGTTTCCTGCGATCAGCAGCGTTTGCAGCGCATCGGCACATTCAGGTCCCCCGGAAATGATCTTATCCTGCAGGGAACGAACTGTGGGAGGAACACCTAAAGCATTGCCCACATTGCCCGTAAAAGTGCCGAAAGAGGCCAATCCATGTGCATTCAGCTGGTTGGTAACTGTATTCGAGGCATTATAGGCTGTAAATGGGGACGGGTTTACCTTAAAACAAAAGATATCGTCTTCCGTACCGGTTACATCCGCCTGTACATACTGAAACGTTGAATTGACCGAGAAACCGGTGATCCCAGACTGGGTTATATTCCAGTAACGGGTAAGGTAACTTGTGGTGGTTCCGGCATATTGTGCATCGGTGAGGTTAACTCCCACATAATTACTGGCCGGGAAAGTGCCGCTGTTGAAAGCCAGTGAAACCGGGGAATACTCCGCTGTGCCATCTGCATCACCGACCGGGAAGGTAAAACTCCCTCCCAATGCAGGAAACTCCTTTTGCAGTTGTCCGCTGCCGGTGGCCACAACCATTTTAGATGCTGCCGGGGAACCTGCAACTGTGGCGGCAGGGCCAAGCAAAAGATTATAAGTACCCAGGCTAACCAGCCCGTTGGTGAGCGTTAACGCACCATTAACACGGGTATTGCCGGCCACTGTAAGACCTGCAGCATTTGCCAGCTCAAGGTTCTGAATAATGTTCTGACCACTGATCGTTTGATTGGTGGTGCCGGAAAAAACAACTGTGCCAGTCCCAAG
>CAZVNF010000361.1:0-1938 GCA_964628215.1 uncultured Draconibacterium sp.
TCACTTATATAATTACTTAGCTGCCATGAAGGTATATCAAACCAACGAAATCCGCAACATCGCGCTCATCGGGGGCGCCAAATCAGGTAAAACAACGTTAGCAGAAGCCATGCTGTTTGAAGGAGGCGTTATCAGCCGCAGGGGATCAGTGGAGGACAAGAACACGGTTTCCGACTATCGTCCCATTGAGCTCGAGCGTCAGAACTCCGTTTCAGCAACGATCCTTTATACCCTGTTTGACAATAAGAAGATCAACATCATCGACACTCCGGGGTTTGATGATTTTTGCGGAGAGGTGATCTCAGCGCTTCGTGTGGTGGATACCGCGGTGATGCTGGTAAACGGACAGAATGGTGTGGAAGTGGGTACCGAGATAACCTGGCGTTATTCAACCCGTGCCAATACCCCGTTGATGTTCGTGGTAAACCATCTTGACCAGGAGAATGCCAACTTTGACGAAACCCTGCGCCAGATGAAGGCCCAGTTCGGCAAGAATGTAACATTGATGCAGTACCCCGTAAATGCAGGTTCAGGTTTTAACACCATCATCGACCTGCTTAAAATGAAACAGTATAAATTCACTGCCGGCGGCGGGAAACCTGAAATTTCCGACATCCCTGCCGCTGAAAAAGATAAAGCTGAAGAGATGTATGCCGCCCTTATGGAAGAGCTGGCATCCAAGGATGAAGCGCTGATGGAGATATTTTTTGACAAGGGTGTTCTTACCGAAGAGCAGATGCTGCAGGCACTGAAGACCGGTTTGATCAACCGCACCATTTTCCCCGTTTTGTGCACCTGTGCCAAGCATGATCTGGGCGTTGGCCGCCTGCTCGAGTTTATCGCCGGCAGTGTTCCCGCTCCGAATGAAATGCCGGGGATGAAAACCAAAGAGGGCAAAATGCTCACCTGCAAATCAACCGATCCCGCATCAGCCTTTATTTTCAAAACATCCATTGAGCAGCACCTGGGCGAGATCTCCTATTTTAAGGTTTACGCCGGCGAGATCACCGAGGCCATGGATATGGTCAACCCCGTTCGCCAGTCGAAAGAGCGCCTTTCCCAGCTTTTCGTGATCAACGGAAAGAACCGTGAAAAGGTGGAGAAAATGGTGGCCGGTGATATCGGCGCCACGATCAAGCTGAAGAATTCATTTACCAACAATACCCTCAATTCCCTGAAGAACCCCGATGATGTGATTGAACCGATCGGCTATCCCGATCCCAAGTTCAGAACCGCAGTAAGGGCCAAGAGCAACACCGATGATGAAAAGATCAACATCGTGCTGCACGAACTTGCCAAGATGGACCCGACGCTGATCATGGGTTATTCGCGTGAATTGAAGCAGATGATCCTGCAGGGCCAGGGTGAACTTCACCTGAATCTTGCCAAATGGCATGTGGAGATTCTGGAGAAGATCCCCATGGAATTTTATGCACCCAGGATCCCGTACCGTGAAACCATTACCAAATCGGCCAAAGCCACCTATCGCCATAAAAAACAATCGGGCGGATCGGGCCAGTTCGGCGAAGTGCATATGATGATCCAGCCTTACAAAGAGGGCATGACGGAGCAGACCGAATTCCCCATCCGCGGGCGCGATGTGATCGATCTCGAATGGGGCGGACGTTTGCAGATGAACACCTGCGTTGTCGGGGGTTCCATCGATGCACGCTTTATGCCGGCCATCCTCAAGGGGGTTATGGAAAAAATGGAAGAGGGGCCGCTCACCGGTTCCTATGCCCGCGACATCGTGTTCAACATTTACGATGGCAAGATGCACCCGGTCGATTCCAACGAAATCTCTTTTAAACTTGCAGGCCGCAACGCCTTCCGCGAAGCCTTTAAAAATGCCGGACCGAAGATCATGGAGCCGATCTATGATGTGGAGGTGATCGTTCCCGAGGATAAAATGGGTGAAGTTATGACCGACCTCCAGGG
>CAZVNF010000362.1:0-1913 GCA_964628215.1 uncultured Draconibacterium sp.
CCACCGCCACTTGTTGGTGAACTTCCGGAAATGGTAAGGATGTTCGCCCCAACGGTTAAAACGCCACTCGTGAGGGTCAACGCCGCAGATACAGTCAAGTCTCCGTTCAGTGTTACACCGTTGGAATTGGCTATTGTCAAGCCTGCCACCGAATTGCCGATAAAGGCTGCCGATGGAATAATTTGAGCAGCGGAACCGCTGAATTTAATTATTGAGGAAGTTGTTGAAGTGTTTATCTTCCCGCTACTTGTAAAAGTAAGGCCGTTGTTTATCGTCAGCGTTTTCCCATTCACCACCAGGTTTTTATTGCTGCCGTTAGTGATATTTCCAATGGTTCTGTCGCCGTCTAAGACACAATCGTTAATTGGACTGGTGGCAAAAATAATATCTGCCCCGGGGGAAGGGACTGTCCCGGTTGTCCAGTTTGAAGGAGTTGCAAAATCAGTGTTTGTACCACCTTGCCATACATTTGCATTTGCTTCGATGGCACCCGTTTTGGGAGGCGAGTTACGGGTTATGCCAAAGTAATCCATACTGATTCCGCTAATTACTTCACCTGTCAGAGTTGCAGAAGGATAATAATTAATCGCGGATGTGCCTCCTGCAATGGTAAAACCAGGGTTGATGGATACACTGTTTACATCTCCCCCCGATGCTGTTTTCCAGGCTGCATCGAGGCTGGCATATTCTGTATTGCCAATTTTCCCCAACATTCCGGCAGTAGTATAATAATCATTGTAATTTATTGTGAGGCCTGTTGTTACGTTGAGGGTCTGTGCCAGGTAAAGTGCATAATGCTTTCCTCCGCTGCCACCTGATCGCGTATTTGAGAGGATATTATTCCGGTAATTCCGGGTTGCATAATTTGTTTGACTCCATAAGGCTGAAGTTGCTGAGGTTGTTCCAGTTACGCTGCCTCCAAGATACACCGTGTTGAAATATATGTTTTTTGTAAAGGAAGCACTGGTACTCTCCTCCCAAATTCCATTGATTTTTAAACCTCCGCTTACTGTCACTCCAAGGTTTATAATATTGTTCGCGCAGGTTACATTGCCATTATTCATCTCGATACCGTTGATAACTGATAACAGATCACTTGATGAGATGGAGAGACTGTGGATAAAGTTGCTGGTAAGAGTATTTGTACCCGTTGCAAGACCAGAATAATAAATGCCGGTAACACAGGTTTTGTCGGTGGAATTTGTATTTGACAGGTTGTAAACAGTATTGCCCGTTACGGATTGATTTGTTCCGGCAGTGGCGGATGTTTGGGAAATCCCGATAACGGAAGCGGTGGAAGATCCTGACGACTGCTTGCTTGGGGTGGAAAGGTCCCTGACCGTATTGTTTAGAATCGTATTTGAACCCGCAATGGTCGAAATACCCCTGGTTCTCGATGACGAAATGATCCCCGCATATCCATTGACCAGGTTTGCAATGGTATTCCCGGAAATGATGGTGGTAAGGGTACCTGAACTATATATACCATACACATCCTGTTTAATCAACGAAGATGCTGCCGCAGAACTTGTATTAATGCTGTTGGGCTCGGTAAGACTTCCTATCAGGTTGTTGCTCAAGGTAGTTGTTGCCGCCACACCCCGCACATAAACAGATTCAAACCCGTGAGAGTAAAAGTCGGAACCCACGGTTTTAATTGAGCCAATGTTGTTCCCGGTTATATTCACTGTTCCGGTGCTGTTTTGAATCATCCCATGCGAAGTAGAGTAGTTGTTTGATTGCCCGTCAAAAATTACGGACGGAACTGAGGTATACCCGACACCGCCGGTAATAATGGTAATCCCTGTCACTACGCCTCCGCTCACAATAGCTGTAGCTGTAGCAGGAGTAGTACTTCCGGATACGGAGAATGTAATTACAGGTGGTGTTGTCAGGTAGCCGCTTCCACCGTT
>CAZVNF010000363.1:0-1887 GCA_964628215.1 uncultured Draconibacterium sp.
GGGCCATTCCAGGCAATCGGTTCTTTTATGGGTTTACCGGCAATCAGGATAAACCGGGCTTTTGATGCACCCGTTCGTACCACGACTATATCTCCCTGACCGAATAATGCTCCTTCGCCGGCATGCAACAGATTTGGGTGGTTCTCATCGAAACTGGCGGCACCTTCCCAGAGATACGAAAACACGGTATGATCTGCAGCTACGGGAATCATGAGTTCGGAATGTTCGGGCATCTCAATATCCAGATATTCAGGATCGGCAACGATGTTTTCAACCGATCCCCTTATTCCCTGGAAAGTTCCCGCCAGAACCTTAACCCTGGTTTTATTTTGAAGTTCAACCACAGGAATCTTACTTGCCGGTATATCCTGGTAACGGGGGTGAATCATTTTAGATGCGGAAGGCAGGTTCACCCATAATTGGAAACCGCGCATCCTGCCACCTTCATATTGGGGCATCTCCTGGTGGATGATACCACTGCCGGCGGTCATCCATTGAATGTCTCCTTTCCCGATCACCCCGCTGTTGCCCATGCTGTCACTATGTTCTACCCTGCCGTCAAGCATATAGGTAACGGTTTCTATTCCACGGTGTGGATGTGAGGGGAAGCCTGCCATAAAATCATCGGGATTGTCGGAACCGAAAAAATCCAGCAACAGGAATGGATCTAAAATGTCCTGGGTATTGTGGCCCAGAATCCTTGTTAATTTAACCCCGGCCCCATCTGAGGTTGCCTGTCCTTTTATTATGCGTTTAATCTTTCTGCTACTTTCCATAATAAATCATGTTAATAGATTTTTATAAGCGATAGACTCCCCGGGTCATGTAAAACAACCCACCTAGAGTTTGATGATCTTTAACATTTCAAATCTTGCCCCGTAGTTCACACGGATAAAATAAATACCTCCGGGCAACCCGGTTAATGAGCATTCTTGCCTGCCTTTATTGTTCAGCGCCGTAGTCAATACCTTTTCTCCCCTGATTCCATAAACAGCCAGGGTAGCCTTGTCAGACAGTTTATTTGCATTAAACTCAAGGATGAAATTACCCGTTGTAGGATTTGGGTGAATTTTGAAAAATGGTTGCTCTGTTTCCTTTGATACCGTATCGCCGGATACAACAGAGGCAGGCATGGAAGGAGTCTGACAGAATGGACCCATTGGCGCGATGTAGCCCCACATGGAACCTCCCGGCTGAACAGTTGTTCCCGGGAGAAATGATATTTTCTGCCCTGCAATAAAGGAAGACTGGCCTTCGTACAGAACATCGAACACAGTTCCGTTTCCGGCCACTGTAATGACTTGCGTGGCATTGTAACACTTTGTTTGCCCGCTTTCGACAATTACATTTGTAACTGATTTGTTTGCAGGGGGATTGATCACCGGGGGCAATACTATTACCGGTTTTGAGGTATCTTTTGTACATCCGTTGAGGTCGGTGACCGTCAAGTTTGCCATGTAAGTCAGGGGTGATGCATAAAAATGAGAAGGATTGCTCAGTGAGGAGCTTTGACCATCTCCAAACTCCCATAACCACACAGCAAAACCTCCAGATATCGTAATCGATTGGTCAGTAAAGGTCGTTGGTGTTCCCAGGTACACCGTATCCACAGTAAAATTCGCAAAAGGATGTGGATTTACAGAGACAGCCTTACTGATGGTTTTACTGCATCCGTAACTGTTGACAATGGTTAATGTGACTATAAAAGTTCCTGCAGTTGTGAAAACATGTATCGGATTTGATAAAACAGAAGTGTTCGTTGCTCCTGAAGGCGGATCTCCGAAATTCCAGTTCCAGGAAACAATAGTCCCGCCGCTGGTGGAAGAGAGGTCATAAAACTGAATTGGCAGAAGCTCACAGCTGGCTCCCTGAGGAAAGAAATTAGCT
>CAZVNF010000364.1:0-1859 GCA_964628215.1 uncultured Draconibacterium sp.
CGTCCACCCACCTAACCATCACTCCCCCAGCCCTGTAATATTTTGTAACCTCCCCGATAGCTTTTGTAATACCCAAATATTTGACATTCTAGTCTTCCAGGAATAGATTTGCCGGCAAATTGTCAAACAGCAATTTCCACTTCGGCACTATGGATGAAAACAACAAACCCGGTTCCTGGCTCAACGATCTATCCGAATTGATAAAAAGGAAAAAGGAAGAGAACGAACTATTGCTAAAAGTCCGGCATTCTTTGGAATTGCCAAAGCCTGACCATGATACCAGATCTGACGCCGGACTTGGAAACGCCGATGACAATGGAAGCGGAGAAAATTAGTATTCACACAAAAACCAACATGATGAAAAGAACAGTTATTACCCTGATTTTCGCAGTGATCATCAGTGCGTTTTCATTCAGTCAGCCGTTGACCGGGATCAAGAATATTCCCGGTGACTACTCCACGGTGAGCAATGCAATTTTTGCCCTGAACTCATTGGGAGTTGGCGCCGGAGGGGTTACCTTCGTGATTGCCGGAGGCTATACTGAAACATTGCCGGTGTTAACTTCAGGATTGATTACCGCAACCGGTACGGCAGACGACCCTATTATATTTCAGCGGGGTGGAGCAGGCGACAATCCAAGGATTACAGGCAGTTCAAATCCAGGTACCCGGTATAATTATGTAATTGCCATAGAGGGAACCGATTACATCACCTTCGACGGTATCGAAGTGAGGTCATCCGACACTGTTCAGGAATGGGGTTTTGCCATATTAAAGGCATCAGGGACAAATGGTTCTCAGCATGTTACTATCAAAAACTGCCAGGTAAACTTAAGCCTTGCCAATGTCAATTCGGTAGGAATTTACGCCAATAATGTAACCTCAACCGCTCCTGCAGTACAGCTTGCAGTTACCGAAGGAGCCGGATCAAATTCTTTTAACAGGTTTTCAAACAACAGCATTTCAAACGCGTATAACGGAATCATGATTTATGGGTTTAATGATGCATCTCCCTACTCGAATTATGACCGCAACAACGACATCGGATCGGATGGCGCCAATACCATTCAGAATTTTGGTGGTGGATCAACCGCCTGTAATGGAATCTTTACCCAATATCAGAATAACCTGGCAGTAAAGAATAATGTGGTTACGGGTCCGGTAACAGGTGCCGGAGCATGTGCCGGTATCCAGTTGTCTACCGCCAATGATGCCAGTGCAAACATCATGAATAATGCAGTGAGCATACAGTATTCAGGAGGTGGTGTTTTCTACGGAATATTCAACAATATGGGCATGGTCAACAACACGAACACGATCAACCTGAACGGCAATATAATTTCGAACTGTACTTATCCCACGGCAACAGGCAGCATATGCTATTATATTTACAGTAATGGTTTGGGGTTCAATACCAATGTTTTTGACAACACGGTAACCAATAATGTTTACGGATCAACGGGAACAACATCAACCGGAAATACCTATGGCGTTTTTGTACAGGGAACAACCCCATCTTCACAGGGCATTATCAATGTGTACAATAATTCTGTGACGAACAATGCCAGACGGCAATCGGTGACCGGAAGCGCATCAACCTATTATTTCAACGTCAACGCAAAAGGAAGTGCAATAAATGTCTATGGCAATACGGTTAGTAACGACAGCGTAAGGTCTTCAGGAACAGCCTACTGTTTCTATGTTTTGGGTACTGCAGCTACCAAGGCCATCTATGGCAATACCCTTTCAAACATTCTCAACTCCAATGGCACTGTGGTTGGCTTTTATTCCGGAAACGGAAACACCTGTTCCATTTACCGGAATAAAATGCAGAATATCCAGGCAAACGGAGCCACCGG
>CAZVNF010000365.1:0-1788 GCA_964628215.1 uncultured Draconibacterium sp.
AAGTTAGTGATTGCAAACATAAAATATTTTTTCCTAAATTTGCAATTCAGCAATTAGGTATTTGATTATTTATTTTGATTTTAAATAACCAGTTGAACCATTCAATAAATATATTTTTTATAAATTCTGCTCCGAGCCTCATTTTCTAAAGGATTTCTCATGAAAATGAAGCCGATGGGTTTGGCCGGAAACAGCCTTGCCTCCCGAGGACAAACGAGTCTGAATTGGAAAGGAGACCTTAAATGAATGAATTTTTATTTTTAACAGCCATTGGCCTGGTTGCATTCTTCTATTCATCGGTTGGTCATGGTGGAGCGAGCGGATACCTTGCATTAATGACACTTTTTGGGTTCGCTCCTGCTGAGATGAGAGCTTCGGCTCTTATTCTGAATACGATGGTAGCAGGAATCGCATTTATCAGTTATTATGGAACGGGGAGTTACAATATCCGAAAGTTGTATCCCTTCATCCTGGTTTCAGTTCCTTCAGCATTTTTTGGCGCTATGATCACTGCTGAAGTTGGTTTGTATAAAATTTTACTGGGGGCGATATTACTTATCGGGATATTTCGGATGCTGCTTACACTCCGGGCCAATGAATATTGCATCCGCAGGGTTTCTTTGCCAGCAGCATTTTTGACAGGTGCCACGATCGGTTTTTTCTCAGGTATGATTGGAATTGGTGGAGGGATCATTCTATCTCCGATTTTGATTATTATGCGATGGGCAACTATCAAAGAAACTGCTTTTTTGTCGGCAGCTTTTATTGTTGTCAATTCCATGTCCGGTCTCATCGGGTTGACTATATCCGGGTTTAAGGTATCGACTGAAATAATCCTGTTTGTCTTAGTGGCGGTGGCTGGAGGACTTGCAGGCTCCCATATCGGAAGCCGGCACCTTCCCGTCTCTACGCTCAAATATTTTTTGGCAGGTGTTTTACTGCTCGCCAGCATCAAACTGATAACCAATTAATCAAAATGGAACCTAATACCTTATCCTCTGAAAATGATGTTTATCCAAATTTACTGTTGATTACAGGATCTGGCAGAGAACGGGGCAAGACAATGCTTGCCTGCAATATTATCAGCATATGGAAGAAGAATCATGATCTTGTTGCCATAAAGATTTCAGCTCATCTCCATGAAGATCCCAGATCGGTGAATTTGATTCATCAGACAAACGGATATGCCATCTGGGAAGAAATAGCAGTGTCTCCAAAAGATAGCGGCAGGTTTCTTGAAGCAGGGGCTGGTAAGGTTTATTACATAGAGGCCCGCGACATGGAACTGTTGGAGGCGTTCCGGTTCATTTACGGCTTATGCAGTGAAAAATCAATGATTGTCTGTGAGTCAGGCGGACTTGGCAGGTTAATAAAACCGGCCGTAATGCTTTTTGTTCAGCATGAGAATGATACTGTAGTACCAGGAAAGGAGGCCATTCGCAACATATGTGACCGCATCGTTTATTCCTCAAGTCCCGAGATTTTAGATCCATCACTATTCCTTGAGATTGCGAATCACCGGTGGAAACTGCTCAGGGACGATCGGGATGAGACCCTTTCAACATTTCGAGATCCTCCGGCTGGTTCAGGCTTTGAAAATAATTCTGCTTAAAATCCGGGAAATCCCTTTCTACCATAAGCTTATTGACCTGTATCTTTGAAAAAAGATCAGGAAGCTTATAATTGCGCTCCTGCATCATCTGTTCCATCACCGGAATGCATTTCGTCGAATAATATCCCACAAGAGGTTCAAAATACTTGTTCTGAACATAAGGGACGGCAACGTGA
>CAZVNF010000366.1:0-1766 GCA_964628215.1 uncultured Draconibacterium sp.
TGGTTTCACGTTTTTTCAATGTCAGCCATGATGAACATGCCGAAACATTCTTCATACGCCAGCAGGGAAAACTCTTTGTAACACCGCTTTTTATCGTATTGATGATCATTGAGTTCACCGATGTTCTGTTTGCGGTGGATTCTGTCCCCGCGGTGTTTTCCGTAACCCAGGACCCGTATATCGTCTTTTTCTCCAATATCTTTGCCATCCTGGGGCTGCGGTCACTGTTCTTCCTGGTGATGGATATCATGAACCGCTTCCACTACCTTAAAATGGGACTGGCAGGGCTGCTCACCTTCGTGGGCACCAAAATGCTGATCCATTCCGTGTTTAAAATTTCAACCACTGTTTCGCTGATTGTCATCGCCTCTATATTGCTTGCAAGTATCCTTGCATCCAATATCCGGAACATGATCATCAAGCGGAGGCTGAGGTCAGGCAAGAAGCTCCTTTAAAATTTTCTATAATACTGTTCCAGCAGATCCTGAGCCGCCTGGTAAGGATTCACCTGTCCGTTCATGATACCCTGTTCCAAATTGGCAATCACCTGGCTGATCTCTTTCTGCGCAAAAAAATGCTGCTGAAGGCCCGACTCAATTGATTCCCTGAAAACCTGCCTGTTTTGTTCCATGCGCCTGAGATGAAAATAGCCATTGTCGCCGGTTATTTTCCTGTGTTCCATGATCAGTTCCCACACGCGGTCGATGCCTGTTTTTGCACGGGCCGAGCAGATGTCGGCCACCGGGACCCATCCGCTGTCGGGAGGGGGGAAGAGGTGCAGGGCGTTGGCATATTCCAGCCGTGCGGTTCTGGCTTTGGTGATATTGTCGCCGTCGGCTTTGTTGATCATGATGGCATCGGCCATTTCGATGATTCCCCGTTTGATTCCCTGGAGTTCGTCACCGGCTCCGGCCAGCATGAGGAGCAGGAAAAAATCAACCATGGAATGTACCGTCGTTTCTGATTGTCCGACCCCTACCGTTTCTACGAAAATCACATCAAAACCGGCCGCTTCGCAAAGGATGATCGTTTCACGCGTTTTACGGGCCACGCCACCCAGCGAGCCAGCCGCAGGGGAGGGCCGGATAAATGCATTGGGGTCAACCGCCAGTTCCTCCATCCTTGTTTTGTCGCCCAGGATACTGCCCTTAGAACGCGAACTGCTCGGATCAACGGCCAGCACCGCCAGTTTATGCCCCATCGCCGTAAGATGTTTCCCAAGCACCTCAATAAACGTGCTCTTCCCAACCCCCGGCACCCCGGTAATCCCAACCCTTAAGCTGTTACTTCGATATTCAAGATTCGTTGATCTCTGTTCAATATTCATTTTTTTCAGGCACGAAGCAATGATCTCTTTCGCCTGAACCTGGTGAGATGGCAAAGCACTTTCCACCAGCGTAATCGCCTTACTAAGCATCATCCGGTTTCCACTCACCACCCCATCCACCAGTTCCTCCACCGTATGCTGTGTCCGTTTCCCGGCCTTCATCTTTTTCACAACATCCGCATTGATCTGGCCCGGCTGTTCCACGCCATCCATCACCTGCAGCGCCGATCCCGGCATATCCCCTGTTTTATGATTCTTTTCTTCCATGATCACATCTCACTTGTACATCATCACCCCTCAACCCCTCACGATCACAAAAGTACCTAATTTTATTTCAACCACCCTGCTCCCTTTTCTGGAAAAGTTTGTATCTTTGCACCCCTCAACCTCTTCGTAGCTCAGTTGGTAGAGCAATTGACTCTTAATCAATGGGTCCCAG
>CAZVNF010000367.1:0-1758 GCA_964628215.1 uncultured Draconibacterium sp.
GCAAAGATGTTGGGCAAAGACCGGCAGCACCTGAAAAACAGACAGTTTGGATTTTTTGTGTCAAAAGAAACAAAACCAGCCTTCATTCTCTTTCTTGAAAAGGCATTTAAGAACCCTAGTAAAGAAACCTGTGAGATTATACTCCTGGCAAATGGCGACATCCCGACGTATGTTTTGCTCACTGGCATCATTTCCGATAATCAGGAACAGTGCCATGTAACGGTGATTGATATCACCGGGCGAAAAATTGCCGAAGCAAGTCTTAAAAAGGAGGTGGAGCGGAATGCCCTGCTCATGGAGTTATTTGCGCAGGCGCCTGTTTTAACCGACAAGGAACTCTATGATCGGGCGCTGGATATAGCAGTTAAACTCACCGACAGTAAAATCGGGTTCTTCCACCAGGTTAGCGACAACCAGCAGGAAATCATGCTCACCACCTGGAATGATGAAGCCAGGAAAAACTGCACCACTGTTCATGATAATCATTATCCAATTGCAAAAGCGGGCAACTGGGCCGATTGTGTCAGGCAGAAACAAGCAGTTGTTTATAATGATTTCCAGCAATCTCCCAATAAAAAAGGATTACCCGAAGGTCATGCGCCTGTGGGTCGTTTTATGAGCATTCCGGTGGTACAGGATGATAAGGTACGGTTGATTTTTGGCGTGGGGAATAAAACAACCGATTATACTGATTCGGATGTTATTCAGATACAATCTGTTGCCAGCGAATTACATAAAATACTCTCAAAGCGAAAGGTGGAGCAATCCTTGCATAACATCGAAGACCGCTGGCAATTTGCCATCGAAGGAAGCAACGACGGCATCTGGGACTGGAATGTGCTGACCGACAAAGTTTTTTTTTCCAGCCGGTGGAAAGAGATGATTGGCTATGGGCCCGACGAGCTGGAAGGAAACGTCAGTGAATGGAAAGAACGGGTGCATCCTGACGACCTTCCGGCAGTAATGGAAACCCTGCAGCGGCATTTTAACGGTGAAACCTCTCAATACATCACTGAACACCGCATCCGTTGCAAGGATGGCTCGTGGAAATGGATCACCGACCGCGGCAAGGTGATGGAATGGACTCCGGAAGGAAAGCCGGCTCGCATGCTTGGTACGCATATCGATATTACCGAACGAAAACTTGTTGAAGATACCCAAACCTTTTTACTTGGCTGTGGATTGCCTGGCACAGGCGAGGACTTTTTCGAATCGCTGGCCTGCTACTTGGCCGAAACCCTGAATATGGAATATGTTTGCATCGACCGGCTCGAAGGCGATGGGCTCACCGCGCAAACCGTTGCCATATACAACGAAGGAAGGTTTGAGAGCAATGTGCAATACGCACTCAGGGATACCCCTTGCGGCGAAGTGGCTGAGAAGCATGTATGTTGCCACGCTAACGGGGTACAGCGCCTGTTCCCGAATGATGCAGCACTGCAGGAACTGAATGCAGAAAGCTATGTGGGAACTACCCTCATCGACTCCAATGGGCAGGCCATCGGGTTAATTGCAATTATTGGCCATCATCCATTGGTTGAAACTAGAAGGGCCGAATCTTTATTGAAACTGGTTGCACAGCGGGCAGCAGGAGAACTGGAGCGGCTGAAGATTGAAACCGAACGCAAACAGGCAGAGGATAAAGTTCTTGAACAATTGAACGAACTGCAACGTTGGTACCAGGTAACACTTGGTCGCGAGGGTAGGGTAATAGAGCTGAAACAGGAGGTAAATGAGCTGCTTAAACAGCGTGGTGAA
>CAZVNF010000368.1:0-1744 GCA_964628215.1 uncultured Draconibacterium sp.
TCGCCATTTCGCCATTTCGCCATTTCGCTACCTCGCTACCTCGCTACCTCGCTACTGTCCACCCTCAGCGAATCCACCATGGCCTTGGCTCCCATACCCACAGTAAGGTTGATCACCGAGCCTTTGTCAATTTCAGTTCCTGCTTTGATAAGCCTTCCCTTGAAAAGCTGGTTTTGTACGGCATCCTCATCAAAGGACTTGATATACGACAACCTGCCAAGTTTCAGGCCTGCCGATTCCAGCATCGACTGTGCCTGGCGTAAGGTGAGGTCACGCAATTCAGGCATGGTAGTTTTCTCAGGCACCATCGAGGTTACTGTGAGGTAAACCATCCGGTTTTTCTTAACTTTCGAACCCGGATGCGGATCCTGCGACAAGATCGAACCCCTGGGCTTTTCAACGTCAAAAATTGAATCAATGACAATAAACTGGTAATTTTGATTATCAGGGTTTGATTTTACCTCGGTAAAATAGAGGCCCCGGTAATCCGGAACGATGATATAGTCGTTGTGTTTGGTATACCAGGCCAGCGACTGCAAAACAATCCAGATTAAAACAAGCGTGATCCCGATTGCTATGAGAAAATGCCTGAGAAATATTTTCGAAAAGACAAATCGTAAAAAATCCATCCGCCGCTTTATCTGATAACCCGACCAGGTCGGTTTTATTGTGTATCCCTAAATAAACGACAAACTTACGCAAAAATTGAATTTTGCGCAAGGCGCAATATTTTTGTACTATTTTTGTACCTGAAAAAGCACCTTTTATGATGAATATTGCAATCGTTGCAGGCGGCGATTCCGGGGAATACGGAATCTCCATCAAAAGCGGAAAACAGGTGGAACTGCATATTGACCGTGAAAAATTCAATCCCTTTCTGATTGAAATAAAAGGAAAAAACTGGAACTACCGGATCGGTCTGAAAAAATTCCCTGTTGATAAAAATGATTTTAGTCTGACAATCGGCAGGAAAAAGATCAGGTTCGCCGCGGTATTTGTCGCCATACATGGCACCCCCGGCGAAAATGGCAAACTGCAGGGATACTTCGATATGCTGGGCATTCCATATACTTCCTGTGATGTTACTACCTCTGCACTTACATTTAACAAGAGTTTCTGCAAGGATGTGGTGCATGCCTGCGGAGTTAAAACGGCCAGATCATTGCATCTGTTTAAAAGCAGACCATACTCAGATGCCAAAATATTTGCTGAACTTTCCCTCCCGGTTTTTGTAAAGCCAAACAATGGAGGGTCCAGTGTGGGCATGTCGAAAGTGAATCTCAAAAGTGAATTGAATCCTGCATTGGATAAGGCTTTTCATGAAGATGACGAGATACTGGTTGAAGAGTTTATCCGGGGAAGGGAACTCACTTGTGGTGTGCTAAGATCAGAAGGGGAATTAATTGCGTTACCCTTAACGGAAATTATCCCGTTGAAGGAGTATTTCGACTATGAAGCAAAATATAAGAAGGGAATGGCAAACGAGGTCGTCCCTGCCGATATTCCCGCCATCCATGCCCGGAAATGTCACGAAATTTCAACGATGCTTTATGAGAAACTTAATTGTAAAGGAGTTGTTCGCTTTGATTACATTTTTACCGGAAGTGACTTCTATTTCCTTGAAGTAAATACCGTCCCGGGAATGAGTGCGGCAAGCATCGTCCCAAAAATGGCCCGCGCCCACGGCTGGAGCTTCAGTGAATTAATCACCCGCCTGATCCACGAAATAATTTAAAAATTTCGC
>CAZVNF010000369.1:0-1738 GCA_964628215.1 uncultured Draconibacterium sp.
GCCGCCCTGTTTTCCTTTACCCCCGACCACCGGTAGGTTGAATAGCCGATCCGGCTGATATAATAAGCAGTAATCGCATGTCCGCATTTGTCAACCTGCATCCATTCATTGCCATCGTTGAACAGGTGAAATGATGACTGGGGATAGTCCCGGTACCATGCATAGTAAAGTCCGGTGACAGAGGCGACATATAAAGTGCCCTGGGCGATCAGGACCCCTGCCAGCCGGCCTTTATGTATCCCTGCTGTGTCGGGCTGAATCGAATCACCGGCCCGGGATGCCATTGCCGGTATGCAAAAAAGGTATGGAAGTATCCACAGGGAGACAATCCATGAATTGCAATGGGATTTTAGTGTATTCACTTAATATTTAATTTATTAAGCGCTTTTTGATATTTTCTGGCATTCCTGTTATGAGCTTCCAGATCTGCTGCGAAATTATGATAGCCCGACAAATCCTCCCTGGCGCAGAAATAGTAGTAGGAATGATTCACGGCATTCAGCACTGCGTCAACGGATGCTACAGAAGGGAGACAGATCGGTCCCGGCGGAAGTCCCGGCTGAAAGTAGGTATTGTAAGGCGATTTAATTTCTGTATGTATTTTTCGAACCCGCCGGATCCGGTAATCATTCCATGCAAAAATAACCGTAGGGTCCGCCTGCAGCGGAATCTTTTTTTTCAACCTGTTTAGATATACACCGGCAATTACAGGTTTCTCCTGGTTCATATTGGTCTCTTTTTCTACGATAGAAGCCAGGGTAACCACTTCACTCACTTTCAGTTGCAGGGAATCTGCCAGCCGCATTCTTCCGGGAGTCCAAAACCTGTTATATTCCTGCTCCATCCTGTTAAACAACTGTTCTCCGGAAGTATTCCAATAAAATTCATATGTGTCCGGAATAAACAGCACCAGCAGGGTAGGGGGACCGAGGTTATATTTGGCCAGGTAAGACGGATCGTTGAAAAGGGAGCTGAGTTGTGTTGAATCAACCTCCAGTTGCCTCCCCAGTTTACCGGCAAGATCTTCACGGGAACGGATGTTCTGGATAATGACCCTCACGGGTTCCTGATTCCCCGACCGTAACAGGTTGACAAGCATGTTATTTGACATGTTGTTTACCAGGCGGTATCTTCCGGGCCTCACTTTCTGGTCATAATATTTCAGGTGAGCAAGCCATTCAAAGCTTACCGGGTCGGTAAGGTAAGTTTTCTTTACCAGGGAATCTCTTACTGCATCAAATCCGGCACCGGTATGGATGTAGAAGTAACATGATTTTTTTCCGGGCAGGCTGATCACAGGTTTTGTTACACGGATATAAAACCAAAGTGCGGCAATGGCAACAACGGCAATAGAAATGCCGGCTAAAAAAAACACCACCCGTCTACCTGCCATCTTCGATAAGTTGAAACATCCATTCATCCTGCCATCTCTCCGCCCCGTATATCCAATCCTTTTTTATCCCGCATCTTTTAAATCCTAATTTCTCAAACAAGCGGAGGCTGGTTGTATTCTCCGTTGAAATGTTGCAATAAAGCTGATGCAGGCGCAGGGTTCCAAAGGCATATCGAATTAAAATCTCCATGGCTTCACGGGCGAAACCATTTTTACGGGATTGTTCCCTGACTAAAATCCCCACCCCTGCACGAAAATGAAGCGGGTCAAAATCAAAAAGATCGATGGTCCCGACCGATTTTTCATCCTTTCCCGGTTCGATCAGGTCGATCATCAGTCGCAATT
>CAZVNF010000370.1:0-1705 GCA_964628215.1 uncultured Draconibacterium sp.
GGGGAACTGGGCGATGCCAGTACCGTAATCATCACTTCACTGGCAACACATGGCGTCCTCTACTACAATGGCATTGAAGTGATCCCTAACCAGGTGATCCCCAATTATAATCATGCATTGCTTCGTTTTGATCCGGATGACGGGGGATTTACTGCTGAGTTTGCCTATGCGTTCATCGATCTTGCCGGGAAGCAGGGTTCAAGCGCGTTGGTTAACCTCTATTTTAATAATTTAGTAACACACCCGCAGGAAATTTGTTCGCCCAACAGGATTGACCTGACCCTGCCGCAAGTCACGGAAGGAAGCACCTATTGTGGAACAGCCGCGCTGACTTACTGGATGAATGCAGGTGCTACCATCCCGGTGCCGGACCCGACAGCGGCAGGAAATGGAACTTATTATATCAAGGCCGCTACGTCGAATGGATGTTATGACATCAAGCCGGTTTTGGTCAGGATAAATCCATTGCCAACCATGTTCGCCGTTACCGGAAGTGGTGGTTATTGCGAAGGGGGACCCGGGTTGCAAATTGGCCTTTCGGGTTCTCAAACCGGGGTGATTTACACCTTGTACTACGGATGCTGTGAAACCGTGGGTGTCAGCATAGAAGGAACCGGCGGACCAATTACCTTCCCCGACTATCAAACTGCTTCCGGGCTCTATTCAATTCATGCAGAGAATATGGTCACACATTGCAGCCATATGATGAACGGCTGTACCACGATATGGATCATAGAGCCTTTGCCGGTCAGCGTTTCAATTCATGCTTCAGCCGAAAACCCCATACCTGCCGGCAGCTCAGTTACATTTACTGCCACGCCTGTTAACGGCGGCACCCTTCCTGAGTTTCACTGGATGGTTAACGGGTTGGTTGTTGGAACGAACACCCCCTCCTTTACCTATATCCCCAATAATGGAGATGAGGTGGCCTGTTTGCTGAATTCCAGCGAATCATGTGTTTCAGGCAACCCGGCACCGTCGAATACTCTTGTTATGGAGGTAGAGGGTGTTTCAACAACCATCACGGTTACCGGGATTGTTTCTGGCGGGAAGGTTAAATGTTACGATGCCACCCAAACGCTTCTGGTTGCAGGAAATGGAACCTCCTTTACCATTCAGAACGGAGGGGTCGTAACAATGATCGCAGGGCAGAATATCAGATATCTGCCTGGCACCACAGTTCTGCCAGGCGGCAGGATGCATGGGTACATCACAAGTACCAATCAGTACTGCGGACAAAAATCTCCTGCCATTCCGTCAACGATCGCCGGGGAAGATGAGCCATTTGTTCAGGAAACGAACCCGGTCTTTTCTCTTTATCCCAATCCGACATCCGGAAATTTCACCATTGAACAAAAAAGTGCAAGCCTGTTCGGGAAAGTGATGGTTGAAATTTACAACATGTGCGGAGAGCGGATCATGGAAAAAGAGATCACGGGTGAAATGAAACATGAATTCTCAATGCCCGATCTCCTGCATGGGTTGTATTTTGTGAAAATCATGGTTAATGATACTTATATTAAAACCTTTAAGCTTGTAAAATTAAGATAAAACGCCACGCACGATAACCGCAACCCGGGGGGGACGATCTGAAAGGATCTGCCTTCCGGGTTTTTTTATAAAAAAAACAGTCCATTCAAACAAAGATTTTCCTGACTTCGACACTCTTTCTGTTTTCGTTTTTCAAGTAATTGATAAACAATGA
>CAZVNF010000371.1:0-1677 GCA_964628215.1 uncultured Draconibacterium sp.
CACCTTTTTTCCCTACCTTTGCCCATCAAACCTGCCCTGTATGACCATCTCCGAAACCGAATCCCAGATCATCTCCGAATTCTCCATGTTCGATGACTGGATGGATAAATACAACTACCTGATTGAACTGGGGAAAACCCTGCCGGTGATTGATGAACAATATAAAACCGATCAGTATTTGATCACCGGATGCCAGTCGAAGGTATGGCTTCACGCTTCATTGCAGGAAGGAAAGGTTGTTTTCACCGGCGACAGTGACGCCATTATCACCAAGGGAATCGTGAGTTTGCTTATCCGGGTTCTATCGGGACAAACCCCCGCCGACATTGTCGCCACCAAACTGGAATTCATCAACCAGATCGGGTTGCAGGAGCATCTTTCGCCCACACGAAGCAACGGGCTGTCGTCGATGATGAAACAGATGGTACTTTATGCCATGGTTTTTAAAATGAAAGGCGCCTGATACCAGGTTTGCGCATAAAAAGATACCGGGCGGAACATCAGCATTTTTCTGCCTTGTGCCGCCCGGTAACCCCAGGTCCTTGTTAATCCTGTTAATTACTGTTTGATGATCTTGCCGGTTCCGGCATTTTTACCGCTTACCACGCGGATGAAATAGATGCCGGCGGGATTGCCTGACAGGTTCAGATAGTATTTGCTGCTTCCAGCCAGGGTGGTTTTCAGCAACCTTTCGCCAAGGCTGCCATACATTTCGACCTTTACATCCGAAAGTTCCCCGGGGTTCTTTATTTCCAGGAAAAACCCTTCTGTAGTCGGATTCGGATATATTGTAAAAAAGGTTTTTTCACTGTCGGACATTTGATTCCCGGGTTCGCCTGTCGCTGTCACCATCGACGCTGGTTGCATGCAAAACGGTCCTGCAGGTGCAATGTACCCATGCATATAACCTCCGGGATAAACATTGGTTCCGGGATAGCAGAGAATGTTCTGCCCGGCGATTAAAGTTGTACTGCCACCTGGCTGAACAATGAAATAGGTGCCGTTGCCGGCTGTCGTAATGGTTTGGGTGGCGTTGTAGCATATTACCTGTCCGGTTGATACGGTTGTATTCGTCAAAGAAATTTGGGCGAGTACCTGCGGAATCACCGTGATCAAAATCACGTTGGTATAGGTATCACACACTGTTGCCGATGTTTGAATCATGCGATAACAGGTCGTTGAAGTCAATGCCCCCGGCTGATAGTTCAGGTTGGTTGCCCCGGTGATATCACTGAAAGTTATCCCGTCACCTGATTGCTGCCACTGGTAACTGTAGGGTGAGATGCCCCCGGATGGCATCGTTCCGGTAAGCAAAGCCGGTATCATGCCGTAATTGATTGTCTGGCCGGAGGCAATGGTGCCGGCATTCAATGCCGGATAACACACAACGGTGAACACCTCAGATATTGCCGTACAGTTGTTAGAGTTTGATATTACAACAGTATAGTCTCCGGATAAGGAAGCGGTGTGGGTTACGCTGTATGCTCCCTGAATTTTATTTCCGTTTAATTGCCATCGGTACGAAGTTATGGTTCCGTTGCCATTCGTGGAAGATGCAGCGGAAAGTACGGATGAACCGCAGAATGCATGAGCCCCCGTGATAATTGCCTCAGGGCAGGTCGCCGGCCGGGCCCCGGTAAAGGCATGAAATGTTCCGCAACCTGATGACAGTGAAGT
>CAZVNF010000372.1:0-1573 GCA_964628215.1 uncultured Draconibacterium sp.
TGTAACTAATCAGTTTGATTTATAATTGGCAACAGTGTTTAAAGCAAACAATACATTCTGTCCATTTTTAATGGCAGTATCAATAATGGATCTCAGTATGGCAAAATTTTCAGCAGCATATAATATTTTGAACTGTCCGGATATTTTCTGTTTCACTTTAGCATTTCGGATTGCCCTTTCTGAACCATTGTTATCAGGAGGGACATCTGGATGGTAAAGGAATGTAAAAATATGGTCACGGTACTTGATAATTCGCTTTTGAAAAGTAACCAATTCTTTATGTTTCGGCTCCAACAGCTCTTCCAACAAAACATCCAACTCCATTTCAAGGTTGTCTCTGGCTTGGTTCGGACTATAATAATCAGTAGTGGAAAATTCCTTTTTAAGTTTTTGGGACTTGCTAAGCATGTTACGGAACCTCTCCGGCCAGGTTATCTTGTAAAGTTTCTCAAGGTAAATGGTTTCGCGTTCCAGATGAGCCGTACACAATTGGTGCCTGCCCACCGGGGTTTGAAAATGTGCTTTCCAACAATCATGTACAAGGGTAGTGTCGTTCGATATGCTCGTAACATGTTTATCAATCGTTGCAGTTCCCCTATTGGTAGAGGCAGTAATATATGTAGCATGATTGTTTTGCCATGTCCAGAACCAGTGCTTTTTCCCATTGACTTTCATGCCTGTTTCATCCGTGCCAATAACACTGCTGCTCAAAACGCTTTGCCGGATCAATTCATAGGCATCAGCACCTTTGGCTGCCAGCCGGCCAAGCAGACAATGCAGCCCGCCTTCACTTATGGTTGTACCCAAAAAGTCGTGCAACATCTCCTGAAGCCTTTTAAACGGCAGATATTGCCTGACATTGAGGTATCCCACAAGAGATTCAATGTTGCTGCCATAGCTGACCGGGCTATCTACCCCGGCAGGAAACACACTTTCTACAACTCTCCCACACGTACACTTACACCGATAAACCTGGTGTTCGGTCACAACTTGTTTAATCGTTGGAATGTCGATAATCTGTCGTTTGCCAAAAAGCTCAAAGGATTGGTTGTTCAGGTCTTTGCCGCATTCAGGGCAAAAACAGGCTCGGTGCTCAATAATCTGATCAGGAGTCTGGGTCATTTCCAGCGTTTTTCCTTCATGACCGGGTTGGCCACCTACTTTGCGGTCGCTCTTCTGCCGAAGGCTACTGGTACGTGGCGGTCGATTCTCATCCTTAGAAGGTGGAACGGAACTGTTATTACTATCTTTCCGCACTTTGTATTTCTCAAGTTCAAGTTCCAGTTTGCCGAGTTTTTCCTCCAACATAACAATTTTCTGCGCCTGTTCTTTTACCAGGTGAATCAGTTCATTCATTGTTATTTGATCAGGCATCTGTACGTTTTATACCACAAATCTAACCCTGAAATCCACTATATCAAAGAACGCAACTGCTTATTTATCAACGCATACAAACATTTTCTGTTAACAACCTACGTATTTGCAGACCAGCAACTTATTTTTACATAAAACCGCTGGTAGGAATACTGAAAATTGTTAATAACGTAGTTTTATTTTTAAACTGATTAGTTAC
>CAZVNF010000373.1:0-1528 GCA_964628215.1 uncultured Draconibacterium sp.
GGCCTTTTACTTTCCCTGTTGGCGACACAACCGGAACAGCCGATTATTCTCCGGTATCACTCTCCTTTACGCAGGTCACGACTGCTAATTCAGGATTTGTTGGCCTGACCCTGGCCAATTCGAAATATCCCGACCCATCGATCACCGGAAATTACCTTAACCGATACTGGAATCTTACATCATGGGGTTTTAGCAGTTTCAACTGCAACGCTGTTTTTCAGTATGTTCCTGCGGATGTTACAGGAAATGAGGATGTTTTATCCTGTTCCAGGGTCAACCCCCTTCCCTGGGTTACTTATGGGCTCACTAACCCTGCCACCCATCAGCTTTCAGCGACCGGTCTAACGGGCTTCGGTTCCTTTACCGGGGTTAAAAGCTCGACTACTCCTGCCAACCAGGAACTTGCAAACATCGAAATCGGCAGTGGCGTGTCCAACTGCTATGATGCCACCGGGGTATTGACGGTAGCCGGTAATGGAAAGACATTTGTTGTAACCAACGGCGGTAGTGCGATACTGGTTGCCGGTCAAAAAATTTCCATTTTATCCGGCACCCGTGTGTTTTCAGGAGGATACCTGCATGCGAGCATCACTGCCGACAACCACTATTGTTCAAGCCTGCCGAACCCGTTGGTGAACAATAGCGATGCAGCCCCTGATGTGATGACTGCTGTTCCCGGGCATATGAGTGTAAACAGGGTGAGGGTGTATCCAAATCCCGCCTCCGGCATGTTCACGATTGAACTGATCGCATCAGAAAATAACGGGTTGAAGCAGATCGAGATCTACAATATGAACGGCGTTAACATTTTTTCCAAAGCCTTGCAAGGAGAACTGGAATACCAGTGTTCCGGTTCCGACCTGAAGCCCGGCCTCTATTTTATCAGGGTTTACTCGGAAAATCATGTTGAGATAATCAAATTAATAAAGAACTAAATGCGATATCCAATATAAACAGGGCTTGCTGGTTGCGCATGCCTTTGAGTTCAACCGGAAATGTGAAATCTGACATCCGAAATGTGAATTTTATGCATTGCTAAATTCCCCCCCCCAGGAATCCAGTTGAAACCCACACAAATGTGCAACTAATACTGGTTGCCAGCAGAGGGGGAGGCCATCATGATTGGTTTTTGCCATCAACAGATGAGTTGAACCTGCTTTTCATTAATCGAATCAAATAATTATGGGTTAATTGTTGGGCTTTTTAATAAAACATGTTCATATCATTCAAAAGACTTGAGATTAGATAGGACACGACCCTACTTCCCTCAATTGTATGATCATTGTTAATACAATTTCTTGCATTTTGCTGTTTGACGCATTATTTTTGTGAACGTTTTCACAGGTTTGATTTCAGGCTGAAACGAAGCGAAGGTAAGGGGAAATGCTGTGAATACCCGTCCAGAACATTCATCAGACACGAATATTGCATAACTAAACCCCAAACCCATGAAAAACAATCCTGTGTTATTGGCCATTGTTGCTTTGTTTATGATGGCGGGAAGCCTGTGTGCACAAACAAATACCTG